>JAITBG010000040.1 GCA_031283725.1 Treponema sp. | reverse complement strand
GAAGCCTATGTCTGGCTTGCGTCCAGTAAAGACGTGCCGGGCCTTGCTCTGGAAGCAGGTTCCCTTGACGCTCTTATGGAACGGGTGAAATATGCAGTTCCTGACCTTCTGGGCCTCAAGGACACGGATATTAAAATCAACTTCAAGGCAGAACGGCTTGCCGAGGTCCATGTTTAATAATGGCAGAGTATGAAAAAAAAGTCCGAGAAGTCCTGAAGCAACATGGATTTGTTTTTCACCATCACGGCAGGGGTGATCATGATGTATGGTTCAAAGCCTCCGTTAATATCAAGGTAACGGTTGATGGGAAAATAAAGTCCCGGCACATGGCAAATCAGATCATGAAAGAATCGGGGATTGATTATCACTTCTAATGTGAACGACACCGGGGAGGAGATATAGCCGGGCAGGGCTAAACACGGCCTGACAACGCCCAGGACCGAATAACAACCCTTCAAAAATCCCTCCGGGCCACGCCGCCAAAGCGTTGAAACATGCCGGGGCAAAACAGCCGGGCATGGCGCATTATTCCTTAAAAAAGAGTGAGCTATTTTTGAAAAACCCCTTGGCATACGTGTAAAATACACGTATGCTTATGTTATGACGGTTCGGGATGTTTTAAAACTTTTGCACAATGACGGCTGGTTCCTGTATGAACAGAACGGGTCTCATATCCAGTTTAAACACCCGGTTAAAAAAGGCCGTGTAACCGTCCCGAATCACAAAGGAGATTTGAAGACGGGAACCCTTCACAGTATCCTTAAACAGGCCGGGTTGGGCTGAAAGGAGCGTATCATGCGTAAAATTACCTATCTTGCGGTTTTTGAAACCGGTGAAAACCCCGGTACAAGCGTCTATTTTCCCGATGTACCGGGGTGTGTTTCCTGCGGGGATTCCTTTGATAACGCCTTGCAAATGGCAAAAGAAGCGCTGTCCCTGCATATCTACGGCATGGAGAAAGACGGCGAAGCATTGCCGGAACGTACCGATAATATTCCGGAGACCGGAGCCGGGGACATGGTCGTTCCTGTAACCGTTTATCCCGATATGGTTAAAGACGACATGAACAACCGCAGGGAGAAGACCACGGTTACCATACCCCGGTGGCTCAAGGAGGCCGCCGAAGCGGAGGGCCTCAACTATTCCCGTCTGCTGGAAACCGCGATTAAAGAGACCTTGGGGATTGCCTCGTAAGGGCCGCCGGGCCGATGTGAAAGAAAAAGACCTTGCGGAGCTATTGGGGGCGAAGCCTCAAAACTTTTCTAAAACCAGGGAGGAGATATAGCCCGCATGGGGCAGCCCCGCAAAATAGCCTCCAGGACGCACGAGAAGACTCCTGGGCGGCGGTTCACTGCCCCGGACTGTAGAAATTACATTTAACGCTCCTGCACCCCGCATAAGGCCGTTATAGCGTTCCTGGGGGGATTTCCGGGAAGCCCGGCAAAGGTTCGGGGGCGTTCCCGCCCCGCGACGCCATTGCGTGTGTTCTCCCACAGGACAAAACAGGGCGGCGGTTCGGAGCTTTTTTCAAGACCGATGAGCAGCCCTTCACCAATACCCTGTAGTCTCTGTAGTTCGTGTAGTCTCTGTAGTCTGTGCGTTGTAATTCATTGTCCTGTAATGAATTACGTAGGACTACAGCCATAGACCCATTTGTAGTCCGTGTAGTCCGAGCGTGCGGCCCCACAAACGGCCCATCTAATTGACCGGCGGGGCCGAGGTACACTGCAAGGTACATTACTCCCCCCGTTACTCCCATATTTGACCTTTACAACATGATACAGTATGATAACGAATGATAAAGGAGAGGGGGCGTAATTCCTTGAATTATAAGGAAATAGCCCAAAAACCTTTACACTATGATACAGCGTGATAAGGCTTTTTCACACCTTCACACGGTAGAAGTCACTGGTTCAAATCCAGTATCGCCCAGCGTTTAGTAATTCCTTGTATTATAAAAAATTACATACCAACCAGCTCGTTTTCCCTACGGTCAATGATTGTCTTATGAGACCCCTCAAAGCGGCATCCAGGCCCGGGGCTGTCGGCTGCGACCAGCCTCACTGCGGGTCGTCGGCCTGAGCCCCGGAGACGCGGTTCCGGAATACCAGTTCCTCCTATGCTTTGTGTCAAAGAAAATTCTTGATTTTTTCCCTGACTGCTCCTGGTCCAAGAATTACGTTGTTAATGCCTGTTGGGCCAGTTCCTTTACCGATACCGGTTTGTTGCCGGGAAAATGCCGTACCGCAATCTGTCCCCTGCCTCAGCAGCGTCCATAATAATTCCCTAGTGTTCTGACAAAAACGGACAACAAAATAAAAGTATAATATTAATCTGGTTGAAAAGTGGTTTGCAGAACTAACGAACAAACGGATTCGCCGGGGGGGCATGACTCCCACATACACCGCATAGCCGTAGTCACCCGCCAGGTCCAGTTCCGCCGTCCCCACCAGCGGCCCGAGGCGCGCAAGTAGGGCGTGGAGGCCGCGGGGTAGCTTAAGGTCACCGCAGGCGCCCCCTCCGGCGGCGGTATAAGCGAGGGGTGGTGTCCTTGGGCCGGAAGCCCAGGGCCGCAAAGGCCGTTTTTCGCATCGGCGCGTATTCCGCCGTCCCATTCCCGCCATTCGTGGTAACACTGGGCATGTTTTTGGGGCCGGACGCCCTATGCGCCGGGACATACACGATATATGGCGTACCGCTTACTGAAACTATGCTATATAGTGAGGGGCTGTTTATGACAAACCCTGGCGGCCTGGATTGTCAGGGTAATAAACGAATATTTATAGAAAAATATTGCGGAACAGCGGATTTGGAAAAAATCACACTTTCCAGCGCGCAAAAATACCCTTGGCCCTTATCAAAAAATCCCTTGGGATAACAATCTTTTCTTCATCCTGGACCTTGTACTGCGGGAATATCGGTATCGGGTTGCAGCCGCTGGAGGATACCTCCACTCGGCTCATGGGGAAACGGTTGCCGCAGTTCTGGCAGACCAGGACACTCCCGGTTTGCTTGTAATAGCCCCGGCCTGATGCGTAGCAAACCTGACAGGTGTTGAATACGGTACGATACGTTCCGTCCGGAGCTTTTACCGCCAGAATTTCCATCCGGACCCCATCAATAATCACGGGATAAATTTGGGCTGTTGAAGAGAGATCCTTCAATAGGATAACCAGGTCCTGATCCACCACCGGACTATGAGCCGTGCCGGAATCATCCGCCCCCCAAACAGCCCCGTTTATAAACACCGCTAAAACAACCGCCAACGCCCACCAAATAGTATTTCTCTTCATATCTTTCATCTCCGTAAAGCGTTTAGGGAACCTCAGAAAATTCCGTTTCAAACAATTTCCAGAAGTCTTCCATGTCCTCCGCATCAAATTCCTCAAATTCACCGAAATCTTCATCATCGTAGTATTCCTCATCTTCTGAAATTACCGCGGCATCCGCCGGAATTTCCATGCCGCTTTCAATTACCGTAATATTACTGCGGATCATTCCCATCCAGCAGCTATACCGGAAAACTCCGGATTTTTCCGGGGTAAATTCGACCACATTAGTTCCCACAGTAAACCTGTGTTCAATGCCGTACTCGCGAACTATCATCCGGTTATTGCAGCCGTTAATGCTCCCCTGGGGCGCTTCGATGGTCCACCTCACCGGAATGCCCGCCATGACCACGATGGGCTGATACTGTCCCGGCAGAAGGGTAGTGTTAACCAGTTGAATCCCGTCCTCTACAACTATTCCCGGAACAGCGGCAGTTTTTGCGGCGGTATCGAAGGGACTGGAAAACCCCGAAAGGCTCCAGCCGTTGGAAAACATGAGTAACCCTAAAACCGCTACAACAACCGCACCTGCACTCATCACGGTACGGGTAAATTTTTTACTCAACACGGAGCTTAACGCTCCCAGGCCGAACATCAGGGGCACGGTCCCCAGGCTAAAGAGCAGCATGGAAAGGCCGCCCCTAACGGGATTTCCGGTGGAAAGGGCGTAAAGCTGCATCGCCTGCAGGGGGCCGCAGGGCATAAGGCCGGTTAGAAGTCCCACATACAGGGGGCTATTGCTATGCTTCCTTTTCTCCTCCACCCGGCGGGCAAGGAAACCGGGCATCCTCGGGGCAAAACGCCGCAGGGCGGGAAAAATGCCCAGCATAGTTATTCCCATGATAACCATGAATACCCCGGCAACGATTTGCACCATCCCCTTCATGGCCCCGGAAAAACTGATCACCGAACCCAGGGCGCCTACCAGGGTCCCCACAACGGTGTAAGCAAGCACCCGGCCAAGGTTGTACCAAAGGCTTGGTCGCAGGGTGGAAATCCCGTTTCCCAATGTATTTCCATTGAGCACACATTGGGAAAGGTTTATCCCCCCGCACATGGCGATACAGTGGACCGAAGTAATAAGCCCTATAATAAAAAGCATTCCGTACCCCATCCCGGCCTCGGCCAGGGGGAAAGCGTTAAAGAGGGTAAAAAGCCCCAGATTGCGGACCAGCAGAAAAAGGGCGGCGATAACAGCCAGAAACCCTACGGCGCGGTTAAGGGTATTCCCCGCCGCCCCCGTAGCGCCGGTATGAACATGGTAATCAAGCCTTTCGATAATCGACGTTATTTCCTGAATGGTGATGGTTTCCCTGTGATAGGAAACCACCGCAGTGCCGGTATTGTAGTCCACCTCGGCCGTAATAATTCCGGGGGTTCCGCGCAGCGTTTTTTCGATCCTATTTTGGCAGTTCACACAGGTCATGCCGTCAATGCGCAGCTTACAGCAAAGTTCACCGCGTACATTGTTGGTTTTTACATCCATCTCCATGATAAGGATACTATACTAGGAATGTGTTGAAATTATGAAGAAAAAAGAATTTTATGGGTTTTTTACTTCCCCAACAACCTCGTTAGAGAAGGGATGGCGATGAAGTTTCCCACCATTCCCCCAATGGAGGAGAGGAGAAACACCAGCAGCGCTTTGGTAATCCGGTTCCGGTAGACCCCCTTCAGGCTGGAAATATCCTCAGAAACAGTCTCGGCGTCGATAACTCGGGGTTTCCGCATGGTAGCCTCGGTGGCGCCTGAAAAAAGGCCGATCCCAATAAAGGGACTGATGGTGGCGACAGGGGCGCCCACAAAGGACACTAAAATGGACAAGGGATGCCCCAGGGCGATAAGGGCCCCCAGGGCGGCTAGGGAACCGTTCCACAGTACCCAGCGGAGCAGCATGGCGAGGCTCACGCCGGCGCCGGCCCGGAAAAAACCCAGAACGATGATTGCCGCAATGGTGAGGGGAATAACCCAACCCACGGCTTTGGACAGGATGGAGGCTGGGGGAATTTGGTCCAGGTCCGATACGTTGGCGCTTTCTTCGGCGGCGGCGATCCGTTCCAGATGGGCCTTTATCCCCATAAGATGCCCGGCCCCAACCACGGCGACTTGCTTTTGTCCAGTACCGGCCCAAATTTTCGCCGCCAGATACCGGTCACGCTCATCGATAAGGGTTTCTTTTACCGAAGGCAGGTATTCCGCCAACTCCGACATCATGCCATCCAGTTCACTGCGGTTTTTCAGGTTTTCAATTTCGGTCTCGCTTAGTTTTTCTGTGGTAAAGGCGCTGGACACCAGGGATGCCAGAAGCTTGCTCTTGCTCCAAAAACCGCAGCGGACCCAAGCACGGCGAAGGGTGGTCTGTACCTCCCGGTCACAGAATATATAGGAAATCCCCAGTTCCGTAGCGGTATCAATAGCGGTTTTCATCTCCTCTCCGGGTTTAACCCCCAGATCCTTTCCCATACGGCGCTGAAAACTGGAAAGGACCAGATTGGCCATAAGGAGAAATCCCTTGCCCTCCCGAAAAACCTTGGACACATCCAGTTTCTCCCAGTTGTCTTTCTGGGCCATGACGCCGTATCGCCCGGCATCCAACTCCACGCAGACCTGGTCCGGCTTTTCGTCCCGGATTACTCCGGCAACTTCATCAATACTTTCTCTGGAAACGTGGGCGGTACCTATGAGAATAATTTTCCGTCCCGGGAGATTAACGGTGACATGGGTATCTTTCATGAATAACTCCTAATTTAGTATGGCCTATGGTTACATCGTTGAATCGAAGTGAGACGAAGTTCCTCTCGACTCCTTAATAGCATTGAGAAACCGTAAAAACAAATCGTCATCACTTATTTCGGTGGCGGGAAAAAGCAGCCCTCCGGCCAAATAATCATGACCACCCCCTTCGCCTATGTCCTTCAGTGCGGTCCGTATTACCCTGGCCGCGGAAACCCCGGTCAGATGGCTCCGTACCGATACCGGACGGGTCTCCCCCTTGTTCTCCACCAGAACGGCGATGGAAACCTCCCGGAGCCGCAGGAAAAAATCCGCCAGGATCGAAATGCCCTCCTGAGTAATCTCTTCGGTAATCACGGTAAAGAAGAATCCATCCTGTATCCGGGCGTTGGCGATGGCTAATTGGAGGGAATTCAGATCCTTCTTCGAAAGTGCGGTTTTTACCGTCCGGGACCCGTACTCCCAGTCGGCGATGAAAAAAATCCTATGCAGGGCGTCCAGATCCGCTTTGTGTACCCGGCGGGAGAGAAAATCCGTATCCATCTGTATGCCCATAAGCAGGGCTGTGGCAGTAGCCTTATCGGGGCTCAATGCCACTTCATGCCAGTAATTTTCTATTATAGAAGAACAGGAACCATAGCTCGTACGGATATCCACAAAGGGACAGTCCGGAGTTTCGGAATCCCCATGGTGATCTATCACCCCAAAAAGATTATCCGTTATCTGCCGGGCATTGGCATTCGTAGGATTTCCGTCCACCACAATACAGGGAATGTTACGCCATTCTTTACTTACCGTATCCGCTACCCGCGTGATAGGGATCGTCAGCTCTGAAACCATGGACCAGAGGGAGTAGCTCCGAATGATGCCCCGGTACAGGAGCTTGGGGGAAAAACCAAAACGCTCCAGAAGCTGACTCAGGGCAAAGGCCGAAGCCATGGCGTCATGGTCCGGAAAATTGTGGGTTTGAATTACCACCCTCCTTTTGGGCAAATCGGCTTCACCGGTAAAACGATCTGAAAGATGACAGGATTCTTCCAGAAGATCAAGCAGCCGGGAAAAGTGATCCATAAATCAAAGCGCCTTCAGGTTCCGTTCTTCTACGACCCATTCGGTAAAACGCCATTCGATAATAGTACGCTGTTTCATTTCATAGGCCTGGGTAAAATATCTGTTCGCCAGGTTGGCATTTCCCCGGACGTCGTAATAACTTGCCAAATAGTATAACATCTGGGCTTTGAGTGTGGGGTCCGTTTCCTGATCAATCCGTATGGCCACATCGCTGTCCCCGTTCAGATCGTGGTAGAGCCGGATCACATACCACTCTAAACTATCCCGCTTAACCTTCCGCAGAACCTGCGCCAAGAACGGCTTCGGGTCCTGTATCCTGCCCGCCCGCATCCAGCACAGTGAGGCAAGCAAGGCATAGGAGAAGCTTTCCGGCGCCTGTTTATAGGTCTCCATAAAAGCATCTCTGGCCTCGACCCAGAGGCCCTTCCGCATTTTATGAATTCCCACGCCCTCGGACGCAAAATAGTACTCCGGTCTAAGCCTGGCCAAAACCTCATAATCATGCTCAGCCCCCGCATAATCCCCCAGTTCATCCTTTATCCCGGCGCTATACACATAGGCGATGAATATATTCGGGTCCATTGCTATGGCCCGGTTGAATTCCGGAAGGGCTTCCTGTTTCCGGTTCAGATCCACCAGGACTATCCCCCGATCAACGGCTATCCAATAATCATTACCGTTAATGCTCTTAGCCCGGTCCAAATCGTTTAAGGCGTCGGTATAAAAACCCGCACCCTGATAGAGCCGGGCCCGTTCGGTTAAAGGTCTGGTCCATTGGGGATAGAGGATGGCGGCCTTGTTCAGCAGGGCCTCCGCCTCTTTGGGGTTCCGTTGATACCGGTATACCCCGGCCCGGCCGAGAAGGGCCGCGCCGTTGTCCGGGTCCACCGCCAGGGCTTTGTCAAAATAAGAAGCCGCGGTTTGCAGGGATTTAGCCCGAAGCGCTATATCCCCCAGGGATGAAAGGGCCTGAATATGATTCGGTTCGATCTTGATGAGTCGTTCCAGAATGGCCTTCTGTTCCCGTTCCTTTCCCTGAGTTCCCTCAAGGGCGGAAAGCACATACAGGGCTTCCGTATTATTCGTATCCCCGGCGATAATGTCTTCAATCAAACTTCGGGCTTCCCCGATTCTGCCGGCGGAGCTTAATACCGAAGCCTTCAAAATGCGGATACCGGGAGCGAGGGCAACTTCGCTGTCCAGGCGATCAAAAAGCGCCAGGGCGCCATCGTAATCCCTCCGGCCGAGCAAATCCGCCACTGCGGACAGGAGGGATTCGGTATCCGTTACAGGAACCGCCGCTTCAACAAGCGGCTCTTCAGCCGAGACCGGAGCGGGGGACTGTTCCGCGGGATGGGACGAACAAGAAGAAACCCAGGGCAGGATGATTATCAGAAAAAGAAAAATCCTAAGGTATCCGGTATTCATATTCATTTATAAATTATAGTATAATCATCTTAAAAGCAACAAGTTGCAATTTGAACATCTATAGGATATTCTAAGGCATAATGAAAAGATCCATCTTTCCCCGTATTGTCAGCCTCTTTGTATTGTACGTGGGGGTATTTATCATTCTGGTAATAGTACAATTTACCAAACAGAAGAGTTTTACCCATAGGATCAGCGATTTGGTGATTTCCGGCCATTATGGCGCCCAAAACCTGCCCGCCGAAGTTTCCCCCGGTAATGAATATTCTCTGGAGGGGCCCGTGGACATCCTTTATGGGGGCATGGAATTCTTCCTTACGGATGATGACAACGACGACAGCCTCTGTGTTCTAACCCAGGATAGTAAAAGGGAACCGACAAGGCCGGTGGCCATGATTATTTCCGACAGCAAGACCGCAGACAGCGTTCTGTTTCTGCTCGCCGGTGGAACAGAGCTCAGCTTTAGCAGCCTGAATGCCGACGGACGGCAGGAACTCAGGATAAGCGTCAATCTGCCCGAAGGATACCAGGGGCTGAAACTTCCCTATCGCCCCTTGAGCAGTTCCCGTATCAGGTACAGCGACGACGGAGAATCCCATATCATCGCCAATGGAAAAAGTTACCGGTTCAACAATTCCACGGTAGATGCCGCCCGCCGTTTGATCTTTATGGATATTCAGAATCCCACTGTTTCCTACGGCGTGGTTCCGGGGACTAAAGTCCTTGACCCGTCTCTTTTTGTTCTCAATCCCGCCCGGGACAGGCGGAACTACAACGATGCTCTTAACCGCTGGCGGGATCAGTCTTTCTCCCGGTGGAGTGCGGACATTGAAAACAGCCGGGATGAGGAAACGGTTCTGGCCTACCTCTCTGAATCGGTACAGCGCGGTTCTTATCAGTCCGCGGTTTCCGCAATACCTTCCGCTTTTCTGGAGGGAATCCAGAGAAGCTTTGAATCCGCCCCGTATATAGGACGTTTGGATCAGGGGATCCGTTCAAACACTGTTTTTGAACGGAACAATTTCAACCGCCTCATCCGGCTTATCGAAACCGGTTCCGTCGAATTTCTAAAGGATGTTCACGTCATCGAATTTCTCGCCATCCGCGGCTACGACAACCTGCTTGACAGCGCGGCCGGGATAGTCGGTTCTATTGACTACGCAAGCCTGGACCCGGATTTGTTACCGGGTATCCTGGAGGGCTATATAGACTGGCAATATTACCGGCCAAACGGGAAAAACCCCTTCGAAGGGCTGATGGAGCCTGCCTGTTTTGACATACTCGAGAGAATCGTCATGGACAATCAGGGAGAGCGGGTTTTTGTTTTTTACCAGGGAACGGCAAATACGGAATTTAACCTCCGCCTGGGAGCAGGGCTGGGGGCCTATGGGGAATACGCCGGCCAGGAAGTCTGGAGCGGAATAGGCCGCTCCCTGGTTCTTTCGGTACTCTCCTTTTCGGAAGGGGCCGGCAGGGTTCCCCTTACCCTGGCCTTGTCCGAAAACGGCGACTTCACCGCCGCCAATGGTTCGTTCAGTTCCGCCCGGATCTACCGGCAGCTTCGACTGGGGAAATTTTCCGCCAAAGCCATAGGCCTGGGCTCTGCGGTAAACGGCGTCTGGACTTGGACGGCTGCCGCGGAGGTTACGGCAAAATTCAGCCGGGAAACAAATTTTCTGGATATTTCCGTATCCTTCCCCAGCGGGGAAACCCATTATATGCTCATCCGGGGTATACGGCCCTTTACCCAGATACAACTCTACAATGTCCCTTTCCGTACCGATCCCCAGTTTGAGCGGTACGATTCCTCCGGCTGGACCTATTCACCATCGGAACAAACCCTGATGGTCAAAATGAAGCACCGCCTCACCGTGGAACACATATATATATACTATTAGATTGTTCCCAGAATTGTGCCGCCCCCTACAACCATATCCCCATCGTAGAGCACCACCGCCTGGCCGGGGGTAATGGCCCGCTGGGGTTTGTCAAAGTCCACCCGCAGGGTATCTTCCCCGGTCTGTTCCACTGTGGCCCGCGGTTCAGCGGCCTGATCCGACGCCTGAAAATACCGGGTCTTTACGGTCACCCGCAGAGGCTTCTCCAACCGGGGATAGCTAATCAAATTGAGCTCATTGGCGGTCAGCGATTTAGCGTAGAGTGATTCTTCGGGGCCCAGGGTAACCGTATTATCCGCCGCCGACTTGGCCTTAACATACACCGGTTTGTTCATCGCAATCCCCAGCCCCCGCCGCTGGCCGATGGTATACCGGATAATACCCCGGTGTCTGCCCAGTGCCCGGCCCTCTTCATCGACGATATTCCCTGCCGGAGAAAGCTTCCCAGTATAGCGTTCGATAAAGCCGCCGTAATCCCGGTCCGGGGCAAAGCAGATATCCTGGCTGTCGTGTTTCTTCGCGTTCACAAAACCCCGGGCCTCGGCTATTTCCCGAACCTGGGATTTGGTAAGTCTCCCCAAGGGAAACCGGGTATGGGCCAGCTGATCCTGGGTCATGGCGAAGAGAACATAGCTCTGATCTTTTTTAGTATCCACCGCCCGCTTTAAAAGAAACCGCCCGGTCGAGCCGTCCCAATCTATCCGTGCGTAATGGCCGGTAACGATGGTGTCAAAATCAAGCTGCCGGGCCCGTTCAAGGAGACGGGAAAATTTGATAAACCGGTTACAATCTATACAGGGATTAGGGGTATCCCCCCGCTCATAGCTTTCCACAAAGCGGTTTATTACCCTGTTCCGGAAATCTTCGGTAAAGTTTAATACATAGTGAGGCATCCCCAGGCGATACGCTACCGCCCGGGCGTCGTTCACATCCTCCAGGGAACAACAGGAATTGTGTCCGGGTTTCCCCAGATCCTCGTTCACAAAAAGTTTCAGGGTTATACCGATGCACTGGAACCCCTGCTCTTTTATAAGCCATGCGGCAACGGAGCTGTCCACCCCGCCGGACATGGCTATAACTGCTTTTTCACTCATCCCCGGGAAACAACGTCTTCGCAGGAGCGCATGGCCAGGATGGTCTTTTCGATAAGCTTGTCCAGTTCCCAGCCCAGCATGGCGGCCCCTTTCTCGATAACCTCCCGGGAGCAGCCCGCGGCAAAGGCCGGAGTTTTGTACTTCTTCCTAACCGATTTTACTTCCAGATCCTGTACGCTCTTGGAAGGCCGTATGATCGCCGCCGCCCAGATAAGCCCCGTCAGCTCGTCCGTAGCGTAAAGCGCCTTCTCCATCTCATGTTCGGGTTTTATGTCCACGGTCAGCTCATAGCCGTGGCTGCATACCCCGTGGATAATATCTTCCCCAACCCCCCCCTTCCGCAGCAGTTCAGGGGCCCTAATACAGTGCTCATTGGGGAATTTCTCAAAATCGATATCGTGGAGCAGCCCCACAATCCCCCAAAAATCCTCTTCCGCTCCGTACCCCAGATCCCGGGCGTACCACCGCATTACCCCTTCCACGGTAAGGGCATGCCGGATATGGAAGGAATCTTCGTTATAGGTCTTAAACAGTTCCCAAGCCTGGCCCCGGGTAATGGTATCAATTTTAGCCATGGGGGTAGTTTAATAAAAAAGAACGGAAAAGAAAATACGTACGGCGCACGGAAACCCCCCTTAGGGGATAATTGCCGAGAACGCCGGGCAGAAGGGGCCGATTTTGTTTGTGCTGTTCCGGTAGGCCAGGGAGAACCAGACGGTCTTGCCGGAGTTGCCCTCCAGGTCGAAGCGCTCCCGCCGCCGCCGGGTAGTCCGGGCGAAGGGCAGGGTGCTCCCCTGCCGCGGGTCGGGCGGCGCGTCGATGGCGTAGGGGCCTACCCCGCCCACGATGCCCATGTGGATGTCCACCGCCGCGTTAGACCGGGGGTCGCTGGAGGGAACCCCCAGGGCGCGGAAATTGGAAAGCTCTATCATGTGGGCCGCGGGGTAGCCCACGTCCGCCGTTACCTGGCCGTTGGGCGGGGGTATCGGGGTGTGGACGGTGTCCTCGGGCTTGAGCCCCAGGGACGCGATGTCCATTTCGGTAAGCGGCGGAACCAAGAAAAAATGTTTCTTTAGGTATCTCATTTTGGCCGTCAGCGCCTTGAAAGCGGCGTTGCACTGGGCGGTAACCACCTTGGTCCGCTCGGTGTCGCTTGACGCCTTCAGGAAGGCGGTCTGGGCGGCGTCGAAGACGGTGACGAACTCCGTAATCTGCGCGGGGGGTATGCCCCAGTTCGGGGGGTTTTGGGGCGGGTTGATGGTGGAAATCCAGTTCCGCGCCATGGTCAACTGGCCCGCCCGGGACATGGGCATCCAATCTGAACTACTACTGCTACTCATACTATACTCCTTTGAAAAGCGGCGGTATGGCCGCGTATGGGTTAACCGGACGGCAGCACGGTATGTGCCAGCGTCTGCCTTCAATACGCTCGCCGTTGTAGCGGCGGCTCTCACCGTTGTAACGGCGGCTCTCGCCGTTGTAACGGCGGCTCTCACCGTTGTAACGGCGGCCTTCACCGTTGTAGCGGCGGCTCTCACCGTTATAACGGCGGCTCTCACCGTTGTAACGGCGGCTCTCACCGTTGTAACGGCGGCTCTCACCGTTGTAGCGGCGGCTCTCACCGTTGTAGCGGCGGCTCTCACCGTTGTAGCGGCGGGTCTCACCGTTGTAGCGGCGGGTCTCACCGTTGTAGCGGCGGCTCTCACCGTTGTAACGGCGGCTCTCACCGTTGTAGCGGCGGCTTTCACCGTTGCAGCGGCGGCTCTCACCGTTGCAGCGGCGGCTCTCACCGTTGTAACGGGGGCCCTTACCGGCATAGCGGCGGCTGTGACCGGCTTACGGGCGGGGCCCGCCGCCCGGTTCTCCCCGGCGGCGGTTCCTGATTATAGTGTGTCGTACCTCCTTTGTTACGGCGTTATATACCTGATGTTCAGGGTGACGCCGCTATTTACATCGCTGCCAAGGTAGCCGCTCCCGTTCCAGCCCTTGCCCCGGAAGGCGTTGCCCCAGTTATCAGCGGTGCCGGTACCGCTATAGGTTCCCGGTACGTACCCCGTTGCGCCGGAGGGGACCAGGACGGTGACGGTTTTGGCGGAGATAGACGCGAATATGCTATCCCCTACCCAGGGGGCCTCGGCGCCCAGGGTAATGGTCAGCGCGGTTTCTCCGGCACCGGAGAACGCCCACTTACCGATGGAGGCGGCTGCGGGCAGGGACACCTTCTCCAGGCTTGTACAGCCGGAGAACGCCCCATTGCCGATGGAGGCGGCTGCGGGCAGGGACACCGTCTTAAGGCCCGTACAGTAGAGGAACGCATCCTCACCGATGGAGGTAGCCGCGGGCAGGGACACCGTCTCAAGGCTTGTACAGCCGTAGAACGCATCCTCACCGATGGAGGCGGCTGTGGGCAGGGACACCGTCTTAAGGCCCGTACAGCGGTAGAACGCCGAATTGTCGATGGAGGCGGCTGCGGGCAGGGAC
>JAITBG010000036.1 GCA_031283725.1 Treponema sp. | reverse complement strand
AGTCGCCCCCCAGTCGCGTTTTCAGTGGGTTTTTCGCTTTTTTTCGCCCTGGATTTTTGGAATTCTCGCCGGCCTTTTCGTAGCTAAGTCCTTATATTATATAGACTTACAGCAAATCGGCAGCCTTTTCGGAATTCCAATTCTCTATGATAGCCCACAATGGAGCCCCGCAGACCGCATGACCTTTGAGAAAATCCAGGATAACCTCCCCGCATTGTTCGCCGTCTCGAAGCAGCTTTCCGCCCTCCTGGGCTATGAGAAGCCCGCTGAAGGCCGCCGGGAGCCTCGGTGATCGGTGCATCAGGATGGAGTGAGTAAAGGGCAATTCTTACAAGAACTACTGGGAACTTCAGTTTTTGGCGCTTTTCTTGCCTCCCCGGTGAAAGCGGCCTGGTGACCGGGGATGCGGAGGCGCGTATTATTGCGCTTGCCTGCGGAGAACCGCCGCGCTGTTTTCGCTGATGGACGGTGAGACTCCTGACGGAACGGATCGTGAAGGGTAACTTCTTACTCATTCCTATTAGCTACTAATTGTTAATCGCCCCAGTATTACAGTTCGGCGATCGAAACATCCCCCTGGATCGAAACCCAGGCTTTGTGAAAATCGTCGACCGCGGTCTTGATGATCGGGAGCCCAAAGGCATCGCGGAGCAAGCGGTCCGGGACGGTTACGCCATGGGCCCCAGAACTGATGGCGTCCGTGGTCTGGCGTATGGTCCGGAAACTGGCGGCGAGGATTTTTGCGCCCATTTTTTCCCGGTCAAGAACATTGCGCAGGGTCCGGATGGAATGATCTGCATCGATATCCATGTTCTTCATACGGTTATAGTACAAGGCGATATAATCGACATCGCAGGCGGCGGCCATAAACCCCTGGATTTGGGTATAGACAGCGGTGGCGGTGATCCGGACCCCCCGCTGCCACAGATGCCGCATGGCCTTAAAACCTTCCTCGGTAGAGGGGATCTTGATGAATACCCGGTCATCGAGTTTTTTCAGAATAGTTTCCGACTCCTTGATGATGCCCTGGGCATCCTCGGCGATAACCTGGACATGAAGAGAACGGCCGGGACCGATTATTTCCCGGATCTTCCTCAGGTGGGGGAAAAAATCGATTTTCCCTTCAAGCTCAAGGATACTGGGGTTACTGGTTACCCCCGCAACGGGAAACAAATCAACGTACCGGGTTATGGCTTCAAGGTTGGCGGTATCAATCATAAATTCAATCATGGGATGCTCCTCTATATTTCTCTACTAACTACACCCCGTGGTTCCGCCACAGGTATCACATTTCATACAGGTACCGTTCCGCACTAAGGTAAAGAAGCCGCAGACCGGACAGGGGTCGCCCTCGTAGCCCTTGATACGGGCCTGGGCGATCCTGGCGGCGTCACCCTCTGCCGCGGACGTATCCTTACCAGTCTTCGGTGAACCATCCTTGCGCGTAAGCTTTACATGAAGGTGACGGGCCGCGCCAGGATGTTTGGCTTCGGGGGCCTCGTTTTTGGGGCTGTTATCCAACAGATCCTCGGGTTTGATCTGGCCCAGATCGGTACGTTTCAGATAGCTGATAGCCAGGTCCCGAAAAATGAAGTCAATAACACTGGTGGCCATCTTTACATAGTCGTGACCTTGGACCATGCCGTTGGGTTCAAACCGGGAAAAGGTAAAGGCATCCACGTACTCTTCCAGGGGTACCCCGTACTGGAGCCCCAGGGAAACGGCGATGGCAAAACTGTTGAGAAGGCTCCGGAAAGCGGCCCCTTCCTTGTGCATATCCAGAAAGATCTCCCCCAGGGAACCGTCGGTATATTCCCCGGTACGAATAAAAATGGAATGTCCCCCCAGCTTGGCTTTCTGGGTATATCCCACCCGGCGATTCGGCAGGGAACGCCGGCGGCCCCGGAGATCCGCTACGGCAACGGCTTTGCGCAACTGATCCGGGTTTTCCAGGCTCCGCTGAAGGACCAGTATGGTATCCGCCAGAGGATCCGTGCCGGGGGCAAAGGCGGACAGGGGCTGGGAAAGCTTGGAGCCGTCCCGGTAGAGGGCCACCGCCTTGAGGGCGCTTTTCCAGGAAAGCATATAGGCCCCCTTCACATCCTCGTAACCTGCATTGTTAGGCATATTGATAGTCTTGGAAATAGCCCCGGAAATAAAGGGCTGCACCGCGGCCATCATACCAATATGAGCGGTCCAGGGTATGGATCGCCTGCCGTTTTTCCCCGAAGGGGTAGCGGTATCGAAAACCGCCAGATGTTCCTTTTTAAGCTGCGGCGCCCCCTCAAGGCCCATGGTTCCGCAGGCGTAGCGTTCCGCTTCCTCAATATCGGCGGCGCTAAACCCTAGATGTTTGAGGAGACTGAACCCCGGCAGGGACCAGGTAGCCTCGGGGACATTGAGGGTTTTCTCCACAAAGGACGTACCCAAAATCCAGGGGTTAAACACTCCATCCAGGCCGGTGGCGGTTTTTACCGCATCCTCCACGGCGGCGAGCGCTTCCGGGGTAAAGCCCTTGGCTTCCAGGTCTGAGAGGGAAACTTTTGAGGCGCCGGCCAGGGTTTTCCAGCCCGTAGCGTAAGCGATGATCCCGTCGATCTGCTCCTGGGTATAGCCCAGGGCTTCCAGGGCGGGGGGAACCGACTGGTTGATGATCTTGAAATACCCGCCCCCGGCAAGTTTCTTGAACTTCACCAGGGCAAAATCGGGTTCCACACCGGTAGTGTCGCAGTCCATCAAAAGACCGATGGTTCCCGTGGGAGCTATGGCGCTAACCTGGGCGTTCCTGTATCCGTGGGCGATTCCCAGATCCAGGGCGCGATCCCAGGCATCCCGGGCGGCTTTTAGAAGATAGCCGGGACAGGCGGCGTCTATCCCCTTAGGCGGCGTATGCACCCCCTCGTATTCCGTTGCGGGGACATCGTAGGCCGCCCGCCGGTGGTTACGGATCACCCGGAGCATGGCCGCCGAATTATCCCCATAACGGAGAAAGGGACCAAGACCGGCCGCCATACGGGCAGACTCGGCGTAGGCTTCACCGGAAAGCAGAGCGGAAAGGGCGGCCGCCACACCACGCCCCTCCGCGGAGTCGTAGGCCAAACCCATAAGCATCAGTAGCGTTCCCAGGTTGGCGTACCCAAGCCCCAGAGTCCGGTACTCGTAGGAAAGCCGGGCAATCTTCGGCGCCGGGAACTGAGCCATGACCACGGATATTTCCAGAATGGTAGTCCAGATTCGGATAGCGTGGAGATACGCCTCAATATTGAAGGCTTTACTCCGCTTATCGTAGAGGGCCGCAAGGTTTATAGAAGCGAGGTTGCAGGCCGTATCATCCAGGAACATATACTCCGAACAGGGGTTGGATGCCCGGATTTCCCCGCCCGCCGGACAGGTATGCCAATCATTAATGGTGGTGTGGTACTGGAGCCCCGGGTCCGCGCATTGCCAGGCGGCCCGGGCAGCCTGGTTCCAGATATCCCGGGCCTTCACGGTCCGGGCAGCCATACCGCCGGTACGGGGAGTGAGCTCCCAGTCTTTGTTTTCCAGCACCGCCCGCATAAAACCGTCGCCGACCCGCAGGCTGTTGTTGGAGGACTGGCCGGACACGGTATTGTAAGCCTCATCATCCCAGGCAGTGGTAAAGACCCTGGGGTTCACCTCGCCGTCCCTCTGCTCCAACCGGCGCAGCAACTGGTAAAGGTATGCGGGAGGAATCTTTTCTTTTAGGGAATTCCCCAAAGCCGCGGCAAGCTCGTGGTTTTTTTCAGCGTTAAATTGATCTTCCTCAGGCCCCCGCCAGTCCGCCAAGGTTTTCTTTATGGCATCCAGGTTTTTTTTCACCACCGCCGAACCGGTTACCATAGCGGCAACCTTGTGTTCTTCCCCGGCCTTCCAGTCTATGTACCTCTCCACATCCGGGTGGTCTATATCCAAGGTCACCATCTTAGCCGCCCGCCGGGTAGTGCCCCCTGACTTAATCGCCGAGGCGGAGCGATCCCCTATTTTGAGGAAGGATAGGAGCCCCGAAGAAACCCCGCCCCCGGAAAGCTTTTCCTCCGCCGCCCGGAGCCGGGAAAAATTAGACCCCGTACCGGAGCCGTACTTAAAGAGCCGGGCCTCCCGGGTAACCAGGTCCATGATGCCCCCGTTGTTTACCAGGTCATCCTCAACGGAAAGGATATAACAGGCATGTACCTGCGGCCGTTTATAGGCGCTGTCGGATTGCTTGAGTGTACCCGGCCCGGATGAGCCGTCCCCGGAATCGAAATAGTAATGCCCCTGGGCGGGGCCGTCGATGCCGTATACCGCATAGAGCCCGGTGTTAAACCACTGGGGGCTGTTGGGGGCGGCAATCTGGTGGGCCAGCATATAACAGGTCTCGTCGTAGAAGACCCGGGCGTCTTCTTCACTATCGAAATAACGGTTTTTCCGGCCCCAGTCCATCCAGGTATAGGCCAGGCGGTGGAAAACCTGGCGGCTGTCGTGTTCCGCGCCGTCTTTCGGGAGGGGAAACTCGGCGATTTTCTTAGCCGAACCGCCTGACGCCCAGGTTTTCCACTCCGCGCCCTTATCCGCCGGGACACCGGCCTTGCGGAAGTATTTCTGGGCGATAATATCCGTGGCAATCTGGCTCCAAAAAGACGGGACAATCACCGTATCCTCTTCAAAAATAGCTTTTCCGTCGGCGTTGCGAATTTCGCTCCGCCGTTTTTCCCACTGAATATCCTTGTACGGCCCGCTTTGGCCTTCCGTAAATAATCGTTGATATTTCATGCCTCTATCCTTCCGGCGCTCCAGGGGAAGCGCGCAGCCTCCGTCCTATATGTAGCGTAGTGTTTCCAAGAATACCCCGCATACAGAGGACAATCAAGGCGTCTTTACGGCATATCAAAATAAAGCCGGGTACTTTTTTTACTGACCGCGCGAACCGCAGGAACGGACGCGGAAAATTACCCCATAGGGCATCTTGCGCGTCCTTTGGGGGTATATAAAAGCATCTTGCCAAGAGAGGGCGAATAGGGCGCGCAAAGGATGCATGAAGCACTCTTTTATCCCTTCCTTCCGTGCCTTGGCACGCCTTCGTGGTTCCTTTTTTTCGTGGTTTTCTCCCTTAAAAGCGGCATTATGAAGTTTTTCGAGAAAGCTGCCGATATTGCAGACTTTCATATAAATTGAACCACAAAGACGCGGCTGCCCCGCGGAAAGCTCAAGTCATCCGCCCCGGCGGGTGCCGCATTCTCCGAGGAGCCCGGAACAGGCTCCCGGGAGTCTGTTTCAGATTCCTGGGAATCCAACGCAAACTCCTGGGGATCCAGCGCAAACTCCTCGGAGTTCAACGCAGATTCCTCGGAATCCAAGGCACTCCCCGAAGTCCAAGCCCTTCCTTCCTTTGTGTGCCTTCCGTACAGGGCGAGCGCATATAAATTATGATGGAAGCGTCTCGGGCAGGGTTTCAGACGCAAAGGGCGAATGAAACGGCAGCCGCTCAAAATAGCCATCGCTCCATGCCATCTGTTTCACCCGGCTCTTGACACTATCCTTCGATTCCGTGTCAGCGCGCGCCACCGCCACCGCCACCGCCACCGCCATCTTCCTGAAATACGCCCAGTTCTCAGG
>JAITBG010000229.1 GCA_031283725.1 Treponema sp. | reverse complement strand
GGGACGCCCTCCTTCGAGCGTCCTCATAATAATTTGGGTAACATTTTCAATTTGAGGCATGGTCCCTCTGCGGTAACATTTTCAGTGAGGCAATTCGCCCTCTTGATCTTTATCTCCTTAATTCCTATACTGGATCCCTATTAGTTTGCTTGTATGACCTTTATTTATAGAAGATAGGAGAAATTCCCATGAAAAGGACTTATCAACCCAGTAAAGTAAAGCGGAACCGTAAATTCGGGTTCCGGGCCCGGATGAAAACCCATGGCGGAAGGCTTGTTTTAAAGCGCCGGCGGGCAAAAGGCCGGATTAAACTGACCGTTTCCGACGAAAAGAAGCCCTATTAGACGGTGGATCGGGCTTTTCGATTTAAGCGGGATGAACGGTTAAAGAGAAGGGAAGCGATACGGGCGGTTTTTAACCACCGGGAGGCGGTTAGTTGCCCCGGCGCTAAGCTGTTCTGGCTGGGAAATGGGCTTGCCCACAACCGGATAGCCTTTACGTTTGCACGAAAATTTGGAAATGCGGTGGAACGGAACCGGGCCCGGCGAGTTGGCCGGGAAGCATACCGGCTCCTAAAAAACCAGTTGAAAAACGGCTACGACCTGGTTTTACTGGTGTACCCAGGCAAAGATTTCCTGGCGGATCGGATGGATCAGCTTGAGACGCTGTTTTCCCGGGCCGGATTATTAACGGGAACTGAATAATGACCGTATTACAAAAAGCGGTACTGTTTTTAATCCGGTTTTATCAGCAAGCGGTGTCCCCCTATTTCCCCTCCAGTTGCCGGTATGTACCTAGCTGTTCCGCCTATACCTACGAGGCGGTGCGGAAATATGGCGTATTCCGGGGAGTCTTTTTGGGGTTTAAACGGATCCTGCGTTGCCATCCTTTCCATTCCGGTGGTTACGATCCGGTACCTTAACGATTTGGAGTTTGCATGGAAAAGAGAACATTACTAGCCGTGGTGCTTTCAATTGTGGTGATATCAGCGTTTTATTTTATCCAGGGGGTATTTTTTCCTCCTACTCAGCCGGCGCCTGCCAATACGGTTACAGAACAGCCCGGAAGGCAGCCGGTAACCGCCGGCCCTTCCCAGGCGGTGGACCCCGTGTCTGTCTATGTGGAGGAGAGTCCCTCCGAAGACATCCCCCTCAACGACAGTCCCGGTACAGAACAGCGAGTAACCATCAATACCGGCCTTGCTACGGTGGTTCTGACCAATGCCGGGGGCGATATGGTTTCCTATAAGCTCACTGAACATAAGGACGGGGTTGAGGAGGTAGAAATGGTCCTCCAGGGAAGTGCGGAGGAGTCCCATGCATTTACTATCGCCCTGGGGGGCCTTACTGCCCAATCCATAAACTCTTTCTTCAGTGTAAACCGGATTTCCGATCACATAGTAGAATTTTCCCGGGATTTTGCGGTTTCCGGAGGCGATGGCCGGGTCCGGTTGACCAAGCGGTACGATTTCAGGCCTGATGAATATATGTTTGAGCTGACGGTTACCCTGGACGGTGGAAGGGAGCTGTCTTCCCTTAACTTCTCAGGCGCCGCCTATACACTGGGCTCCGCTCCCCAGTTTGGCCCGCGGTTTGAAAAACTGGATCAGCGTTACGAATACCGCCGCTACTATACCTTTACCAATGGTAAATTCAAAAACGAAGGGGACCAAACTAAGGTTGGTAAAAACAGCCCCATGACCATCAGCCCCGGATTTACCTGGGGAGCGGTGGCGGGCAAGTATTTTACCCTTATCTCCATACCCCTGGCGAGTCAAGCGGAAATGGTCTTTTCTACCCGCCCCGAGCCGGGGATCGCCGAAAGTTCCCGGCTGTATTTAGTCCGGCCTGCGGTCCTAAACAGTTCCCGTACCTCCGACGTATACCGTTTCTATCTGGGACCCAAAAGCCAGGCCGCTCTGGGAGTATACGATACGGCAGCCAATAGTTTTAAGCTTCGGGACTTGCAGCTTATCAAAGTTGCCAATACCAGCGGCTTTCTGGGGCCCCTGGAATCCGTGTTGAAATGGCTGCTCATGCTTTTCTTTAAGATAATTCCCAATTACGGAATAGCGATAATTCTCCTCACCCTCCTGGTTAAGGTGATCATGTTCCCCCTGACCAAGAAGAGCACCGAGGCTACCCTGCGGATGCAGACCCTTTCACCGAAGATTAAGGAAATTCAGACAAAATATAAGGATAATCCCCAAAAAATGAATGCCGAAATGGGGGCGCTCTATAAAAAAGAGGGGTATAATCCCATTTCCGGATGTCTTCCTTTGTTCATCCAGATGCCGATTTTTTTCGCCATGTACAATCTTTTCAATACCCATTTTGATCTCCGCGGCGCCATGTTCATTCCCGGGTGGATACCGGATTTGTCCCTGCCCGAATCAATTTGGAACTTTGCACCTTTCCGCATACCCATCTTGGGTTGGAGTAATCTCAGGGCTTTACCTTTCATCTATGTAGCTTCCCAGCTTCTCTACGGAAAAGTAACCCAGACCCCGGATCAGCAGGGGAATGCACAGATGAAGATGATGCTCTATGTCATGCCTGTCATGTTCTTCTTCATCCTCTACGATGTACCTTCGGGATTATTGGTGTACTGGATCATGTCCAATGTTTTAACCTTGATTCAACAGCTTACACTCAATAAATACTTAGCGAAAAGAAAAGGAATACTAACGGCAGAGGCTGCTTTAGCCCCGGCAACGGTGATAGCGCCGCCAAAAAAGAAGAAAAAGAGGTGAAATTTATGGTATATGAATTTGAAGGCCGTACCGAAAAGGAAGCCATTGACCGGGCGGCAGAAGAGTTGGGACTTGAAAAGGACGGTTTCGATGTGGAAATCCTTGAAACCCAGCGTTCGAGTCTTTTTAAGAAAGGGTTTGTAAAGATCCAGGTTCATACCGATAAGCCGGTATCTCTAAATCCTTCCAGGCCCAGTCCTGAAAATAATCAGTTCAAAGAAGCTGCGGTTTTTGGGGATCCGGAATCCCAGAATGAGTTTGAACAAAAGCTGGTTGATTTTGTGGGGGGGCTTATCGAACGCATGGGATACGGCGGAAAAGTAACGGTACTTTTTAGGGAGGATCGGAAAATCGGTCTTAAGATCGATTCCGAGCATTCCTCTATTCTTATTGGGAAAAAGGGAAAAAACCTGGACGCCATCCAGTTTTTGGTAAATATTTACGCCGGCCGTCAGGGCCGGGAGGATATACGGGTTATTCTGGACAGCGAGAATTACCGTATTCGCCGGGAGGAATCCCTGGTTCGTTTGGCCTATACCGTTGCAGACCGGGTGCGGGATAACCGGGGTTCAATTTTGCTGGAACCCATGAACCCCTTTGACCGGCGGCTTATCCATACTACTTTGAACGATATTGCCGATGTGGAAACTAAGAGCGAAGGAGAAGGTCTGTATAAACAGGTCCGCGTTTTTTACCGGGGCAGTATGCGCTGACAGACACCACCCCATAACGATGCGGGTATGTACTTTTCTGCTTATTCGCAGGGCCGGTGTAACGGTGTAGGGATTTTTCTATGAACATTGCCGAGGCTATTTTAAAAACCCGGGCGGACATTGCCGGGCTTTCGCTTTTTTCCGCCCTTAAAAAACATCCCCTGATCCAATCCCTGGATATTCTACTGGAGGATATTTTCCGGAAAGCGGCTCCTCTGGACTTAGTTCGGGACTGGGCGGGTTTTACGAAAATCCTTGCGCAAGAGGGCCGGGCCGATTCCTTTTATTCCCGGATCGTTTTTTTAACCATCACCGATGACAATGCCTTTACCCGGAAACTGGAAACCGCAGCCCCGGACCAGCTCCCTCCGGCACTATGTGTCCTGGCGGCGAACGATCTTTCCCGGCTGGGGCGGATTGCCGCTTTCGACCTTCCCGGCCTGGGCGCCCGTCTGGCCGGCCTGCTCACCAAGACCGGTTTAGAAGAAAGCGCCGCCGCTATCGGAAAGGAAGCGAAGTTTCTGAGCTGCGACACGGACACGGCGGTTGGCGCCGGTATGGCGGGACTGTTCTCCAAAAACACCGGCTGGGGAGAAGCCTTGCCAAAATTGGGCGCGTACATCCGCGCACATGGGGCGGGAGAGATGGGATTGTATAGTTTCTTTTCCTGGTCCGCCGGCCCCCAATCCTGTTCCTCACTCCGGCCGGTTCTTAACCCGGATCCCATAAAATTGACGGATCTTTCAGGCTATGAGGATCAACGGTCTGTAGTGGTGGCCAATACCCTCCGCTTTCTTGAAGGGAAGATCGCAAATAACCTGCTCCTTTATGGGGATCGGGGAACAGGAAAGTCCGCCACGGTTAAGGCGGTCTGTAATGAATATACCGGCCGGGGACTGCGGCTTGTTGAAGTCCGTAAAGGGAATCTTCCGGAACTGCCAGCCATATTGAATACCCTATCATCCCGGGCTCTGCGTTTTATTGTTTTTATCGATGATCTGTCTTTCGAAAATACCGATGATTCTTTTATCGATCTCAAGGCTCTGCTGGATGGGGGTATCGAATCCCGGCCGGATAATGTGGTGATCTACGCCACCAGTAACCGCCGCCACCTAGTAAAGGAACGTCTTTCCGACAGGCCCAACTCCGCTGAAGCGGCAAATGCCGCTTCTACCGGAGATATCCGGGCCTTCGATACGATGCAGGAACAATTTTCTCTGGCGGACCGTTTCGGGATTACCGTGGTTTATACCGCCCCAAATCAGGATGAATACCTGTGTATCGCCTGTTTTATCGGCCAACGGCAGGGGGTTCTGGGAACCGGGGAGGAAGAACAGAGACGCTTCCGGGATAACGCCCTCCGCTGGGAACGGTGGTTCAACGGCCGCTCGCCCCGGACGGCGGCACAGTATGTGGAATGGGTCGCCGGAGGAGCGGGGTTTCCCTGGGAGAGTTAGGAGCCTGCCGCACTGGGGTATTTTTTGGTTGAAATGCGCAAAATGCGACAACTGCCAGGCCGCACAAAAAAAACGCCGCTCACCGGTTACACGGCAAGCGGCTGCATATATAAAACGCCCCCCCTGGGACGCATTAGCGTGGAAGCAGGATTATAGCCTCCACGATACTTTAATTATAAGTCCTTTCCAGGCTTTTCGCAAATGGTTAAACAAAATTTGCTATTTTTAAACTGCATCATTCTTAACAAATTCCTTCTTTAATAAATCCAAGTCCAACTCAGGGTAGACCGGGAAGCGGTCCAGAAGATTTTTTACCCGAACCAACGCTTCGGCCTTAACCTTAGAATCCACAACATACTTCGTTTTACTCGGCTTGGAAGGGTCCTTAGTGTCTGGACCGGGAGCGGTGTTTTTCAGGACCAGGGTGATGATGGAACCTAATTCTTCCATGTCTTTTGGAGTCATACCCAGGGAACTTACCGCGGCAGTCCCGATGCGAAGACCCGAGGTATACCAGGGGCCGTTGGGGTCAAAGGGAAGGCTGTTCCGGTTCAGGATGATATCACAGTCGTGGAGGGCGTTCTCTGCCTGGCGGCCAGTAAGGCCCAAATCACGAACATTGACCAGGAACAGGTGATTATCCGTACCGCCGGTGGGGACCTTCAGGCCGCCCTTGATACAGGCGGCGGCTAACGCCCGGCAATTATCCACAATTAAGTGGGCATATTCCCGAAATTCCGGCCTGGCAGCCTCCCGGAAAGCCACCGCTTTGGCGGCGATAACATGGGGAAGGGGACCGCCCATGGTGAGAGGACAGCCCTTGTCCAGGGCATCGGCGAATTCCTTGGTGGAAAGGATCATCCCTGCCCGTGGACCCCGGAAAGTCTTATGGGTGGTACTGGTTACCACATGGGCCCAGGGTACCGGGTCGTATTCTCCGGTAAAAACCTTCCCTGCCACAAGCCCGGCAAAATGGGCCATATCCACCATCAGTACCGCCCCAACCTTGTCGGCGATCTCCCGCATCCGTTTAAAGCTGATCTTTCGGGGATAGGCGGAGTAACCCGCCAGTAATATCAGGGGTTTTACTTCCAGGGCTTGCTTTTCAATAATATCGTAATCCAAGAGACCGGTTTCTTTGGAAACCCCATAGCTGTGGACTTCAAACATCCGGCCGGACACGTTGTAACGGTAGCCGTGGGTAAGGTGGCCCCCGGAATAATAGTCCAATCCCAGGAGACGCTGATTCCCCATATCCGTCTTAAGCTGCATCCACTGGGCATCGTTCAGTTTGTATAGGTTCGTTTCGCCGTATTTCTCCAAAGCGGCGTTTTCCACCCTGGTAGTGAGAATCGCCCAATAAGCCAGCATATTGGCATCCACCCCGCAGTGGGGCTGGACATTGGCGTATTCGGCGCCGAAAACTTTCCGGGCTTCCTCGGCTGCCAAGGATTCCACGGCGTCCACATTCTCATTCCCCGCATAAAAACGATGGGAAGGCATGCCTTCGGCATATTTATCAGTTAAGAGGTTCCCCATGGCTAACTGAACCGCCATAGAACAATAATTCTCGCTTGCGATAAGCTTTACCCGTTTGCGCTGGTTTTCCAGTTCCTGCACAATGGAAGCGGCAATCTCAGGGGCGAGTTTAGCTATTTCCTGAAGATTACAGAGATACGCCAACAGGGAGCTGTTTACCCTTTCGGGGGAGGTGGCGGCCAGATAAGCGGCCACTGGACTTGTACTCATGATAACCCAGAATAGCCGAAATTATTCAAAAATTTCAAGCCCCTATTTTCAAATTCCTGTTGACGAGTACCGCATTTTCATACAAAATAAAGTAATTATGTTTGACAATCGCAAAAATATCAGATATCCGACCCTTGCGAGAGCTCTTGTCCCCGAAGTGTTTGAGGGCGAGGCATTGTTAAAAGATCTCAGTATTACCGGGTGTTGCGTAGAATATACCATGTATGTGGACGTCAAACTTAATGTTCAGTATAAACTACAGGTTGTTCCCGATTCCACGGCGAAGATTGCCCCTTTTGAACTTCAAGTGGAAAGCCGGTGGGTTCGTACCGGGGGCTATTCCTGTGAAATTGGGTTTGCTATAACCGTATCTCCCAAGGGACGGGATTTCCAGCGTTACGTCGATTACCTTGCCTGGCGATCTACCTCAATCTAAAATTCCGCGTTTAGAATACCTTCCCGGCCGGATATTTCAGGTAATTTCGGGCCTTGAGGATCATCTGGAACAGGAAATTGGCCCAAATGCCGGTTCCTGGGGACCTTTCTATTGGGTAAAAAATCCCCGGTTACCGGTTTTTTGGTTTCAAAACTGCTGGTTCAAACCTTTCCGCTTAAGGTTTGACACTATATCCGAAGCCACCGCCGCCCTGCGAAGTATTCAGCGAAACTGGGCGCCAAGTCTCTTTACCCAATTCCGGCGGGGCGCCCTGATTAGCGCAAAACTGCCCCCCCTATCATCAAAAAAAAAGCCCTTCCCTTGGACGCTTCCGGATAATCCCATGGGAAGCTGGACCCTCCTGGACGCCAATACCCTGATCGGCTCTGCGGAATGTGCCAGCCCCTTTCCTAAGGGGATTATCGAATTTGACGAAGATAAACTGGGGCCTCCCAGCCGGGCCTATCTGAAGCTCTGGGAAGCACTGGTCCGCTGCAGCCGCCTACCCCGGCAAGGTGAACGCTGCCTGGATGCCGGAGCAAGTCCCGGAGGCTGGACCTGGGCTCTTGCAAATCTGGGCGCCACAGTACTGGCGGTGGACCGCACCCCCCTGGAGGACCGTGTCATAGCCATGCCCGGAGTAAGTTTCCAAAAACACGACGCCTTTACCCTAAGCCCTGGGGAGATAGGCCCCCTAGACTGGCTCTTCAGTGATGTGATCTGCTACCCCCGGCGGCTATATGAATGGATTGAAAAGTGGCTAAATTCGGGGCTCTGTAAAAATTTTATATGCACCATAAAGATGCAAGGCGAATGGGATGCGGAAACAACCCGCCGCTTTGCCGCTATTCCCGGCAGCACTTTGGTACATCTGTACCATAATAAACATGAATTGACTTGGATAAAACTGTTCCCGGATTTTTATATATTATGAAAGAAACAACAATAAATACCCTATAGTCCTGAATCCAGCGGTATCCGGGGAACTTCAGCTACTCCCAGGTAACGGCTGATGGTCTCAATCAAAATATCGTGATCCTGTAGGTGGGGGAGCCCCGAAACCAGGGCCACGCCTACCAGCCCGGTACCCTTCACCACAATAGGGAACCCGCCCCCGCACATGACATACTCCGACGGAGACAGCCCCTGGTACTCCAGGCCCTCATCTTTCTTCTGCCACTGCAGGGCCGTAAGCAGGCTGCTGGCTTCCTTATCCCTTACCATATTGAATTTACGGCGCATCCAAAAATCATTGTTCAGATTGGTTCCTTCAGAAAAATACTGAAAGGCAATCAGCCCGCTAATCAGCCGGATGCTGGCCGAAAGGATATATTTTTTATCAAGGATCTCGTTCACAATCACATTTCCCAGATCCCAGACATCCTTCCGGGAAAAATGGAAAAATTGAAGCAAGTCGTCCTGTTTTTCTGCAATGCCGATACCCGTATCAATATCCATTTTCATAGCCTGCTCCTTAGATCTTAATATCCTTTTATATATCCTATAAATATCCTTGTAAAGCCTCAATCGGTCACATTATAATGTCGATATGTACTATTTAAAACGATTTGCTTTATCCCTTACATTGATAGCGGCATTCCTTTCCTGCGCCACTGTGGGAAAACCCGCCGATGACCCTGCCCTCTACGGAGGACTGGGCGCCCCCACGGATCCCATACCTTTTATGAGGGAAGCCCGGACCGGCACACTCCCTAGTGGTTTGAAATACTATATCCTGGAAAACGGGATGCCCGAAGGTCGGGCCTACCTGACCCTGGCGGTTGACGCCGGTTCGGTTCTGGAAAAAGACGACGAACAAGGGTTGGCCCATTTTGTAGAGCACATGGCTTTTAACGGTACCGAACGGTTCCCCAAGTCCGATCTGATAGAGTACCTCCGTACTTTGGGTATGCGCTGGGGCCCCGAGGTAAACGCCTATACCTCGTTCGACCAGACGGTCTATGGCATTGAAGTCCCGGTGGAATTTGACCAAGACGGCCGCAAGAGTATTCCCGATAAAGCTCTGGCGGTTATTGACGATTGGACCCGGGCTATCAACTTTGCCCCGGCGGATGTGGATAGCGAGCGGTCTGTTGTTTTGGAAGAATACCGGGCCCGACGCGGAGCCGGGGAACGGCTTTCCCGAAAACTACTCTCCACAATCTTTCGGGGCGCCCCATACGCGGAGCGGTTTCCCATAGGGCTTCCGGAAATCATCGAGACTGCCCCGCCGGAACGGCTGGTAAATTTTTATCGTACCTGGTACCGGGCGGATAACATGGCCCTGGTTTTTGTCGGCGATTTCGACGGCGCCAAACTTGAGGCGGATCTTGCCTCCTATTTTTTGATCGGAAGTCCCACCGGCGCATTGGAAAGGCCCGTTTATGAACTCCCCGAGCCGAAGAAGGGGAACTTTACTGTGGAGATATTTACCGATCCGGAATTGCCCCACACCCGTATCGATCTGTGTTACAAACTGCCGTCGGATAAAAACGTGCGGGATATGGCTTCCTTCCGCCGGGGGATAATCGAGCTCCTCATCGACCAGATGCTGCAAGTCCGCTTTGAAGAAGCAAGCTATAATCCCGAAACCCCCTTTACCACCGCCGGTGCAGGGTTAAACCGTTTTACAAAGAATTCCCGACACTATCTCATGATAGCCATCGCCAAAACCGGCAACGCCGAAGCGGCGCTAAACAGGCTGCTTTTGGAAAAAGAGAAAATGGCCCGATACGGCTTTACCGCCGCGGAAATCGATCAGACAAAACGCGCTTTCCTGGCGGATATGCAACGTGCGGCCTCCGAAAAGGACCGTCAGCATTCATCGCAATACATAGACAATTTTTCCTCCCATTTTTTGACAGGTTCCCCCGTTACCAGCGTCGAATGGGACCTGGAGGCGGTCTCTGCACTGCTCCCCGGCATAAGCGCCGACGAAATTACCACCACCGCCAGGGATTACTTTGCCTACAATGATCTTATCGTATTCATCAGCGCCCCGGAAGACGAGGCGGCAAGCCTCCCTTCCCCGGACCGTATCCGTACCCTGGTACGGCGGAGTACCAGCATGCGTGTCCCTCCTCCGGTAAATGAAAAGATGGACGACAAACTTTTGGACACTCTTCCCACGCCGGGGAGCATCCTCTCGGAAAGGACAGATACTGCGAGCGGAACCACAGAGTGGGAACTTAGCAACGGCGCCAAGGTGATCCTCAAGGAAACGAAAAACAAGAACAACGAAATTATCCTCTATGCCGCAGCCAAGGGGGGCATTACCGCCGTACCGGAAGATCAGATCGTTTCCGCGGATCTTGCCGAAGATCTGCTAAGCGCCTCCGGTATAGGGCCCTATTCCCGGCCGGATCTGATAAAGAAGCTGGCGGACAAGCAAGTTTCCATAGGCTTCTCCCTCTCCACCTTCATGCGGAATTTCCAAGGCTTCTCCACCCAGGAGGATCTTAAAACCCTTTTTGAACTCCTCTATCTTCATTTCACCCAGCCCCGGATAGATCAGGATGCGGCGGCATCCGTACTGGACGAGTACCGCACCGAGCTGGCCCAGCATGACAAAAATCCCGAAGCGGTCTTCTTCGATGAGAGAACCCGGACCATCTTCAGCGATAACCCATGGTACCGGCCCATGACCCTTTCGGATTTGGAAAAGGTAAACATTGCCGATGCCCTGACCATTATACGGAAATCCCTCAACCCCGCAGACTATACCTTTGTATTCGTAGGCAACCTCGATATGGCGCGTCTCCGTTCCTACACGGAAACCTACCTAGCCTCTATACCCAGGGGTGAATCCTGGAACACCTGGGCGGATATAAAAATTATCAGACCGGGGAAACTCGAAAAGGTGCTTTATAAAGGACAGGAAAATAAAAGCCAGGTTATTATGGATTGGATAGTACAGGAGGAATTTTCCGAATCCGGAGAAGCCGCAGCTGCGGTACTCGGCGAATACCTTAACAACAGGCTCCTGGAAATAACCCGAAAACAGATGGGAGGAACCTACTCCCTTTTCGCGGCGACCACCCTATCAATTCTGCCCCCTGGCGGGGAGCTCACCATGTACGTTTACTTCCCCTGCGATCCCGGCCGGGTAAAGGAGCTCAGCGCCGCAGTTCTTGAGGAACTCGATCTGATTGCCGGCGGCGTCATTGACCGGGACGTATTTCGTAAATCCGTAGAAGCCCTGAAGAAATCCTTCGAAGCCTCTATCCAGGAAAACTCCTATATCAGTCAGAGCTACGCTTATTTTTCTACGATCTACAATCGCCCTCTATCCCGTTTAGAAAAACGTCCCGAACTCTATGAGGCTGTCACGGTCAACGATATCCAGCAAGCCGTAGAAAAACTGTTACCCCGGGGTCCCGTTACGGTGATCCTTTACCCTGAAAACGGAAAGGAAGTACAGTAACAAGAAGGCTGAAAAAACAAAAAACCCTGGGATCGTGCGATCGCCAGGGTTTTTCATTAAAATGCGCAGCTCGGGTTATCGATTGATAAGCATGGTTACGGAGATAAAGGTAGTAATGATAGACAGGAGCGTGGTTATCACCGGCGCGTACTGGTTGAAGTAATACAGCCCCGCGTTGGTCCTCGCCGTTATCGTCGTTTCGGGGGTTATCGCGTCGCCCTTCCCCATCCGCTTCCCCGCCAGATCTTTTATCTCCACCGATTCAAACGAATTCCGCTCCCTCACAAACCCTCCCGCCAGCGCCACATAGTAATCCCAGGTCCGGTCCGGTATGTACGGGTACCGCCCGGGCGCCGC
>JAITBG010000167.1 GCA_031283725.1 Treponema sp. | reverse complement strand
AAAATGGTAGTAAACCCCCCATACTATAAATTTCCTTACAGAACGAACCTCGTAAATAATTGCAATGCTTACAAAGATACCCCGCCGCTCTGCGGCGGGGAGGTTCATTCGCAGTGGGGGTTAATACCTCGCCCTACCCTTCCTTATACGGTTAATCAGACGGGGAGATCAACGTGCTTTGCATATTGATCCAACGTCAGGCAAAACGGCATAAGCAAGCGTGCTCGCGACACGCTGTTTTGTGGGGAGGATGTTTATTTTCCCGCAATGTTCTTTCGGTGATCTGTATTCAAGAGAACCGGTCTGTTTAAGCTGTTTCTTCCAGCCGTAATATCTTTGGGAATCAAAACCAAACGTCCCATTCACTGCCTTGAATGGTCCCTGAGTCTTTATATTTAATTACACGCTTTCTAAATTTTACATCATATGCCATGCTTCGCAGTATACTAAATATCATCGGCTTTGTAAAGTGGCACTACTATAAAACAGCCGCTACTCCAGCCATGCCTAATCCACCCGTAACAAGCGAACCGCCACCCTTGAACGACAACATGAGTAAATCACCCGGCTTGCCCTGGAAAGCATTCTGAATATCTAACAGGACATTCCCGCTTCCGTCCCGGTGCTCGAAATGTGGCGGCTTTGCGGTGCGGGAAGATAAACGGGTAACATATTGAAAAAAGTTTGGGTACGACATTGAGGTCGTCTGTACCAGGGTATACTCATTGAAAACGGGCAATAAAAATGTTGTTTCAAGCCTGTTTTTTCCGGTACGGCAGTCAAGTGCCGGAAATAATCAAAGGGAGACTACTATGTATTTGGAAGAACGAAATCTTTTTAGCTGTGAAATCTATAACCCGCCGAAAATCCATTGGGAGAAGAAGAAAAATATGCAGTTATCGGCTATCTGCTCATGTCCCTCGATAAAACGCCGGACCCGGACAAGATAGTCCGGCTTGACGACCTGTTCGGGCTTTCCGGGGAAGACGGCGGGTAAGAAAACGAAGTCGCAATCGAAAAAAAACGGCAGGCCCGGGAAGCCGTCGTGAGCGAGTGCGACCGGTTTCTTTCCAGCCTGGATGCCTGTGAGCGGTACGATAGGGTTGCCGAGTAGATTGACAGTTTATCGACAATGACGACCAGGCGAACTGCGCCGGCGGCGGCAGTTATCGGACCTTTAATGCGATGGGTATCTCCGGAAAGCTCCCCGGCGGTTACTACATTCTGTGGGATTTGGTCAAACTGGTTATCGGTGATGCGGACTATGGCGGCAACAAGAAACGGCTTTTGAAATATAATTGCCCGGAAGTGGGATGTTGACCCTTCCATCCTGCCGGTGTTGGAGAGCGCCGCCCGGCTTTTCCCGGAAATTACCGAAAAGCGGCAGACACTTTCCAAAAGGGATATCCCTACCGCGAGGCTGTGGCAAAACTTGCGGAACTGGACAGGGAAGAAAAGGAAATATGGAAAGAGCTTAAAGCGCTGGATATTTCCGAATACCGGGAACTGTCAAAGGAGGCCGCGGGCGTTGAAAGAATGGCCAACGCGCATCTTGCGGCCCAGGGACTGAAGAGCGATTTCAAGGTAGACCTCAACGAAGTTGAGGCGGCTATGGAGGATGGGGAGTGCTGCGAAGATAATGAACATGAATGGTCGGATTAGGATGAAAGAAATTTCAAAATCGGCCAGATAAGTTTAGGCATTGGTGAATTTTTTGGGGGAATTGCCGACGGAATTGACCGGCTTGCCGCGAAACTCTAGTGTAAAACAGGACAATCCCAGTCCCGGCAAATCGATAAGATGATGGAAGTGATCGCCGAGATACCGCTTATCGGTGAGGGCTTGCATGAACTGCCGCAATATGATGTTATGGGTGAAATGCAGTTTGCCGTTCAAAACGCTATCTTTGATTTCTTTGACAAGCTCACCGACGGTATCTACGGCCTTGCCGGCAAACTGGATGAACTGCGGACAATCGTATGACGGACAGTACCGGAAACTGGGCGGCTCTCGGGCTGTCCGCTTTACTGGGGAACACCGCTTCCGGTGTTCCCTTCTACCTCACGGCGGAGTTCTTCCGCCAGGTATTCGTCACTTCTGCAATGCATATCCGATATGCCTTCGCTGATTTCTGTATAGAGTTCCGATTTATAAAACAAATCAAGGGATTTCCGTAACGATATATGCGCTCTTTTTGAAAAAGCCCTAATAACACCCTCAAATACATATTGAAGTAATACTCTGTCAGCTTTCATTTCAATTCCCCGCTTCCCGTATATTTCAAATACTTATCAATAACCGATTGATTTTTGAAACAATACTGAACGTTCATTTTTTCAAACCGCAGTTGTTTAATCGCCTCTTGTTTCTCAATAAGATCTCTAAAGTAGAGGGTAAGCGTATTGAAAACTTTATCATTTGCGACTCCACCTATGACAAGGTCATATCCACTGCTGTCTTGACCGCTTCTACAAACCGCTATAAAATCAAGCCACTCGTCAGAGTATTCATCAAACTGTAATAGTGATATTTCGGACAATGCACTATCGTCAAATATATACTCTGAAACTACGCCATATCCGGTTATCCTCTTAAAGCGTAAAGACCAACTTTTTGCTTGACCGAAAATAGGCGTGGTGTAAAATCTTTTTCCAAAATCCGTATTATTCCTTGAGAAAGAAATATCGGGAGTTTCAATTGTTGCTGACGAACCATGATATAAAATCATATCTTTCCGCCTTTTTTGCGGATCACTTCTATAAGTTCCCGTACAATATACTCTTGTCCCTGAGTATGCAGCGCGTCATAACAGGGGATTATATAGTCGTCAAGAATATCAGTCTGCTCAACCATGATTTTGTATACTTCGTTGCCTTTAAGCCCCGCCGCCTCCGCAACGCTTTCTATGCAAAATATCACGAACAGCAATATATCTTCGTTTATTTCCGTCATAATCCTGTCCTGCCGCTAAAGTTTTTGTGCCGCCTTCGGATAAAAAGCGGCGGCAATGCCTGGCTGATATTACTTGGAAACCCATAATCACAGTTTATCACATTTTTTGAGTTTGTCATCACCTATGTGGCATGAGAAACCGTATGATTGTAAGAAAATCCGGTGAGGGTCTTAAAAAAGGAACGGTTCTGCTGTAATTGATTAGTGAATGAGCGCCTTATCGCGTCCGTTGTTTCCGCTCCCACATTCAGGATATTTTACCGGAAGAGGGAGAATACGAAGCCTTGCCGAAAAGCGGTGTCCGTCCTCGTCTCCGGGGAGACGAGGATGGACACCGCTAAATGTAGGCTTCATAAATACCCCCCCCCCCCCCATAATTCAGCATCAGACAAGTTATCGGTGATTTCAGTCCATTCCTGGATTGCGACACCTTTTTCTACTTTCTTATAAGCCTTATTTTTCGTTTCCTGCATATAATCATATCCAGATACCCCAGCCATCAAACCATTAGCATTTATCCCTATAGGTTCACCGGTTGACGTTCCATAAACTTTTTTACAGAGATTTGGTATTAAACCAGACGGTATTATAAATTTCCTTGCAGAACGAGCCTCCGTTCAAACTAATACAACGCTTAAGATACTGTGCGGCTTGCCGCGCGGATGCTCAGTCGTTTTGAATCCAAGTTTTCAAAAAGGCAGTTGATCAATTTTTTTGACTCACCGGTACATTTTATGAATTTTGTCGCCGTAGGTAATCATGGCGCCTTTTCCTCCCTTTGGTCGGCGGCAAAAACCCTTCGATCCATGTGCGCATGGGAAGAATTATAACTTTTATTTTGAGCCGCACAGGGATCGAACCTGTGACCCGCAGATTAAGAGTCTGCTGCTCTACCAGCTGAGCTAGCGGCCCGTCATTTTGAGTTAATTGTAAAAAAATATAATCATGCTGTCAAGGGGCGAGCGGCGGCCCGCTCCCAGGGCAACATCATTTAACTTAGCCGAACAGTGCGCGGTAAAGGAAATCGTCGCTGAAGGTAGCCCGGAACATTTTCCCGCGGACGCTGAATCGTTTTTCAGGCACGGCGGTCTTTCGCGGGAGGTGCGGCGCCGCTTTTCTCATCACACCCAGATTTTCCGCAGCATAGTTCGTCCGTGCCCGGCACCCGTCTTCCCCAAAACATACGTGAAGTTATCATTTATGGGGTCTGCGTAGCAGCCCCATTGCGAAAAAGGTAAGGCCTATAAAGATAAGATACTGCACCGCAAATTTTGTGCGCTTGCTGTGCGGAGGCGCGCTCATTCGCGGTGGGGTTTAATACGCTGACGGGGCGGCCCTTGCGTGAAATCGGACTGTCGTTTAGACTGAATTAAAGATGGAGGAAGCGATGAGCAATATAAAAAATATACCTAAAAACAGGTCGTCGCTGATATGCGCGCTGAGGAAATTCTTCGAACACCGCGCGTTGTGGATGTACTTTTTGCTTGACGAGGCCAGGAAAACCGGTCTGGATGGCGAGAAGTTCGCGTCACGGGCAATAAGGCG
>JAITBG010000185.1 GCA_031283725.1 Treponema sp. | reverse complement strand
TCCGGGGAGTTTGATTTCTACCGCCTTGATGTCAACGCCATTGAGCGCATTGAGGTTATCTACGGCGGCTCCGATACGAAGTACAATGTTTCAGGCGCCCTGGGCGGGGTGATCAACATCGTTACGGTACAAAAACAAAAACCCGGCTGGACCGTGGACGCCAGTCTTGCCAACAGTTCCTACCTGCCGGGGCCTTACGATTCGTATGAAGGCGGCGTCGAAAGCCCCCGGTGGCAGGACCTGGGGGATACGCAAAAGCTGGGGCTCTCCGCCGCTTACGGCGCGGACCGGTACTCCCTCAGGATGAACCTCTTCGGCAACCGGGCGGGGAACCACTTCCTCTACCAGGACAAGTACGGCGCCCCCCGCCGCAGGGAGGGGAACGAGGTGTGGGATACCGGCGCTTCCGTCTCATTGCTGCGGGAACTTGCCGGTTATACCAAACTGATAGCAACCGGCGATATATACTACGGGGATAAGCGTATTCCGGCCTCGGGGTACACGGCGGAATACGCGGAGCAGCGCGATGTTTCCACCCGGGAGACGGTCAGGCTGGATATGCCCCGGGCCTTCCACGACGATTTTTCCATGGAACTCAGCCTGGGCCATAACTGGGGCCTCTTGGACTACGATCCCGGCCGTGATCCCTCCCGCCACGATGAGCACGACCTTACCCTGATAAACCGCTGGGGCTGGTATCCACTCGCTACGTTTACCCTCCGCTTCGGCGGGGATTATCGTTTCATCTACCTGGACTCCACCGCCGACGGGATACGCGGCGGCCACCGGGGCGGCCTGTACCTGACATCCGAATATGCGCCCGCCGGGAAATTGCTCCTCATCACTTCCGTGAAAGGAGTTACCGACGGGGAAAGCCTTATTCCGGTCCCCAAGATTGGGTTTGCCTGGCAGATTAACGGCAGCCTCACCCTGAAAAATAATTATTTCCGCAGTTTTAAATTCCCCGACTTCGACGACCTCTACTGGATACAGGAAGGCTTTATGGGGAACCCTGACCTTAAGCCCGAAGACGGCTGGGGCGCCGATTTGTCGGTGGAATACAGGCGGACGGAGCTGTTCACCCTGGACTCTTCGCTCTATTGGGAATGGACAAAAAATTCCATTCACTGGAGCAACGATTCAGGCGATCGGAGGCCGGAGAATATCAGCCGCGGCGCGTTTCTGGGCTGGGACAACCGGCTCAATGTGACCCTGCCCTTTTCCCCCGGCCCCCTGGAGAAGCCGGTCATTTCCCTTTTCTGGCAGTTCCAGATAAGCTGGCTCCTGAACGGTACTACCGGCTTTGCCGACGATATGCGGATTCCCTATATGCCCATGCATATTTTGGTCCTTGCGCTGGAGCTTCCCTGGAAAACCGGCAAAGGACTTCCCGGCGACTTTGTTGTTTCCGGCCGTCTTGAAAGTTCCCGTTTTGCCGATATCTTCAACCTCACCGAACTTGATCCCTGCTTTATCCTCAACCTGGCCTATAACCAGTGGGTGCATAAGAACTTTGTTGTTTTTGGAACCATCAATAATGCGCTGAACACCCAGTATGTTTCTTTTAATGAATACCCCATGCCCGGTATTTCCCTAACCTTGGGCATGAGGGTACATCTTGAACCAAACCGGGAGAAACCTCATGACTAAACATTTTTGCCTTTGCTTTTTAGCGGCGTTATTGTTGTCAGGCTGCGGGCATAAAAACGCCCGGCTTCTGACTGATCGGGGCGGGAACACCGTATCCGTCTCCGGCCGGATCGACAGGGTTATATCCACCGCCCCTTCCAGCACGGAGATAATTGTGGATCTGGGGATGGCGGATAAACTGGCGGCCATAGACAAATATTCCCTGGACGTGGGAGGGGTAGAGCAGGATCTTCCGTTGATAGATTTTTTCTTTCCCGATGCGGAGGTTATCATCGGCATCGCTCCGGATATTATCATTTCAAACGGGCATAACAACATCGGGTCGGGGGCGGATGCGTTTAAGCTGATCCGGGAAGCGGGTATTCCCGTGGTGTATATACCCCTGAGCCCGGACATAGAAGGTATCTGCGGGGACATCGAATTTGTGGCGGATGTGCTGAATGTGCCGGAACGGGGACGGAAACTGATACAATCCCTGAAGGATCAGGTTGAGGATATAGCCGCCGTGGGGAGAACTATTGAAAACAAAAAGACGGTCTATTTTGAAGTATCTCCTGCGCCGGATCTGGTAACCGTTGGGCGTAATACGTATTTGCATGAAATGATAACTATCATCGGAGCTGTTAATATATTTGCCGATCAGATTGGGGTTATCTTTCCCAATGCGGAGGCTATCCTGAACCGGAACCCCGATGTTATAATTACTAACATCCCTGGGGGGGAAAATTCCGTTGAAGAAATAAAAAACAGGGAGGGGTTTGAGCATATCACTGCGATAAAAAATAATTCGATTTACGCGGTGGATACCAATTCTTCATCGCGGCCTTCGGCGCGTATATTGCCGGCCTTAAAACAGATGGCAAAGGCGGTCTACCCGGATAAATATGAGTAATTCCAGAAAGATACTTACCGGCGCTGTAGTATCCGCAGTAATAGTATGCGCCGGGATTTCCTTTGGGAGTACCAATATTCGCGTATATGACACCCTGCGGATCATCCTCGAAAAAATTCTGCCCATACCGCTTACGGAGGGCATCGATCCCAGGGAAGTTTCCATTGTCTGGCTCCTTCGATTACCCCGGGTTTTGCTGGCCTTTATCGTAGGCGGTTCCCTGGCCATGAGCGGCGCCGTGGTCCAGTCGATCCTGAAAAACCAGTTGGCTTCGCCATTCATCCTGGGGGTTTCATCCGGAGCATCCCTGGGGGCGGCCCTGGTTATGCTTACCGGTTTTGCGATTCCCCTGGCGGGCGGATTAACCTTGCCGGCGGCGGGGTTTTTTTTCGGGCTGTTTACGGTTTATATCGTTATTTCATTTTCATCGAAATTAGATAAGACCATGTCAAACAATACGATCATTCTTTTTGGCATGGTTTTTACTTTGTTTGTAAATGCTCTGCTTACCACGCTCATGGCCCTGTTCCGGGAGGAGCTAAAAAACCTGATAACCTGGCAAATGGGAAGTTTCGCCCTTAAGGGCTGGTCCTATGTAAGAGCCATGATTCCCTTTTTTATCATCGGGACCCTTGGTATTATCCGGTACACGAAGGAAATGGATATCCTCACCTTTGGGGATGATCAGGCGAAATCCGTGGGGGTGGAAACAGAAAAAGTGCGGAAATGGCTGTTTGTCTTTTCCACCATACTCACCGGAGCGGCGGTTTCCTTAAGCGGTACCATAGGCTTTGTGGATCTTATCGCGCCTCATGTGGCGCGGAGATTTGTGGGGTCAAACCACCGGTATGTAATCCCCATGTCTTTTGTTCTCGGCGGTTCTCTTACGGTGGTAACCGATCTTATCGCCCGGACCATCGTTTCCCCGTCGGAATTACCCGTGGGGGCTATAACTGCGCTTATCGGGGCCCCCTTCTTTGCCTGGGTGTATTTTAGAAAAAGACAGGCCGCCTGAATGCTGGAAATAAAAAACCTGTACAGCGGATACGATGGGGTGGATGTTATACACGATATCAACCTGAATGTGGAAAAGGGGAAATTTCTCTGCATCCTGGGGCCCAACGGTTGCGGTAAGAGTACCCTGTTAAAATCCATTGCCCGTATTATTCCTTACCGTGGGAATATTGTTGTTGACAGCCGGGAGGTCTCATCTTACAGCAGAAAAAATCTTGCAAGAAAAATTGCCCTCATGGGGCAGAGCTCTGAGGTTTATTTCCCCTACAGTGTTTATGACACGATTTCCCTGGGGCGTTACGCCCATACCGGGGGTTTTCTGAAAAAGCTGGCCGCAGAGGATAAGGAAATGATTACAGATATCCTTAATAAACTGGGGCTTTTTAATGAGAAGGACCGGTTGATAAATGAACTTTCCGGCGGGCAATTACAGCGGGTGTTTCTGGCCCGGACCCTAGTTCAGAATCCCGATACTATCCTGCTGGATGAACCGACCAATCACCTGGACTTGAAACACCAGGTAGAATTACTGCAATATATAAAAGGCTGGGCAAAGGACAATAACAAAACGGTTATTGGTGTTTTGCATGATCTAAACCTGGTCCATTATTACGGAGATAATGCCGCAATTATGCATAAAGGCAGACTGATGTCTTATGGCAGACCGGAGCAGGTTTTGAATGGAGAGACCCTAAACGCTATTTATGATATGGATATCCGCAAATTCATGTTGGAGTCCTTGGAAAATTGGCGGAACACCGCGGCGGCGGGCGATTGAACCACGGGCATACGTCCCTTAATTGCGAATTTTTGAAAGAGAAATATGGGTGGTGAAAATTAACGATTGCCTTGATATAACCGGTAAATGCCTTGTCCGTTATTTACATGACCGGCTGCCGGTAATCTCGAATAACTGGTGGCAGGATACCGTTATAGAAAAGTTGTCTTATTTACACGCGCAGCGGGTCAGCCAAAAGAACATAATAAATCTGGAAGAATTAGATCTCGCCTGTCTCCTTAAGGATCGGGATCGAAGCTCCTGTAGAATCTCCCGCTGAAGAGAAACGTTCATTCAAAACAGGAGATATTGTCATCCCATTAGCCGCTCCGGACAAGACAGGGATGGTCAGCAGTGTAATACCCGGTTTGCCGGAAGATACTATACAAGTATTTATTGACAGTAAAATCCAGCCCTATTATACTTCGCAGCTTCGTCTAAGTACTGAAACTGAAACGGAAATCTTAACCGGCGAACGGTTTTTTGCTTACCTTACCGCATTACAAATATGCCAGCCCGGCATGTCGAACCTCCATTCCCTGAATGCCGCCCGTGTATATCCCATATCAGTTCAGACCGATCGTCCGCGGATGCTCATAGCCGACAGCGTAGGCGGCGGGAAAACTATAGAAGGAGGGATATTGGTGATTTTACAATCCGTAACCCGCAGACGGTTAACATTCCCTTTACCTCCGGGCCCAATTACATAACTCGCTTCTTTCTATTCAGGAAAGGATAGTAAAGACCATTCATGGTGATAAGCACATTGTCTTTATGATGACAACCATCAGACAGCAGGCTGCAAGTTTATTTTTGGACTAAAACTTTTCCGTGAAGACATACTTAACCGCAGGCTTGATGAACTTTATTTGGATGAAGTAGACGATTCCTATGAGGCTGATAATAAAGCGCGCGGAAACCCTTGATGTATTGTTGTTTTCGGAAGTTGGCTGTGAAGGATTAGATTATCAGTCTTGCGATTGCATGATAAATTATGATCTGCCATAGAATCCCATGAGGGTTGAGCAGCGGGTAGGCCGTATAGATCGCAAAGGCCAGAATAGCCCGGCTATAGCAATTTATAACATGATTACCCCAGGAACTATTGACGGTGATGTATATGAGCGCTGCCTCTGGCGGATAGGCGTATTTGAAAAAACAATCGGCGATTGCGAAGAAATTCTCGGTGAAATCACTTCGATATTCAGCTGACCCAGGAACAGTTAAATAAAGAAATCGAAGATGCCTCCAATTATTGGCTTAAGCCCGAATCGCTATCAATTTATAAACCTGTATCTGCGCGATACAAAAAAGAAAGATACGGAAGTGATATTGGGAAACGGCTCTTTAAAGACTTTGCGCCTATCTTCCGATATTCGAAAGGGGCTGTTGGATGATTATAGGAAACTTCGGAATCAAAAAAACGCTCTCGCCCATGAATGGGAGAAATGGCTTAAAGGCGGGGATCTGTATCTTTCGATCACCTTTGAATCATATTGCGCTACTAATCAACCCGATGCGGTATTCTTGATGCCTCTCCATCCGCTTGTACGGCAGGCCGCTGAAAGAAGCTTGTGAGACAGCCAACCGGGTTGTTGGGCAAGTCCGATATACTTTACTACTGAACCAGAAGCGGTTTGTGAATATCAATCAGTAAAAGTTTATCAAAAAGATTACTGCCAAGGCTTATTGTCAATACGCATTGCAGTGAGCGCGCACCGCGTGGGGCTGTCCGAAAAGTAATGGTAATCCGTTAATTTTTTCACCCAAAGTCATGATATACTATCCCCATGAGCAAAGGAAAAAGCGATAAGATAACCTACAAGCCTTATGATCAAGGGC
>JAITBG010000155.1 GCA_031283725.1 Treponema sp. | reverse complement strand
GTGGTGATGGTTGCTTCCACCAGGACATAGGTGTCCACCGTCAGTGTCCGGTAGAAGGCCGCAAGTCCCTCCCCGGTCAGATCGAAGGTGGTAATAACCCGGTCTTTCGGGTCGTCCGTCTTTGACCGCTCGGTCCTGAAACAGCAGGTGAACCGGTTGGTGTGCAGGTCGATACCGATAAAGTTCATAAAACCCTCCTGGAAAGAATGATGGTCCGGTCTGGAACCGATATGCGTTTCCATACGTCTATTCGGGGTGATGGTCCGAAGGGAGCCGGCCCCCATAGTGCAAATGCGGCTGCCGGCTGTTAATCGTGGGGGCGGGGTCATGGTTGCCCCAGGCTGACGTACAACCGGTAGTTTATTCGCGGACTTTAATCCGACCGAACTCCTACAGCATACCGGATAACCGCATGTTTTATCATCGCATCGTGGGGTGGTAGGGAAAACACATGGGGGAACCCCTGGGGAGAGCCGTGTGCTTTTCCCTGCCAGGACCCCATACCCCGTTCCGCGCGTTCCCGGAAATCTAACCAGGGGGTCCATAGGGGGGACGAACCTTTTGAAATAGGAGGTGGATTTTCCCGAAAGGTCATGATAGAATAAAGCAGGAGGTGAAATTGAAAGAACAGGCGCTTTTAGGAGATGAGGCAGTTGCTTTGGGGGCCATCCATGCGGGGCTTTCGTCGGCCTATGGGTATCCCGGTACTCCTTCCACCGAGATAATGGAATATCTTATGGAAAAAGCCAAATCCGAAGGCGCTGACGCGCTCAAGGCCCGGTGGTGTGTGAACGAAAAAACCGCTCTGGAGGCTGCTCTTGGGGCTTCCTTTGCGGGGAAGCGGACTATGGTAACCATGAAGCACGTGGGGCTTAACGTGGCCTCGGACCCCTTTATGAACGGCGCATTGCTGGGCATTAAGGGGGGCCTGGTAATCGCCGTGGCGGACGATCCGGGAATGCACAGCTCCCAGAACGAGCAGGATTCCCGGTTCTACGCGTCCTTCGCCCTTGTTCCCTGCCTGGAACCCCGGAATCAGCAGGAAGCCTATACCATGACCAGGGAAGCCTTTGACCTTTCGGAGCGCTTCCGCATCCCGGTGTTACTGCGTATATGTACCCGGCTTTCCCATGCCCGATCCCGAATACGGACCGAAGCCGGGCGGGACCGGAATCCCCTCTCCAAAACGGATAACAAAACCCAGTGGATGCTCCTTCCGGCTTACGCCAAACAGAATTATATTTCGCTGATCGAAAAGCAGGCCGGTCTTAAGGAATGGTCGGAAGCCCACAGCGCCAATAAGCTTGAATTGGAAGGCAGAGACAGATCCCTGGGGGTGATAACCTCCGGCCTGGGGGGGAACTACTATGAAGAAAACCTTGATGACTTTGTTAAATCCCGCGGCGGCAGGATTCCTGCGCGGCTTCATATCGGAGCTTACCCACTGCCTGAAGCGTCCATACGCCGGCTCTGTGAAAAGGCGGAGCGTCTTATCGTTATCGAAGAAGGCCAGCCGGTAATCGAAGAAAAAATCCGGGGGATACTTCCCCACAGTATTACTATTGACGGAAAGCTCGGCGCCGCCGCTATGAACCGCACCGGGGAGCTGGACCCGGATGTGGTACGCCGGGGCCTTGGGCTGCCGGAGCGGCCCAGCGTTTTAAGCGCCGCCGTCCTGCCCCTGGCTACACTCCCGGCCCGGCCGCCCCAGCTCTGCCGGGGCTGTCCCCACGCGGACAGCTACGAAACCGTCAAAAAGGCGGTCCGGGAATTGGACGGCGCAGGGGGACACCCAAACACGGCGCTTAACTCCGACATAGGCTGCTATGCCCTGGGGGCCCTGCCTCCCTACTCCGTGCCGGAATCCATCGTCTGTATGGGGGCCTCCGTGGGCATGGCCCGCGGTGCGGCGGAGGCAGGGCTGAAGTACGCCATCGGGATCATCGGGGACTCCACCTTTCTCCATTCGGGGATCACCGCCCTTATTGACGCCATCGCCGCGGATACCCCCATGACCCTGATAATCCTGGACAACTCCATTGTGGCCATGACCGGCTACCAGCAGACCATGCTGAGCTCCGATAAACTCCGCCCCCTCATCCTGGGCCTGGGGCTTAAAAGTGAACACCTGCTGGAACTGGAAGCCAAGAAAAATCTCCTGGAAGAGAACACCGTAAAACTGAAAAAGGAAATCGAATATCGGGGCCTTTCGGTGGTGATATTCAAACGGGAATGTCTGGAGGCCTTCCGGAAACGGCGGAAGGCGGAGGCAAACAATGAGGAATGAGGCTATGGCATGAAAAAAGACATTATTTTAGCGGGGGTTGGCGGGCAGGGGGTACTCTCCATGGCCGTCATTATCGCCCAGGCTGCGGTCGGCGCGGGGCTTTCGGTGCGTCAGTCCGAGGTACACGGCATGGCGCAACGGGGAGGCGCCGTATTGGCCCACCTGCGGCTCTCGGACACAAACATCGCCTCGGACCTGGTGCCCCAGGGCGTCGCCGACCTTATTCTGTCCATGGAGCCTGTGGAAAGCCTCCGCTATGCCCCGTGGCTTGCGCCGGAAGGCGCCCTGGTCAGCGCGGCGGAGCCCTTCGTTAATATCAGCGATTACCCTGATATCGCAGTAGTGCTAAGGACCATCGCGCTCTTCCCCAAAAACAGAATCGTTAAAGCCGAGGCCCTTGCCAAAGAAGCGGGGCTGGCCCGGGCGGTAAACATGGTCATGGTAGGGGCGGCCTCTCCCTTTCTCCCCATCCCGGCGGCGGCTCTTGAAACCACAATTACCGCAATGTTCGTCCACAAAGACCCGTCGGTGGCGGAAGCTAACAGGAAAGCTTTTAACCTGGGCAGGACCGCAGCGTCATGAACTACCAATATTGGCATCATAAAATTGAGATCATGCCCCGGCCGGAACTGGACGTTCTCCAGCTTGAACGTTTGCAGACCACAGTGGACCATGCCATGCGGACCTCCTTCTATGCGCCAAAGCTGAAGGCCGCGGGGATTAACGGGTCCGAGGATATTAGGGGCCTGGATGATCTTAAACGCCTTCCCTTTACCACCAAACACGATCTCCGGGACGGTTTTCCTTATGGTTTTCTCAGCATACCCAGGGAGGAGGTGGTACGCCTCCATGCCTCAAGCGGCACCACCGGGGCTCCCACTACCATCTATTTTAACAAAGATGATATTACCCGATGGTCCGGCTATGTGGCCCGGTGCATCTACGGGACCGGCTGCAATCATACCGATGTATTCCAGAACATGATAACCTACGGCCTCTTTACCGGAGGCCTGGGTTTCCACGCCGGAGGCGAGGAAGTAGGCATGCTGGTGATCCCCTCCGGAAGCGGGAACACCACCCGACAGTTCCGGCTCATGCAGGACTTCGGCACCACCGTGGTCCACGCCACCCCAAGCTTCCTCCTCCATGTGGAGTCCATCATGCGCGCCGAAGGGGTCCGCCGGGACAGCATAAAACTCAAGCGCGCCTTTGCCGGGGCCGAACCCTATTCGGAGGATACCCGGAAACGTATCGAAGAGCTCCTGAAAATCGACGTGTACAATTCCTACGGCCTTTCGGAGATGAACGGCCCTGGGGTAGCCTTTGAGTGCCAGTGTAAAAACGGCCTTCACCTCTGGGAGGACGGCTATATTGCGGAAATCATCAACCCCGATACCCTGGAACCGGTTCCCGACGGCGAATCAGGCGAACTGGTCCTGACCATACTCTGCCGGGAAGCCACACCAATACTGCGCTATCGTACCCGCGACCTTACCGGCTTTTACACCGAACCCTGTCCCTGCGGCAGAACCCACCGCCGGCTCCGCCGCATCACCGGCCGCAGTGACGATATGCTCATCATCAACGGGGTGAATGTCTTCCCCAGCCAGATCGAAGAGGTGATCATGGCCATAAAGGAAATAGGGAACAACTACCTTATCGAAATTGAGAAGGACGGGGTGATGGACAGGCTTACCGTCAAGACCGAAGTACGGGAGAATATCTTCATGGACGACTCCCGCCCCCTGAACGCCCTGAAAGAACGGATCCGCAAAACCCTCCAGGCGTCGATCACCATAAACCCCAGGGTGGAGTTCCACGAATCGGGGAGCCTCCCGGTGTCGGAGGGCAAAGCAAAGCGGGTCTACGATAAACGCCCTAAGGATGTCTAATCTCCCCCGGCAGCCATACACCCTTCTCGTTCTCATAGCGCAAGCCGAGGTACGCCGCCTTGTCCGAGCCGCCGTCAAAAAGGATCCTTTCTGCGGCGGAAATTCCACTTTCTACCGCAGAAATTCCGCCTTCTACGGCGGGGAGTATGCTTTTTGAACCGGGGAGCGGACTAGACGCTTTACACGGTGTTGCCGATACCGCGGCTACACTATATAAGGGAGGGGCTGCAGCTGTGGGTTTACGGTTTTTTCCGGCCTGTCAAGCATTTTATCGCTTTGAATTCCTGATTACTATCCCCAAGCTATGGCTTGATTGCCAAATTTGTGTTAACATAACAATAGTAGGATTGAAGCGATTTAAGGGAAAAAGTGGACCGGACTTTAGTCCGGTTAGGCTGTTTTTTCTAAACGCCACTTTCCAAATAACCGATTTTGAAAGTAGCTCGATTTACTTTATCGGAGGCTTTCTGTGTCGAAAGGTTTGACCCAACGGGCCCATCGCATATTGACCATCGCCGCCCAGGAAGAGGCGCGGCATTTTAACTCGGACCAGCTCTTGCCGGAGCATGTGATTATCGCCCTGCTCAAGGACGGAGCGGGCATAGCCTGTAAGGCGCTGATGTTTCTCAGGATAGATTTGCTGGAATTCCGGCATACCCTGGAGAACGAGATAACCCGTATGTCCGGGGTATTGGTTTTTGGGGATGTCCCTCCTTCTAAACGGACCAGAACTATGCTGGAAAACGCCGCCGAGGAAACAAAAGCCCTGGGGAATGATTATATCGGCACGGAGCACCTTCTTTTTGCGTCCATGCGGGAACAGAATTCTCCGGTTCAGTTGTACCTGGGCCAGCGGGCGGTGGACGCGGATATGCTGCGGGTTGTGGTTCAGACCACCTTTAACCATGACCTGGGCGATCAGGACAGCGATCTTTTTTCCCCCGCGGGGGCCTATATGGGAAACCCCGGCCTTTACCAGCCCAATTTTCTTCACCAGCCCTCCAAAGGAGAATCCCGGTCTTCACGGGCCGAGAGGGCAAAACCGGTTTCCTATCCACCCCTGAGTTCCACCCCTACCTTGGACGAATTCTCCCGTGACCTTACCGCTTTGGCTAAGCAGGATAAATTGGACCCGGTTATCGACCGGAGAAAAGAAATCGCCCGGGCGGTGCGTATCCTGGCCCGGCGGACCAAGAACAACCCCGTTTTGGTGGGAGAGCCCGGGGTAGGCAAAACCGCCATAGTAGAGGGCCTGGCCCAGCTTTTTTCCGAGGAAGATATTCCCGAAACGCTGGCGGGTAGACGTATTCTCTCCCTGGATCTGGGCTCCATGGTTGCGGGGACCAAGTACCGGGGCGAGTTTGAAGAGCGGCTTAAAAATATTATGAAGGAGATCATCGCGGCTAAGAACGTGATCCTCTTCATTGATGAAATACATACCATTATTGGAGCGGGAGGCGCCGAAGGAACCATCGACGCTTCGAATATGCTCAAGCCCGCCCTTTCCCGAGGGGATATTCAGTGCATAGGCGCCACCACTCTGGCGGAATACCGGAAGTACTTCGAAAAAGACGCGGCCCTGGAACGTCGTTTTCAGGTGGTGCCCGTTGATGAGCCGGGGTTTGAAGAAACTCTGAAGATACTCAAGGGGATTCAGAAAAAGTACGAAGACCATCACCGGGTAATCTATACCCCGGAATCGGTTTCCGCCGCGGCACAGTTGGCCATGCGTTACATAGCCGGACGGTTTATGCCCGATAAGGCTATCGATATTCTTGACGAAGCCGGGGCCATGCGGAATCTGGAAATGAGAAACAATCCCCCGGAAATCTCTGAAATTGAAGGGGAAATCCAGAAATTAAACGGCGAAAAGAATGCCCTGGTTTCGGTACAGGACTACGAACAGGCCGCGGGAATACGAGACCGGGTACGGAGCCTTCGGCTACGGCTGGAATCGGTACGGGATGCCTGGGAACGCTCCTCCCGGGATGAACGGATGGTGGTGAACGAAGGCGATATACGGCGGGTTGTGGCGGAAGCTACGGGCATACCCCTGACCCGGCTGGAAGAGCAGGAATCAAGGCGGCTGCTCAAGATGGAGGAAGAGCTTCATAAGGAAGTGGTGGGACAGGACGAGGCGGTCAGGAGGATCTCCTCCGCCATACGGAGATCCCGGGCGGGGATATCATCCCCTAAACGTCCTCTGGGTTCCTTTATTTTCCTTGGCCCCACCGGTGTGGGTAAAACACTATTGGCTAAACGGCTTTCGGAATATCTTTTCGGCAACAATGACTCCCTGGTCCGTATCGATATGTCCGACTACATGGAAAAACACAACGCCTCCCGGCTGGTGGGCGCCCCGCCCGGTTACGTGGGTTACGAAGAGGGGGGGGTCCTCACCGAGCGTATCCGGCGGAACCCTTACCGGGTGGTCCTCTTTGACGAAATTGAAAAGGCCCACCACAATATCTTCAATCTGCTCCTGCAGGTACTGGAAGAGGGTGAGCTAAAAGACAACCTAGGACACACGGTTAATTTCCGTAATACGGTGATTATTATGACCAGTAACGCCGGTGTGCGGGAGATTTCCCGGGATTCCCAATTAGGCTTCTCCTCCGAGACCGGCATCATGGACCTGGGGGAGATACGGATCGCCGCCATGGCGGAATTGCGCCGGATCTTTAACCCGGAATTTATCAACCGCGTGGACGATGTGATAGTTTTCCACGCTCTGGACGAAAAACAGGTGGAGGCGATCCTGGAACTTCAGATTGGAGAGCTCGCCCAGCGGCTGGGAGAACAGGGCTGCTCCATCGAAGTCCTTCCCGCAGCCCGGAAACTCCTTATCGAAAAGGGTTGGGACCCCAAATACGGCGGACGGCCTATGCGCCGGGCCATTCAGAAAGAACTGGAGGATCCCCTGTCAACCTTACTGTTGGAGGGAAACTACCCTCTTGGCACGGTGTTCATCGCCGCCGGCCGGGACGGGAAGATAACCGTAGAACCGGCCGCAAAAACCGCCGGGCACGCGGTTCCTGAAACCGTTCAGTCGGCGGCGCTTTAACGGCGAAAATCAATCCAGTAGATTGAGCTTGTTCCAAAACTCGATTAGTTTCGGAACAGCCCCGATTGATTGGACTAACCATACTGATATGGGCAATCACGAAAGAAAAAGCAACCGCGAAGGCGTGGAAGGCGAATAAAAAAGGCAAGTCGCCGCTTTTGAACGGCGTAAAAATTAAAAATCCGAAGCTGTCGCCGATGCAGCATGATATTATCCGCGACGACATGCTGCGGAACGGGTTCGCGCACCGGTCGGTAGACGGGCTTATCCAGAGCCTTTTGTACGGCGGGGCGCTCGTGTTCCCGATGTTTAAACGCGATTCACCGTTATCGATGCGTATGCCGATAGAAGCGTTGCTGCGGTATGATGTGGTCGGCAAGGGCTGTATCGACCGGATAGTCGTTCTTGACCGCTGGAACTGCGTGCACATCCCGAACTGGAACCCGACGGCCCAGGATTTTTTATACCCGCAGCAATACTATATCCCGTTTTTAGGTTCGCACGTATCGGGGGAACGGTGCGCCCGTATAGTTACGGGCCATCAGTACTGCTGATGGCCCTTGGCTGGGGCATTTCAGACATACTCGGTTGGATTGAGAGCGTGTACAACTACTACAATGTCATGGCGGCGATTCCTACCATGATAGCGCAAATGTCGGTAGTCGTGCAGACGCTGAATGTTGACGGCATACTGGCGACCGAAGGGTCCAACATCCTTAATGACGTTGATCTGGAAAACACGGTTAAAATCCGCGAGTCTTCGGTAAACAATCCCATCGACCTCGGCGTTATCGGGGAGCTTAAAGCGATACAGCGCGATTTCAAGGAAGTGCCGAAAAATTAAAGAAGTGGCGCAGCGGGATTGAAGCGGTAATATCAAACCTGAAAAGAGGTTTTAATATATGCCGATGTGTTTGGAAAGGATTCGAACATTATAGACAAAAGGTGTTTTGGAGTGTTATCGCATATAACTTCCGAGTTACGACGGGAGTTGTATTAGCAAAAATTAATTGACTTTATAGACAGACACTAATTAGAGTCTGTCTATAAAGTCAAAAAGAATGGTTGAAAAAGGCAAGATTCGTTTTGCGATATATTGCAGAAAAAATAAAAAAGTGAAATAATCACAACTATGAAAATGAAATTA
>JAITBG010000152.1 GCA_031283725.1 Treponema sp. | reverse complement strand
TACATATATATGCGGCACAAAATGTAACCGGTTACATTCAGATTTTTTTGAAGAAGGGTATCTATGGCGGCTGAATTGGTCAAGGTAGAGCATATTTCCAAATCTTTTTCCGGAGTTGCGGCCCTCGACGATGTACGGTTTGATCTGTATCCCGGAGAAGTTCACGCGTTACTGGGTGAAAACGGCGCGGGAAAGTCGACGTTAATGAAGATCATTTCCGGGGTATACACCCGGGATTTGGGGGATTTTTATGTCAATGGGGTGCAGATATCCGGCGATCTAAGCCCCCAATCCGCCCAGAGCCTGGGGATTGGGATCATCCATCAGGAATTGAACCTTTGCCCCCATCTTACGGTGGCGGAAAACATTTTCCTAAACCGGGAATTCACCGTTTCCGGGATTTTAAACGAAAAGAAGCAGAACGAAGCGGTCAGGCAATACCTGACGGCCCTGAACCTGGACATCGATCCCGCCACGCCGGTCAGAAATTTGCCGGTTTCAAAGCAGCAGATGGTGGAGATATGCAAGACCCTTTCCATGAACGCCAAGATCATCATCATGGACGAGCCTACGTCGGCCCTCACCGAAAAGGAAATAGAGGACCTCTTCAAGGTTATCGCCATGTTAAAGGCTGAGGGCCACGGGATCATCTATATTTCCCACCGGCTGGAGGAGCTTTCCCGCATTGTGGACCGGGTTACCATCCTGCGGGACGGTAAATACGTAAAAACCCTCAATTTTGCGGATACGAATCTGCCGGAAATTATCAGCCTGATGGTGGGCCGTACCTTGACCGAAAAATTTCCCCGTATAGAGATGGAACGGGGGGAAAAGGTCCTGGAGGTGAAGAACCTTTCCTCTCCCCATGGGGTTGGGGTTAAGAAGGTGTCATTCAACCTGTACAAAGGGGAGATCCTCGCCTTTGCCGGCCTTATGGGAGCGGGCCGGACCGAAGTGGTGCGGGCGATTTCCGGGGCGGATAAGATGGGCGAGGGCGATATATTCATCAACGGTAAACCGGTAAAAATTCACGCTCCCAGCGGGGCCATTGCCCAGGGGCTTTTCTGCGCGCCGGAGGACCGGAAGCGGGACGGCCTCTGCGTCAAGATGACCCTGGCGGAAAACATCACCCTGCCCAGCCTGGACATTGTTTCCAAACTGGGAATTATTTTACGGAAGCTGGAATCGAAAAAATCCACGGAGATGATTCAAAGCCTTAAAATAAAAACCCCCAGCGCGGATCAGTACGTGCGGAATCTTTCCGGGGGGAATCAGCAGAAGGTGGTGGTGGGGAAGTGGCTCATGCGGGACGCCCAGGTGGTGATCTTTGACGAGCCGACCCGGGGCATCGATGTGGCGTCCAAGATCGAAATCTACAATATAATTAACGATTTAAAAAGAAACGGCATCGGGGTAATGTTTGTTTCCTCGGAATTGCCCGAGGTGCTGGGTATGTCGGATCGTATCATGGTTATGTGCAACGGCAGGATAACCGCCGAACTGATGACCAAGGATACGAACCAGGAAGAGATTCTTAAATACGCGACGCAATATTCATAATGGGGGATTTGAGTAATGAGTGACACGGTGGCTAAACGGGGATTACGGTTGAATTTATCCCGATCTCACAAACAACTTCTTTCGACGTTCAGTGGGCTTTTTGTGCTGGCGGTGGTTTTTACCATTTTGAGCCCCTATTTTTTTTCGGTAAATAACCTTTTAACGGTGGCGACTCAAACCGCGGTAATTGCCATTATCGCCATTGGTCAGACCTATGTGCTCATCACCGGAGGCATAGACCTGTCCATCGGTTCCAACATCGCCCTTTCAGCCATGGTCGCGGGCCTGATCATGCGGGCGAATCTGCCGGTTCCCCTGGCCGTCCTCTCCGGGCTGGTAACGGGTCTTGCTTCGGGGGCGGTGAGCGGTACCCTGGTGGCGTTCGGAAACATCCCGCCCTTTATCGCAACCTTGGGAACCATGACGGTGGTCCGGGGCTTGTCATTCACCCTGACCCAGGCCATTCCCATCAGCGGCCTGCCCAAAACCTTTACCACCTTTTGGGGGACCGGATCAACCGCGGGGATCCCCAACCCGGTTATCATTATGGTGATCCTCGTCGTGATCTTCGCTTTTATCCTGGCAAAAACGAAGCCGGGGCGTCATGTGTACGCCACGGGAAGCAACTTTGAGGCTGCCCGGCTTTCCGGGGTGAATACCCGGAAAGTTCTGATTATGGTGTACATTTTTTCCGGCCTCCTCGCCGCCTTTGCGGGGCTGATCATGGCGGCCCGTATCATCTCCGCCCAGCCGAGCGCGGGGGACGGGTATGAGCTTGACGCGGTCGCCTCCTCGGTTATCGGGGGAACCAGCACCATGGGCGGGGAAGGCACCGTAGCGGGAACCTTTATCGGGGCCTTTGTTATCGGCGTCTTGCGGAACGGCCTCAACCTGATCGGCGTATCCCCCTTCATTCAGAAGATCGTAATCGGTATTGTAATCGTCGGTTCCGTATTTTTGGATCGGATCCGGCGTAAAGATTAAGGGATCATGATTCTCTTGTGAGAATCAAATAATATTTTGGAGGAAAAGCTTCATGAAGACGAAAATTTTGTTGATTGCGGTACTTATTACCGCGCTGGCCGGTGTTCTGCCGCTATGGGCCCGGGGAGGAACCGACGACGGCAAGATCAAGGCGGTTCTTATTACCATGGATTCTGTTGACGAACATTGGCTTAAAGTCAAAGCCGGCGCCGAAGCAAAGGCCGCGGAACTTGGCAACATCAACTTTATCTACAACGCGCCTCCGGGAAAGGTGGACAACGCGGTACAGCTCCAGATGGTTGAGGACGCCATCACCCAGAAAGCGCAGATTCTGATGATCGCGCCGATGCACGCCGAAGCGCTGGTTCCCGGTATCGAAAAGGCCCACAAAGCGGGAATTAAGGTCATCCTTATCGACACCGCCGCCAACACCCAGGAATGGGACGCTTTCCTGGCAACCGATAACGGCCAAGCCGCCCGGACCGCCGCCAATGAGCTTGGTAAAGCCTTAAACGGCCAGGGCAAAGTCGCCATTGTCAACGCCCAGGCCGGCGCCGGCACCACCATGACCCGGGAGAATGATTTTAAAGATGAGATTGCTAAAAAATATCCCGGCATCACCATCGTAGGCACCCAGTACTCCGACGGGGATAAAACCAAGGCCCT
>JAITBG010000138.1 GCA_031283725.1 Treponema sp. | reverse complement strand
GGTTAAATGAAGTACCGTACCCCGGCTTCAAAAATTCGCTGGTACTTATTCCCCGGAATATTGATGTGTACATAGTTCCCGCAGCGCTCCGAGTGCGCCATTTTGCCGAGGACCCGGCCGTCAGGGCTGGTGAGCCCTTCTATGGCGAAGTCCGATCCGTTTGGGTTATCCGGTTCGCCCATGGTGGGGTTCCCCCGGGCGTCGGCGTAACAAAAGGGGACCTGGCCTGAGGCAAAGAGCGCCCTGCCTTCCTCTTCCCGGATGACGACGCGGCCTTCTCCGTGGCTTACGGGAAGGATATGGATGGTTCCCGGTTCATCTAAGAAAAGCCAAGGAGAGGCGTTGGAGATAACTTTAGTGCGGACCATACGGGAAACGTGGCGGCCTATACGGTTGAAGCTCAGGGTCGGCATAGCGCTTTCCGCCTCCCGGTATTTGCCATAGGGGACTAATCCCAGCTTGATCAGCGCCTGGAAGCCGTTGCAGATACCCAGGACCAGGCCGTCCCGCTTTTCCAGCAGTTTTGTTACTTCTTCGGCTATGGCGGGAGAGCGGAATACGTTGGCGATAAACTTGCCCGTCCCGTCAGGCTCGTCCCCGGCGCTGAAACCGCCGGAGAGGGCGACGATCTGGGCTTCCGAAATGGCTGCCGCCAGTTCCCGCCTGGATTCCAGTATGTCCTCCCGGTTCCGGTTCCTGAAGATGACCAGCCTGGTCCGCGCTCCTGCTTTACGGAAAGCCCGGGCCGTATCCCATTCGCAATTGGTCCCGGGAAAAACCGGCAGCACTACCAGCGGCATCTTCCCGCCGGAGCTTCCTCCTCCGGGGCGGTGTTTTTGCCGGGGCGCGGGCTTGGCCATTCCCCTTCGGAAGACCGCTTCCAAGGCCGCATCGTCCACGGGTACGGAGCCGAAAGGCGGAACCGGGTCCGCGGCAACGGTAGCGCCGGAAGAGGTTTGGGGAAATACCTGGGCTAAGGTACGTTCGTAAGACCTGCGGAGTACCACTAACGGTTTTTCGGCGGGTGAATCTTTTGGAAAGCGCCCTAAACGGAACACCGGTTCCGCCACGGTGCGGGCCGCCGTGACCCAGTGAGGAGCGGTTTCCGCGGCGGATCCGGCCAGAATGTCCTTTACCGGGGCTTTGTCAAAGGCCTCGCCGTCAATTTCCACAAAAACGGATCCTTGGTACCGATCCTGCTTTACCCTCGACAAAGCCGCGGTGTCCAGCTCAAGCCCAACCATATTACCAAACGCCATGAGGGCCAGAGCGGCAGCTGCGCCGCCTGATACAACGGGGTAGGCGGCGCGGATCAGCCCCTTGTCGGAAAGGGCGTTCAGGACGTCCATATTGGCCTTGAACACAGCCCACTCATTCAGGCCGATATTTTCCGTGGGGCTTTGGTACAGGAGGATCACAACGTTGTTCGGCTTCCCGCTCAGGGCGCCGGAACGGACAGCGGAGGCCGGGGCGGTTCCGGCGGCAAAGGCAACCAGGGTAGGAGGAACCGCCAGGTCTATATGGTTGGCATCGTCCCGATAACTGCCGGACATGGAATCCTTGCCGCCTATGGCGCCTATACCCAGGGCCAATTCCGCCTCCAGGGCGCCCAGAAGGGCGCCGAGGGGTTTACCCCAGGATGCGGGCCTATCCATCCGTTCAAAGTATTCCTGAAGGGAAAGCCGGGCGGTCCAGGGATTACCCCCCAGGCAGGCGAACTTGGCCAGGGCTTCCCGGATTGCCCCCTTGGCCCCCTCGTAGGGGCTGCGCTGGGCCAGCTCCGGATCGTAACCGAAACTCATGAGGCTGGCGGTGAGGCTCTCCTTATCCGGTGAGGGAAGCAGCGCCGCCATGCCGCACTCCGGAACGCCCTGTTCCGAGCCGCCCCAGGGAAAAAGCACCGAGGATGCCCCGATAGAGCCGTCGAACCGTTCCTGCAAACCCCGGCGGCTCCCGGTACGAAGGGATGCCAGTTCCCGCTCCAGCCCGTCCAGGGTAAACGCCGGTGATTCCGCCGCGCCGGATTTGGCTGCACCTTCAATCACCACTTGGACGGAACGGGGAGCGCCGTTGGAGTTAAGAAAGCGCCGGGAGATATCTACGATGGTCTTTCCCCGCCAGCTCATCCTGAGCCGGGGACCTTTATCGGCTTCCGCCGGGGAGAATAGCGGTTCTTCCCCGTCCCCTGCGGTGACGGCGGCGATGACCACTGCGTCCAGGTTTTCCGCCGCCGCATGTTCGATCAGTTTATCCGCATCCTTGGCGGCTGCCACTACAGCCATACGTTCCTGGGATTCGGAGATGGCAATTTCCGTACCGTCCAGGCCGGCGTACTTCTTAGGGACCTCATCAAGCTTGATGTCCAGACCTGCGGCAAGTTCCCCCACCGCAACCGCCACTCCGCTGGCGCCGAAATCGTTGCAGCGTTTGATCAGGGCGGTAACATCGGGGTTACGGAAGAAGCGCTGAAGTTTTCGCTCCTCCACGGCGTTTCCCTTCTGCACTTCGGCGCCGGCGGTTTCCACCGATTCCCCGGTATGCACCTTGGAAGAACCGGTTGCGCCGCCTATGCCGTCCCGGCCGGTCTTGCCGCCCACCAGGATCACCAGATCCCCGGCAACGGGCTCCTCCCGGCGTACCCAGGCTTCGGGAACCGCGCCGATAACCGCACCCAGTTCCATACGCTTGGCGAGAAAGCCGGGGTGATAGAATTCCGATACCTGTCCCGTGGCCAGCCCTATCTGGTTGCCGTAGGAGGAATAACCCGCCGCGGCTTCCCTGGCTATTTTCAGCTGGGGAAGTTTCCCCGGCAAGGTTTCGGTCAGGCTGCTCCGGGGGTCGGCGCCGCCGGTAACCCGCATGGCCTGGTACACATAGGCCCGGCCGGAAAGCGGGTCCCGGATAGCCCCGCCAAGACAGGTGGCGGCCCCGCCGAAGGGTTCTATCTCCGTGGGATGGTTGTGGGTTTCGTTCTTAAAGAGGAGGAGCCATGGTTCGGAAATTCTGTTTTCCCCATTCGTATCGGAAAATTCGGCGTTTATCTTGACGGAACAGGCGTTTATCTCCTTGGATTCGTCCAGGTCGTCCAGGAACCCCCGCTTTTTCAAGACCTTGGCTCCGATGGTAGCAAGGTCCATCAGGGTCCGCTTCCGTGTTTTCGCCCCTTCGCCGTAAACTTCCCGCCGGGTTTCTTCGTAAAGGGTCAGGGCTTGTTTCAGAGGACCGTCGTCAATTTGGATTTCATCCAGGGTGGTGGTAAAGGTGGTATGCCGGCAGTGGTCGGACCAGTAGGTGTCCAGGACTCGTAATTCCGCCAGGCTTGGGTCCCGGCCTATGCTACGGAAGTAGTCTCTGCAAAAGAGAAGGTCTCCGGCGGACATGGCAAGGCCGTATTGTCCAGCCATATCCCTCAGGGCTTCTTCGCCGGCAGCGGAAAAGCCCGCAAGAACCGGGATATCGCCGGCCTTCACTCCGGTATCATCCATACTTTTGGGCAAACCCAGGTCGGCTATCCGGGAATCCACGGGATTTATCAGATAACGCATGACCGCCTCCTGGGCGCCGCCTTCGGGGCGTTCCCTGAAACCTTCCAGCACGAAAATTCGGGCGGTCCGTATCTGGGGCCGCACCCCCACCGCCAGTTCCACACACTGTTCCGCCGAATCGGCGCGCTGGTTGTATTGACCGCTCACGTACTCAATACCGAAAACCACGCCGTTCTTTGACGCCTCTGACGAGGGAGCCTTCCATGGGGCCTCACCGTAATACACCGTATCGCATTGGGGCTCGGAAAAAACCATATTTACCGCCGTTTGAAACTGATCTTCCCTGAGCCCGGCAACGTCATAGCGCTGGAGAATACGAAGGTGGCTGAGGGCGGCTAACTCGGGGTACTGGGTCCCCAAAAAGCCGGCGATATCCGACTGCAAACGGCGGGCTTCAATATCAAAACCATTTTTTTTCTCAACAAATACCCTTCTGATAGGAGTTTTTTCCTGATCCGGCATGAACGCTCCTGGAATGCAATATTGTTCCTATCTTACCATGATGGATACCATAGAATAAAGGTAGCGGATAACAGGGAGGCGCCGAATTTGGGATTTTGTACCGATGATGTTGCGGGTTATAAATAAAGAAGGGACCACGGATTTTCTATCACGCAGTCCCTTCAATGTTAGTACCGGTAACTACACTTTCGCAAGGCCGGCTTTGATTTTCTCCGGCAGGGCGGGGATTTGGGTTATCCGCACCCTGCAGGCATCGTAGATCGCGTTCAGTACCGCAGGATGGGACCCGCAGAGCGGAACTTCGCCCACGCCGGAAGCGCCGTAGGGACCGCTGGGCCGGAGCGCTTCGACATACTCAATAACAAAGTCATCGGGGATATCTTCAATCGTCGGCAACCCGCAGCCCGCCAGGGTGGTGTGTTTGGTCAGGTCCTCAAAATCCTCCGTAAGGGCAAGGCCGATACCCTGGGCGATACCGCCGTAAATCTGGCCGTCCACTACGGATTTGTTGATAACCTTGCCCACGTCCACCGAGGTGTAGAAGGAAATTACCCGGGCTTTGCCGGTCTCGGTATTCACTTCAACGGTTGGTACAAAGACTTCGTACATATAGTTGGAGAAAGGCGCCCCCTGGCTGGTTTCCAGATCGCAGTTGGAACACATATCCGCGGTCCAGCTTCCCTCGTAACGCACCGGTGTTTTGGCGGCCACCAGTTCATCGTAGGTCTTGAAGGTCCCGTCGCCTTTTTTCAGGGCGCTGAGCAGAGCCTCCGAGGCGACCCGGATGGCGTTGCCGGTAACCACGTTGGAGCGGCTGCCCCCGGCGGGTCCGGAGTTGGGGGTAATGGCGGTGTCGTTCATTACCGGTTTTATCTTCTCGGGAGTGAATCCCGCGTGGCGGAGGGTCTCATGGGCCATGGTGAGGGTTCCTATATCGGCGCCCTGTCCATGATCTTCCCAACTGGTTCCGACTTTCACGCTGCCATCCGGCTGTAGTTCAACCCAGGCGGAGGAGGAGTCCACGCCGTCCAGACCGCATCCGTATACGCCGATGGCGATACCTACCCCGTATTTCAGCTTGCCGCCTTGGGCATTCAGTTCCTTTACCCGTTTTTTAGCGTCGTAGTAATGCGGTTTTGCCTTGTCCATCAGTTTCTGCAGGGAGAATACCTCCGGCGCCTGACCGGTAATATTGGTGCATCCCGGGCGGTAGATGTTCCTGTAACGGATTTCAAAGGGGTCCACCCCCACTTTTTCCGCCAGGATGTCCATGAGAATCTCCGAACCAAGTTCCGCTTCCGGCGCGCCGTAGCCGCGGAATGCGGAACCCCAAGCGTGGTTGGTCGCCACGGTGAAGTTTTCCGAACGGATATTGGGCACATCGTAACCGGCCATGTGGTACTGGGCCAGCCGCAGGGTGAGCAGATCGCCGAATTCGGAATAAGGTCCGTGGTCGAGGATATTTTTGCCTTCCAGGGCCAATACTTTGCCGTCCTTGTCCGCAGCGACCTTCAGATTCATGAAGGTAGGGGAACGCTTGCCGGTGTAGGTAATCTGCTGGTGCATGTTGTACACCAAGGAGACCGGGCGTTTGTCGCAGGCCAGACAGGCCACACCCACCAGAGCTTCCATGGTGGGTGAGAATTTATACCCGAAGGTACCGCCAGCGGGGTTCTGCACCAGCCTCAGCTTATCCGCTTCGATGCCGATACCGGCGGCAATCATGGCCGCGTGGAGGTGAAGGGCGATGGACTTTGAGTGGATGGTCAGCCGGCCTTCGCTGTCAATATAGGCTTGGCCGCAGTCTGGTTCCAAGGGCAGGTGGGGCTGCCGTGAGGAGTAGGAGGAAACCTCCGCCACATAGGGAGCATCGGCGATGATATCCTTGGTCTCTGCGCCCTTCTTGTTGTTGATCTGGAAGTATACATTGGGAGTTCCGGGATGAATTTCGATGGCGTCATCGGCCATGGCGGCGGGGGCGCTCATATACGCGGGGAGTAGTTCCAGGTCAACCTTTACCTTCTTCGCCGCGGCTCTGGCTTGTTCAACGGTGTCGGCGGCTACAATGGCGATGGCGTCTCCGTACTGGAACACCTTTTCATCGCAGAGTATGGGCCGGTCCCAACCGTCACCTTTATTGGTGGGGAAGGTGATAAGGCCGGTGATCCGGTTCCTTCCGGTTATATCCTTGTGGGTGATAACCTTGTAGACCCCCGCCATTTTCTCAGCTTCACTGGTGTCAATGCCCTTAATGTTCGCGTGGGAAACCTCGGCTTGGACCAACGCCAGGTGCAGGGTGCCCGGAGGCATCTGGAGCGCCACATCGGCGCCGAAATCCCACTTACCCGTAACCTTCGCCTTTGCGGAGGGACGGTGGTAATAGGTACCGGTAATATTGTTACCCACCGGTTTGAAAAGCAGATCTTCTTTCTGAAGCTCACCCCGAAGTACCTTGGCGGCATCCATAACGGCGTCTACCAGAGGTTTATAACCGGTACAGCGGCAGGCGTTGCGGTGCTTCTGGAACCAGGAGCGAATCTCTTCCCGGGAGGGACTGTGGTTTTCCGTAAGGAGCTGTTTGGCGGACAGGATAAAACCCGGGGAGCAGAACCCACACTGAGCGCATCCGTGGGCCATCCATGCAACCTGCAGGGGATGCAGATTTTCCGGGGTACCGATTCCCTCAATAGTTTCGATGGCATCGTCTTCCCCCAAGGTCTTTACCTTACGGGTACAAGCCCGCACCACCTTACCGCTAATAATGACCGAACAGGCGCCGCATTGACCATTACCGCACCCGATTTTGCAGCCGGTTAAGAGAAGCTGTTTCCGCAGCACCTCCGCCAGCGTGGATTCGCCATCGACCACCAGGGTTCGCGGCTGTCCGTTTATAGTGAGCGTCTTTTTATCCATACTTAATACCTCTCCTAGTAGTCATTGTAACTCCACGGAAAAGAAGTTGTCAAGAAAAACCTTTTACTCAAAAATAAAGTGAGTGTAAGTGTGTTTTGTTGTGCTACAATAAAATCGGCACGAACTGTTTTTTAGT
>JAITBG010000147.1 GCA_031283725.1 Treponema sp. | reverse complement strand
GGTAAAAATTTGGCAGGAACAGATTGTAATACCAACCTACGGCGTCGGGGAACAAAATAAGAATCCCATGTTTTTGGAGAAGCGGGTATACCAGGGAAGTTCCGGAAAAGTCTATCCCTATCCTATCATAGAAAATATTTGCGATGAGAAGAAGGAAAAAGAATACGTCATTGTATTTATTGAGAATGAGTATTTGCAAATACAGATAATGCCCGAAATAGGCGGCAGAATATACCGGGCCCTTGATAAAACGAATAACTACGACTTTGTTTATTATAACCATGTCATAAAACCGGCCCTGGTCGGACTTACCGGCCCCTGGATCTCCGGGGGTATTGAATTTAACTGGCCGCAGCATCACCGCCCGAATACCTTTGGCCCGGTTGAATATATCACGGATGATTCCCATGATGATTATAAAACCCTCTGGTTCAGTGAACGGGACAGGCTTTACGGAACAAAGGCATCTACCGCCATAACCCTCCGGCGGGGTTCCGCCTTTATTGAAATCCACACCGAGTTGTATAATCCTACCAGCGAACCCCAGTCTTTCCTCTGGTGGGCTAATCCGGCGGTATCGGTACATGATGAAACCCAATCGATATTCCCGCCGGATGTACACGCGGTGACGGATCACGGGAAACGTGATGTATCCCGTTTCCCCCTGGCGACCGGGGTGTATTATAAAATGGATTATTCAAGCGGCGTTGATATTTCCCGCTATAAAAACATTAAGGTTCCTACCTCTTACATGGCCTATTCTTCAAAATATGATTTTGTGGGGGGCTATGATTACAGGACCCAGGCAGGGGTTCTCCATGTGGCGGATCATCATATTTCACCCGGCAAGAAGCAGTGGACCTGGGGCTGCGGCGATTTCGGCAAGGCCTGGGATCGCAACCTTACCGACGAAGACGGTCCCTATGTCGAACTGATGACCGGTGTGTATACCGACAATCAGCCCGATTTTACCTGGCTTGCGCCCTATGAACACAAAAACTTTACCCAGTATTTTTTGCCCTATAAAAAAGCCGGCATGGTAAAAAATGCCAGCAAGGATCTGGTCCTGGGCATGACACGGGGAGATGCTGAAGCCGCCATCACTGTTTATGCCTCGAAATATATAGCCGATGCGGTCATCCGTCTTTACGCGGGAGAAAATATTTTCTTGGAGGATAGGACGGTTCTTTCACCGAACGATATTTATGAAAAAACCATTCCTCTTCTTTCCGGCGCAGAACTTCTCACTTTGCGGATCGAAGCCGCCGGAACCGCCCCCTTGGTGTATCAGGAGGAGTCTGATACCCTTAAGCCGCTGCCCGATCCTGCCAGGGCGCTTGAAAAGCCGAAGGACATTGCCGATAATGAGAGCCTCTATCTGGCGGGGCTGCATCTGGAGCAGTACCGCCACGCAACTTACGAGCCCGATGCCTATTATCTGGAGGGACTTGCCCGTAATCCGCGGGATATCCGTATTAATAACGCCTATGGCAACCTGCTTTTCCGCCGGGGTGATTTTACCGGCGCCCTCGCCTGTTTCCAGGCCGCAAAAGCATCGATAACGCGGCATAATCCTAATCCGGAAAAAGGCGATACCTTTTATAATCTGGGTAAAGCCAGAGAAGCGCTGGGTGAAGAAGACGCGGCCTTTGACGCCTATTATAAAACGGCATGGTCCGATGATTATAAGGGAAAGGCGTATTTAAAACTGGCGCAAATTTCCTGCCGCAGGAAGCAATACTGCGCCGCCCTGGAATTTGCCCTGGAATCCCTCTATGAGGGCTGGCGGAATTTTAAGGCGCGGTATATTCTTATTATTGTCAATCGTATGTGCGGGGATGCTGATCATGCCAGGGAGATAGCGCTGGAAACGCTCCGCTTTGATCCCCTTGATTTTGTCGCCAACTACGAAATGGCAAAGATAGATAAGACGGCAAAAAACCCGGCAGATAAATTTTGGCCTATGCTCCGGGATGATCCCCGGAACTATATTTTTCTTGCGGCATCTTACGCGGAACTTGGGTTGTATGATGAAAGCGTAACCATACTAAAGCGGTACATAGGTTCCGCAGATCGCCCTTATGCCCTTTGTTTTTATTATCTTGCCTTCTGGCTTGAACAAACTGGCGCTCCCGAGGCAGCGGCCGCCTGGAAAGAAGCGGCCAAGGCGGACAGCGGCTATTGTTTTCCCAATACGGTTGAAGACTGGCAGGTTTTATGCAGGGCCGTAAAGGTAAATCCCGCCGATTCCTTTGCATGGTACTATGCCGGCTGTTTTCTTTATGATAAAAAAAGGCATCACGAGGCCGCCGCCATGTGGGAAAAATCATGTTCCCTCAAACCGGATTTTCCCACGGCCCACCGAAACCTTGCCCTGTATTACGCCAATAAAGAGCATGATTATGTCCGGGCGAAAACGGAACTTGAAAAGGCTTTTACCCTTGACAAAACCGATGCAAGAGTTTTCTATGAACTCTGTGAACTGCATAAAAGAACAGGCATGCCCCCGGAAGATCAGCGCGTATTGTATGAACAGTATTTTGATCTGGTAACAAAGCGGGACGATCTCTTTCTTTCCTATATTGAAATCCTCAATGGCCTTGGGCATCATCAAAGGGCCCTCGAGTTAATACACTCCCGCAAATTCCATCCCTGGGAAGGGGGAGAAGGGAAAGTTCCCGCCCAGCATATAGAAGCCCGTATCGGAATTGCTAAAGCGCTTATGAAAGATAAAAAATATGAAGAAGCAACATCCGAATTGGAAAAGGCAACGGTATATTATGATAATTTTGGCGAAGGGAAACTGCCCAATGCACAGGAAAATAATATTTACTATTACATGGGCCTGGCGCTGCAACGGGTCGACGGTAACCGTTCTCGTGCGTGTTTTATCAAAGCCGCGGAAGGAGACTTGGAGCCTTCGGGTGTTATGTACTACAACGATCAGCCCCCGCACATGATCTACTATCAAGGGCTTGCCCTGAAGGCCCTGGGGGACGAAAACGGGGCGCGATCACGCTTTAACAAACTGATCGCATACGGCGAGACCCATCTTTTTAAAACACAAGATATGGATTATTTTGCGGTGAGCCTCCCGGATTTTCTTGTCTTTGACGTCGATCTTGATGAAAAGAACAAGATCCACTGTTATTACATGATGGC
>JAITBG010000045.1 GCA_031283725.1 Treponema sp. | reverse complement strand
TTTCCCTGTTTTCACTGGCCCCGACGAGGTATTGTTCTCCGTTAAGAACAATAACGCTGGTAGAATAAACCCCTTCCAATTCCGCGAGTTTCTGTTTGTGTATGTTCATCATCCAATTTCCTCTAATTTGATATTCTCAATTTCTATATTAAACATAGATTTCCATTCAGGGAATACCTCATCCAGTCATATTTCGCGGCTCATCTCCCGGTCTTCGCTCGTAGAAGCCGATGCGGGAATCGTATTTGCCAAGATTTTATATTATATTTTTTTATTCTTCTCAGGCTACCCTGGTTACTAATTAGGCAACGGATCGTATGGTATACTGGGGTACAATGGAGGTACCGGACTATGAAAATTGTTATACTTGACGGTTATACCGAAAACCCTGGGGATTTGAGCTGGGAGGGTTTTGAAAAGATAGGGCAGTTGAAGGTTTATGACCGCAGTTCCCTGACAGACTCCGGGGAAGTTATCGGCCGTATCGGCGATGCGGCGGCGGTTATTACCAATAAAACCCCGGTCGGCGCCGATGTTTTCGATGCGTGCCTGTCCATCCGTTATGTAGGCGTACTTGCCGCGGGTTACAATATCGTGGATGTCAATGCCGCAAAGGCTAAGGGGGTGATGGTAACCAATATCCCCGCCTACGGAACCGCCGCAGTGGGCCAGTTTGCCATAGCGCTGCTCCTGGAAATTTGCCACCATATTGGTCATCACGATAGGGCCGTTCATGAGGGCAGATGGGAGAGTAATCCGGACTGGTGTTTCTGGGATTATCCGCTGATAGAGCTGGTGGGTAAAACCATGGGTATCATCGGTTTTGGCCGTATTGGCCAGACCACGGGGACTATCGCCAAAGCCCTGGGGATGAAGGTTCTTGCCTTCGACTCGTTTCAAAACGATGCGGGCAGGCAAATCGGCGACTACGTTTCCCTGGATGATCTGCTGAAACAGTCTGACGTTGTGGCCCTGCACTGCCCCTTGTTTCCCGAAACAACCGGTATAATCAACAAGGCTGTTATCGCCAAGATGAAGGATGGGGTCATTATTTTAAACAATTCCCGGGGTCCCCTGGTGGTGGAACAGGACATGGCGGACGCCCTGAACAGCGGTAAGGTTGCCGCCGCCGGACTTGACGTGGTCTCCTCCGAGCCGATTAAGGGGGATAACCCCCTGCTCAAGGCGAAAAATTGCATCATTAGCCCGCATATCTCCTGGGCATCCAAGGAAAGCCGTCAGCGGCTCATGGATATCGCGGTGGAAAATCTGAACGCCTTTGTAAAGGGTAATCCGGTGAATGTGGTAAACAAATGAGGAACCGATGGAGCTGCGCAACTAGTCCTTCGGTCTGGTGTAGAATCTGCCGTTAAGCTGTTCGGTACGGAGAACGTTGATAAACGCGCCGGGGTCTACCTTTTTTATCGCGGTAACGAGAGCCGTCGTCTCGTAGGCGCCTACCACGGAATAGAGTAGGATCCGATCGGCCTTCCCGAAAAAACCGTAGCCCTTGAAGGATGTGGCGGCATGGTGGGTCTTTTCGCTTATCAGGGTGTATACCTCTTCGGGCTTGTCGGTGATGATCAGCAGGGTCTTTTGCTGGTAGCCGTGGTACAGGGAAGACAGGCCCATGGTGGTGGTAAACTGGAAGATGACGGAGTACAGGGCCTTGTCAACGGAGAAAAGCCAGGCTGCTATTGTCAGGATTACACAGTTCCCCGCAAAGATATAGTTCCAGGTTTCCTTGTGGTAGCGCTCGGATATGAATATGGCGATAAAGTCGGTGCCGCCGCTGGTGGCGTCCGCATAGAGGCAGAGGCTGATCCCCACGGCATTGAGGATGCCCCCGAATACCGCCGAAAGCAGGGTATCGTGGAGCTGCAAAAAATTGATGAACATACGGGGCATCCAGTCGGTTAAGACGCCGCTCACCACAATCACCAGAACCGAATAGAGGGTAAACTTCTTCCCCACATACTTAAAGCAAATAGCTGCCGGGATAGCGTTCAGCGCGATATAGACAATGCTGAAGGGTATCTCCACCCCTTCGTAGCGGCCGCATATCTGCTGGATGAGTATGGTAATCCCCGTGAAACCTCCGGGAATGAGTTCCCCCGCGTGGACAAAGGTATTAATGTTAAAGGCCATTATAACGGAACCCAGAAGCAGGAGAATGATGCGTTTTACCATATAGGGGGCGGATACATCGATCATATACTATACTATCGATATGCCGGACTCTTTAGCAAGGGAATCCAGTAATTTTCGTGTTGCATCATCGATAAAGATACCATTTTTTAAGGAATTTACCCGGGCTTCCGCTTCCTTTTCTCCGTGGATATAGATGCGCTCCTGGTTAACCGCCGTTTCGCCCTTCCGGATAGCCTGAAGTATGTCCCCTACATGATCCTTAAGATCTCCGCTTTTGCCAAACAGGTCCAGCCTCATGGCGCCGAAGAAATGGGTGATCCCCGCCCCCTTTCCCTTTTGGAAGGTATTGAGGCTGCTCATTCCCAGGGAAAGACCGGAACAGAGAAGTTCCACCAGCAGGGCTAGGCCAAAGCCCTTGTGGCCGCCGTTCTCTTCGCCTTCACCGCCTAAAAAGAGGTGCCCGCCGTATGTGGGGTTGGCGTAGAAGAGGTGTTCAAAGGCGGCGGCGTCGGTAGTTCCCACGCCGTTCTCATCCACCGCCCAACCCCGGGGCATGGGCTTCTTCCTCCGATCGTAGACTTCCACCTTGCCGTGGGCTACGGTGGCGGTAGCCATGTCCAAGAGGAAGAGACGATCCTCCCGTTCGGGGATGGCTACCGCGATAGGATTGGTACCCAGGACCCGTTCCCGGCCGTAGGTGGGTATGCCGCAAGTACGGGTATTGGTAAAGGCCATGCCTATCATATCGTGCCGGGCAATTTTTTCCGCCCATAAACCGGCGATGCCGTAGTGGTTGGAATTCCGCACCGCGCAGAAGGCGGTCCCGGCCTGCTCTGCTTTTTCGATAGTTTTGCTCACGCTCCATTCGGCGATATAGCAGCCCACGCCGTCATGACCGTCCACCACCAGGGATACGGGGGTCTGCCAGACAATTTCCGGTTCCGCGCCGGGCTTGGCAAAACTGCCCTGGATATTCTTACGGTAAAAATCCAGCCGGGATACTCCGTGGGAAGGAATGTTCCGGGCGTCCGCTTCTGTCAAAACCCTGGCGGTGATATCCGCTTCCTTTTCAGAATAACCGTAACAGCGCAGCAATACGGTTTTAGTGAATGTAACTAAATTATCGTAGGAAACAGTCATTCTTTTTCTTCCTGGGGTACCAACCGGTTCGCCGGCTCCTTTGTAAGGAGGGCGAAGAGGATAAAGAGCGCACCGCAGCCAATCCACTCCATGTAGATTAGCTCCGGCCCAATGCGGAACTGGGGAAAGCAGGTCCAGAGTATCCAGAGCAACAGGGAAAGGAGAACGATCCAGAACCCGGCGGCCTTCCTGTTGAGTCTAGGGAAATAGATATCCACCAGGATCAGCAGGGTGAAGGACGTGGTTAACGCCAGGGCTGTGGTAATGGTTCTGAGAATTCCCACCACCGAAAGGGCAAGAAGGAAGGAGAGGAGGCTTACCCCCAGCACCGTTAAACGGGAGACCAGAAGTTCATGCTCCTTTTTGATAGGTTTGGCGTGGAGCTTTTTTACAATATCCTCCAGGACCAGGGTAGAACAGCCCATAAGAAGGCCCACTGCGGTGGAAATATCCGCAGCCCAGAGGGATGCCAGGAAGATCCCCCCACAAAAGGGGATAACTGGGCCGCGATAGTAGGCAGGGCCATGGCGGCGTTTTCCAGGTTGGGGAATTGGGACCGGGCGATGATTCCAAAAACGGCGCAGAGAAAGCCCGCGGGAAGGATGATTATCCCTCCAGCGAGGAAGCCCCATTTAGCGGTTTTTTCATTCTTAGCGGCAAAGGTAATCTGGGCCACCGCCTGGGTACTGATGGCCATTGTCACCATAACCGCCACATAGCCCGCCACAACAGCCGTACCCAGGCCGGAAACAAGATCAAACCAGGTTCCGCTCCTAGGAGGCGGAGGAGGCAGGGCGGCTATGATGGTCCCCATTCCGCCGAAAATCCTGATGGATTTGACCAGTGCCACGATAATACCGGCATAAATTATAGTCACATTGATGAGGTTGGTAAGCCCGCTAGCCCAGTAGCCGCCTATCACGGTGATAAATATGAAGATAAGCGCGGTGGTAATAAGCCCGCCTTGAAAGGAAAAAACATCCGGCAGGAGCGCCCTGAGGATCGACCCTCCGGCCACATACTGCAGGGCGGTGATGCTGATCATCACCAGAAGCTGGTTGACCACGCTGAGAAAACGGGTCTTTGGCCCAAACATGAGGCCCATCATTTCGGGGATGGTTTTGACGCTTATCTTTCGGAAAAACTTTGCCACGAAGAACCCCACCGCGATGCCGCCCATACCTCAGGCGGCGTTATACCACCCCGCGGAAAACCCGGCGGTATACGCCCGCTCAGCTACCCCAACGGTGGAAGCGCCGCCCACCGCCAGTCCCACCAACATGACACAGATGACCACCGCGGGCATATTCCGGCCCGCCAGCAAATAACTCAGCATTTTGCTGCCGATTGCCTTCTTTTGCAGCTTAGTAGACCACCAGGAAATACCAATCAACACCGCCCCATACACAATAAGGATCGCCAACTGAATGTTCACCATCTTTCTCCTAATTTATTCGCAATGGGGTCTAATCCCCCGCCTCTTGGGGCGGTTAAAAGTAAGCACCGTTAACAAAAAATGGTAGTAGACCCCATAGTTAAATAATTTCTTTACAGAACGAGCCTCGTAGACAATGCAACGCCTACGAGATACCCGCCGCTCTGCGGCGAGGCGGTTCGTTTTTATATTTCAGATAAGCAATAAATTCAAGGTAGCTTTCCCAAAAACTGAAGTTTTCGGAAAGCCTCATAAAAACAAAAACCGGTAACTCCTTATATTCCAAAGAATTACCGGATGGGCGATATTGGACTCGGACCAACGACCCCCTGCGTGTCGAGCAGGTGCTCTAACCATCTGAGCTAACCGCCCCGGGAACTTATATATACCAGAAAAACGCAGCCCCTGTCAAGAGAACCCCGCAGAGGCGGGCTGTTTTGGCGGGGCTTAGAAACTAAGGGCCTTATGCCCGTTCCCGGACGGCGACATTGATTTCGATTTTGCCGATGGGGCCCAGTTCCATGGGGACGATCAAGGCTTCTACTTCACGGTTGGAGATTTCCATATTTTCACCGGTAAAGAGGGCCGGCGGGGTCAGGTCAAACTTAAAGCCCAGGTCGTGGAGTTTGGTTACCGCCTGGGCGGTGATCATATTGGCCAACTCCTGGATAGTGGCCTTGGCAAGTTCATCCATGGCGGTGAAAGTTTCGCCGTTCATGGCGCCCGCAACACCCAGGGCGGTCTGTTTGGTCATATCGAAAACCACCCGGCCTTCCACATCTCCCGCCAGACCCACCAGGGCTGCGACCCCCATGATGGACATGGTGGTGGATTTAAGGTAAAGATCCCCTCGCTTTACATCAGTATTGAGGACTTCCTTTAGAACGTTAAAGGCGGCTTCAACAAAAGGATTGATATATTCCACTCTCATGACATACTCCTTCTAAATTTAAATATTATACCCGCATAAATGCGGAAACACTGCCCTTCCCAATGGGAAACCATTGGTTCTCCGGTAGCTCTTCATTAGTTCCCAGAACAATTACCCCCCGGGCCTTCAATTTTTCGAAAAAATCGACCATAAGCTTTTCCTGCTGTTGTTCATTAAAGAAGGAAAGCAAATCCCGGGCAATTATAATGTCCAGTTCCGGAAGGGGGTTATCGTTCAGCACGTCATGGTACTCGAAGAGGATCGAATCCTTGATTGCCTGATTGAAGCTATACCCATTCTTCCCTTTGACCATAAACTCCTGACAATATTCCGGTATGTCCTCCATGTCAAAGGTCATATTCGGCGCCGTTGATATGGCCATGATATCGCTGTCGTTGGCCCAAATTTTTATATGACCGTTGGGATACCGTGATTTGAGTATACACGCCAATGAATAAGTTTCATAGCCCTTTCCGCAGCCGAGGTTCCAAACCTGGATGCTGTTGGAGGATAAATCCGGCAGGACCGACTTGAGGGTATAGGCGAAGTCATCGTTCCAGAAGGTCCCGGTACCGGGGGAGTAGAAGGGCCGAAGGAATTCGTCGGCATCGCCGGCGTTTTTAAGCTGAATATCGCTCCCTCCGCGGGTAGCGGTCCATTCGGTAAAGCGCCTGCGGATCCACACATCGTTGAAAGGTCCGGTGGTAAAGCGCCTGAGGGTGCCCAGGCTTTCCTTGATAAACTCCAGGTCCGAATCCCGGGAAACCGCGGCCGGCGCGGCTGCCGCAGCCTGGGGAGGCGGGAAAAAATTGTTCGGCGCTGCGGAGACGACCCCTTCCTGTATGGCCTGTCCCCGGGGCTTTGTCTTGTCTTCTTCATTCTGGGAGAATATCCGGATCACGTCCAGGATGATGAACAGTTCTCCCTGTTTTTCCACCACGCCACTGATGTATTTGATATTGATATCCCCAAAAATAGGATGCGGGGGCTGGATGGCATCGGAATTGATCCCCACCACCCGGTCAATCTTATCTACGATGGTTCCGTATACCCGGTCCTCAATGCAGAGGATCAGCATATTTTCCAAGCCGTCTTTCTTTTTATCCGCAGGGAGGTGGAAAAAGTTCCTGAGATCCACAATGGGGATGATATCCCCCCGGAGGTTGTATACCCCGCGGACAAAAGATGCGGCGTTAGGAACGTAGGTGAACTTATCCGCCTTGGCGATTTCCTTGACATTCATGATGTCCACCGCATAATCTTTGCCGCCCAGGGAGAAGGTGATCATCTTGAAATCAACCGTATCTGCCCGTTCTTTTTGTTCCTGTAGCTCGGCGTTAACCTCCGCCAAATCTCTTATTACTGCCATGTTTTTCCTCGCTGTACCGGGCTACCGGGAATTTGTTTCACGGACACGCCGGGCTTCAATTTCTTGGTGAAGTCCCAGTTCAAGAAGCTGGCTTACGTCGATGATCAGGGAAACAGAACCGTCTCCCAATATGGACGCCCCGGCGATTCCCGGAGAATTGGTGAACTGATCCCGCAGAGGCTTGATGACCACGTCTTCTTCTCCAATAAGGCTGTCCACCATAAAGCCCATTTTCTTTTCCGCAGTACCCACGATAACGATGAAGTTGTAGTCCTGCCGTTCCTCGGTATGTATGCCGAAGAGCCGGTTGAGCCGGAGCAGGGAAACGACATCATTACGAATGTTGAATACTTCGTAGTTGTCGATCATCTTGATTTCATCGGGCTTGATCCGCAGGCTTTCAATCACCGAAGTAATGGGTATGGAGTAGATTTCTTCGCCTACCCGGACCAAGAGGCCTTGGATGATTGCCAGGGTGAGGGGCAACTTGATGAGGAACTTGGTACCCTTGCCCTTTTCGGAGGTAACCGTAACGATACCGTTGAGTTTTTCGATGGACCGGCGCACCACGTCCAGCCCGACTCCACGGCCGCTTATGGATGTGATGGTCTTGGCGGTGGAGAAGCCCGGCTCAAAGATGAGGTTAAAGGCTTCCACATCGGAGAGGAGCTTGTTCGGGCTGATAAGGCCGCGCTCAACCGCTTTTGCCTTGACCGCTTCCACGTCTATGCCCTTGCCGTCGTCGGAAATTTCGATGACGATCATGTTTCCTTCGTTTGTTGCCTTGAGAAGGACCATCCCTTCTTCGGGTTTGCCCACGGCCTTCCGTTCTTCCTGGGATTCGATTCCGTGATCGATGGAATTCCGTACCGAGTGCATAATCGGGTCCAAAAGGTCCTCGATGACCGACTTGTCCAGTTCAGTTTCTTCACCTTCGATAACCAGATTGATCTTCTTGTTAAGGCTCTTGGACAGGTCCCGGACCAACCGCGGGAAGCGGCTGAAGATCTGGCTGATGGGCACCATGCGGATCCGCATAACCCCTTCCTGGAGCTCCCCGGTGATCCGCCCCAGGTTCTGGGACGTGGACCGGAATTTGCCCATATTATTTTTTAAGGAAGCTTCAAAGTTGTCAAAGAGAGTAAAAATATCCCCGTATTCTTCGTTGATTTCCTTGCGGATATCCTTGATGGAGCGTCCTTCTTGGATGCTGTCTAGATAATCGGGCAGGCTGTCGAAAAGGCCCTTGATCTTGTCCCGGTAGGCCGCCTCTATGTTATGAAGATCGTTCAGCAGATCGCCGAACTGGTTGCTGATTTGGTTGAAGGTAGCCTTGGTGATAACCGTTTCGGATACCAGGTTGAGGAGATCGTCGATACGTTTAGAATCGACCCGGAGTATGGACCCAGCCTCTTTCCCCGCCTTTTTGGCATCCTCACCCGCGGCGGCTGTGGCGGGTTTTACGGGAGGGGGAGGGGGAGCGGCGGCGGGTGCAGGTGCCGGAGCGGCAGGTTTGGGCACAGGCGCCGGAGCGGGGGCTACCTGGGCTACTTTGAGGGCAACATCTGTACTTACGTCAGCCACTTCCGCGGCGAGGGATACGTCGGGAATGAGAACCCGTTTTTTAAGATCATCCGCCGATTTGGTACTGGCGATATAATAGTCCACCTTGGGGTAGAAATTATCCTCGTAGAGTTGTTCAAAATCCGGTACGGTCCGGAGTACCATCCCGTCACTCTTGAGGGCAGCGTATACCTGGATACCGCTAACGGTATTCATCAGGCTGCTTTCGTCAAAAGTTACGGAGATCCGGTAAATCGGCATACCGCCGTCCACGGATTCCTGTAGTTCCTGTAAATCCTTTTCGGAAAGGCCTCCGGTGACGGCAGGAGCGGGAGCAACCGGAGCGGGGGCCGCAGGTTTAGCCTTAACCGCGGAGCCTTTCTTGCCCTTGGAGCTTTCGGGGATCAGTGCTTCCAGGCGGCCTTCCATCTCGGAAGTATCCTCCTGATAGATCGCTCCTTCCATACGCTGGCCGAGCATGGCCTTTATGATATCAATAGCCGCCAGGAGAGTGTCTACCACATCTTCGTTGACCGACAGCTGATCCGAACGGATAGCGTCCAAAACATCCTCAACCATGTGGGTGAAATGGGATAATTCCATCATCTCCACCGTTGCCGATCCGCCTTTTAGGGTATGGGCCGCACGGAATATTTCGTCCACCGCGTCTTTATTGCCGCCTTCGTTCTCAAGTACCAGAATGTTCTGCTCCAGGGTATCAACCTGCATTTGAGCCTCGCTGAAAAAGTCCTTGAGAAGTTCCTCGTTATTGGGATCCAGATAATCACTCATATAAAGCTAATGTTATACTAAAATCGTCTTACGTCAAGGGAGTAAAAACGAAAACCACCTCCGATTCGGGAATTTTGACCGAAGAGAGGGTCAGGGTAAGGGGATCGTTTGAGGCGGTATCGTTTTTTGTAACAATCTGGGTTTCCAGTCCCAGGGAAGGGATCATTACCACCGAACGGCTGCCTTTTTTTTCCATTATAATGCCTTCCCATTGGGAATCCTTTTTGTCCGAGAGGTACACCGCGGTCCAGTGGGCCCGGGACGTCCGTTCCGCCTGAACTATTGCGGCTGCGGCTGCTTCCCCGGCGGTCAGGGCAACAAGGACTTCCTCTTCGCTCAGGGGAGGGCGGCCCCGGAGACAGGCTCGTATCTGCTGGTGGGCCAGAAGGTCGGTATAGCGGCGCAGGGGACTGGTTACCTGGGCGTACTGTTCCAGGCCGAGCCCCCAATGGGGGCCTGGTTTTGCCGAAAGGGTCCGGGGCCGCATGCAACGGCGGAGTTGGTAGGAACCGGCCATACCGGGGAGGGGCGTTGTGGGAAGGTCCCCGGTTTCCTGGCTCACAAAGGGAAAGAAAAGCCGCTGTTGGAGGGCCCACCGGGCCACGCCTTCCCCCGCCAGGAGCATACACTCCCGTACCATATCCGCGGATTTGTACGGTTCGATAAGGCTTATGGTTATGGTTTCGTCATGGACGGTGATATGGGTTTCCGGCAAATCTATCATCACCGCCCCTGCGGCAATCCGGCACCGCAGGTTACGTTCCGCCATCCGGAAAAGCCCGGCCAGGACAGGCACGGCGCCGGCCGTGGCGTCAGCCTCGGCATAGCTTAGGCGGGTAACCCGGACCAGGGAGGGGAAAATATCGGTTTCCCGTATAGAACCGTCTTCGGCCAGAACCAGCTTGAAGGTAAGAGCCGGGCTCGGAGTGGCGGAAAGCCCCAGGGCAAAAAACGGAAGAGCCTCTTCGGCAAGCATACGGACAGCGCCTTCGGGGAGGTAAAGGGTAGCGCCTCTGCCCTGGGCTTCGGTATCCGCGGGGCTGCCGGGAAAAATAGACGCCGCCGGATCGGCGATATGGACATAGAGGGTATCCCCTTCCAGGGAGACCGCATCGTCCGGGTCGGTACTCCAAGGGTTGTCTATGGCATAGGCTTCCAGATAGGTCAGGTCGGTACGAGGTTCATCCCTTGGGGACGGGGCCGGGGCAAACCGGGCCGGGCTAAGGCTTAGCCCGAAACGCTGGGGGTGGGGGTTTACCCAGGGGGTCCAGACCCCGGCGGAAAGCAGGAGCCGGTGGGCTTCCTGGGGGGTTTCCTGCTTGCCCAGGTCCCGCAGGGTACGGCTTTTTTCGGTCCGGCCATAGGCCAGGGCTTCCACGTCCTGTAAAAAATGACTGTCCCCGGGAAGATCCAGAGAAGCGGATCTAAGCCGCTCTAGGAAAGCCTCCCGTCCGGCCTGTTCCTGCTGTTTCAGCCTCCGCCGTTCTTCGTCAGCCGCCACAGCCGCGGCATCCCGGCCGGTTATGGCCGATATATCTCCGGTAAAATACAACCCCTCCCGGAGAAGCCCGTAGGCGGCCCAGGCGGAGCTTACCGTAAACTCACCATATACCAGTTCCGCCAAATCCCGGAGGGGAATCGTAGTTCCCCGCAACAGGTCCCAAGCGCCCCGTATGTCGATACCCTTGGTATTTCCGGTGAAGCTTCCCGCTGTAAAAAGGCCGTCAACATCCGCCTGGACGCAAGGCCCGTTATGGAGAAATTCGATATCCTTCTCCCGGACCTTGAGTTTTTCCCCGCCCGCCAGGGAAATGCTTATTTTTTCTCCGGCCTCTATAACCAGGGCGGGTTTGTTTTTATATGCCACCAGGCTTTTTTCGCGGATCATCACAAGGAGTTTAACACAAACTACCGGGGATCATATAGGGCTGCTTAGGCCGTTAGAAGATATGAAATATATGTAATTAAAAAAGAGGTACCCATGAAACGACGAAATTTAGATACCCGGGCTTTGTCCCTGAAAAACCCTCAAAGCCCGTCCTGTCCGTACCACTTGTCTCACGGCGGTGTTTTCCGGCTCCATCCACGAACGGAAAAAGGAATTCGCCCTGCTGCGGATTCTCGGGGCCACGCGGAAAAAACTGGTGGCCATTGTATTGGGCGAATCCTCCCTTGCCGGCCTTGCGGGAGGTGCGGCGGGGGTGATTTTGGCGAGTCTAGCGGTATTTCCTTTCAGCACGTTGATTAACGAACGGCTGGAACTGCCCTATCTTGAGGCGCCGTTTTTCAAAATTACCCCTTGGCTGGGGGGGCTCTTTTTCTTTCGATTCTGGCGGGACCCTTGGCTTCGCTTTATGCGGCGCTTCGAATTAGCAGGGCGGAAACTTATTTTACCATGCGGGAGGGAGAATGATGGGACTCCTTGAATTTAAGGCAAAGGTTC
>JAITBG010000144.1 GCA_031283725.1 Treponema sp. | reverse complement strand
CGCCTCCGTGGTAATAGCCGGGGTATATCAGGAGATTATCCCGTATAGTATTCATCACCGGGGGAAGGGCGTAATAACGGAGGCTGGGGAATTCCGGGGCAGCTATCCCGGCAATTCCCGCTCCATCTGCTCCCCCCAGGGAAAGGGCTGTTTCCAGGATTTGCCGCAACGGGGCCGGAGCCTGTTCCGGCGGACGCGGCTGAGATGCGTTCTGTAAAGCCCCCTGGGATGAAGGTTCTCCCCCAAGGGAAAGATCCACGGTACGGAAATATCCGACGCCCTTGCCGGTTTTTCCTTTCTGTATCGCCCGGTAGTACCATCTTCCATCCGGCCCTTCCTGGAGATCCTCTAAATCCCAGCCATCCTCCGGGGGTAGATCCGCAAAAGCGGGGATATCCAGTTCTTCCATCCCGGCGCCGGTTTTTAAACCCCAGACCCTGGGCGAGGGCGGGGGGAGGCCGGTGTCAATAAAATAGTCGTTCCGGTATATCATTGCCGCCGGGGTATCATCGAAGAAGAAGAGGGATTCCACGGAGTAGTTTTTCCAATAGGGGCTGTTATCAATACGGTACAGGGCTATCCCCGCGTCCTCTGCCCCCGCCCAGGGTACAAAAACCAGGAACCCCTCCCGGTTTACCCCCAAGATGATCCGGTCTTCCGAGATCAAAATACCCGCGGCCCGTATGGATAAGGGCCAGGGAATAAAGGGGTTTAGGGACGCTTCCTCCGGGGAAGCGATCAATGTCGGCCCGTTTTCGCCCAGCTCAAACCACAGGGGATGCTCTCCGCTTTGCAGAAGCGCCAGGGGAAATTGTCCGTATTCAGCGGGGGGTGTTTCCGGAGACTCCGTTTCCGTTGCTGCCGGGACCGTCACGGGCGGTTTTGAGCAGGAAAGGATGGAAAATAAAAGCAATACGGGCAGTACATGAACCATACTACAGTTACGGTATAAATTACGGAAATTATTAACCGATATTATGGGTTCCATATCCATGCGCCTTTGCTTACCCTGAGTATGCCGCCGGCGGAAACATAGGTATCCGATCGGGCGGTGACCCTGAACCGGAACCCTGTCCCCGGCTCCGGGAATAACAATCCGGCGAAGGGGGAAGGGCCGGTGAAGGGGCCTGAGACCGTGGTTTCAGCCGGGGCTTCCCTGGGTACCAGAAGCTCCTCCTCCGGTTGGACTTTGATGCGCCGCCGGTCAAACCCGGATTTGATTGTCTCTACCGCTATGCCACGCCAATCCGCTCGCCAGGGATCGTCCCGAACCGCTTCGGGCACGGCATCGCTTTGGAGCAGGACACGGAACCGGGGCCAGTCGAAATATTCCGGCCGCCGCTTGCCCCGCCTCGCTTCCTCTGTCTTAAGCGCCTCCGCCAGTTCCCGGTAGAACCATGCCTCAATGCCGCCATGCCAACTGAGCCGCAGGCTGCTTCCCGATGCGTCGAACGGGAGAAGCCCCCCGGCGGGGCGCATTTCCCCGGGACGTATACCCCGGCCGGGCCAGAAGGGGAAGGCCAGAACCGGAGTAGCCCATTCCAGCACCGAAGTAATGGCGGTTTTGCCCCTGCCATCGGTTTCCAAGACCTGAGGGACACCCTGGGGGTTTAACCAGACAAGGCGCCAATGGGCGTTTCCCATCAATTCCTGCCAGTTGACCGGCAGGGTAGGTAAATCCACGGTATATTCCGGGGGAATAACCGGGTCTCCGCCGCATGCAGCGAAGTTAAGCGACCCGCTTACCAGGGCCAGGACGAAAAACAGAAATCCACTATTTCCTTTCATACAAAGTGTAAGGCGCTGTCCGGAAATATGCTTTACGTAATTGCTTAATTTTTTTATTTATTGCATACTATTATAAATGGCTGATAGTAGCGATTATCTACAGACACTTACCGAGGTTTTAAACGCCCGGACGGAGTGGCTTGAAAAATCGGAACTGCCTAAATTGAAGGAAGCATTTCGTACTTTTCATACCGCTTTTGTGGCGCTCAATAAACTGTTTCTCAAAAAAGGGTTGATCAACGAAGACCCCTATAAAAACGAGGTAAAGATTGGGGAGCTTGAGGTGCCGAAGGCCGGTCCTTTCGCCGATACGGATTATAAGGATGAATATAGTCTCCGGCTATCCTCCTACGATAACCAGCTTGACTTTCTGGTTAATTTCTATCAGTTCAGCGTTGAATTCCTTACAATGGAAAAAATCAAGCGTATACTGGGTTTGGTAAGGTTTATTGACTGGACTCGGCTTTCCAATAACAGTGATGTGCCTAACAACAAGGCCATGATGGAAATCTTAAACTCCGCAAAAGCCGGGGCGGACCCTCTATCCGCCAGCGTCATCAATGAGTCTCTGTCCAACCTGAACAAGACCACCGGGAGTATTCTCTCCTACCTCAAGCTGGTGTCCGATTACAACCGGGAATCCTACAAACTCGATCTGCGAACCAATGTGCTCAGTACCTTGACGCCGTCGGAGGTCTCGGTAATACCCACCATACGGAAAAAATTCGCCGTCGCCATGCCGGGCAGGCCCTTTTATACGGATTTGGTGGAGGAAGTTATCAAAGAAGATTCCAACACGGGCAAGCCCCTGCGGGAAAATGTCCTTAAACAGATGGCGGTACCGGACAACAAACCGAAAACCGTTGCTCCCCAAATTATTTTCAAAAATATTTTGATTGAGGGCCTCAATGCCATCGGTTCAGCCGGGCCCATCATGACTGAGGTCGGGGTAAAATTAGGTGAAAATGCCGCCCTTATGGAAAACCGTAAAAACAGTTTTTGGGATAAGCTCAAACGGGTTATTCAGCAAATGTTGAATAAGGACCCGGAGCCGACTATTTTCAATGTAGAGTACATGGACCCCATTAAAGGAGTCATCGTCAGGGAAAGGGTAGACTTTGCTCAGTTCAGGAGTGAAATGGATCGGAAAAACCGTACCTTAACGGCCTTGGCTTCCCGGAGCGGCGGCGCCTTTGCCAAGATGCAGACCATGAACGAGGGCCAGCTTATGGTACTGTTGGAAAAGAACATTCGGGAAGTGCAGACCATACATAAAATTTTAGGCGCCCTGGATGATTTTTTTAAGATTGAGGCGGACCAGAATGACCGGGATAAGATCAAGGGAATAAAGCCGGAACTGGCCACCATGAAAAATGCAATTGTCAAGGCAAACCAAAGACGCCATGAGTACAGTGCACAGAAAGAAGAAGAAGAGCAGATGAAAAAGCTGGGCATCACCACGGTTCATTAGGAGCGCAGGATATGAAAAAATCAAGAATACGATACGAGGTATTTTTTATCGGCCTCGGTCTTTTTTTTCTGGCCGCAATATACGCCGGCGCTTCCCCCATGCGGGATGAACCGAAGAGCACAGCCCCTGTTCCCTGGAACGAAAGCCCCGCGCCGGATCTGACCACTCCGCCGGATGACGAACCGGAGGGTGGCGTCCCCGGGTCCGTGCAGGAAAAACCGGAATTTGCCGAATCCCGGCCTCAGATTGTGAACCGGGAAGAGCTTGTCATGGCGGTTTCCAAGGGTGAGGTGGAACTGGATTTCCGAAAATCCTATCTGGCTAGCGAAGCCCAGCTCTATACCGCTCTTTATGAGGGGCTTTTTTCATATCACCCCTTTACAATGGAACCGGTGCCGGCGGCTGCCAGCGCTTGGAATGTTTCGGCGGATAAGAAGGAATGGACTTTTACCATCCGGGAAAACGCCCGGTATTGGAACGGCGATCCGGTCCGGGCGGAAGATTTTCGCGCCGCGTGGCTGTCCCTGCTGGACAGTGAACGGCAGTCCCCCTATTCTTCCCTCTTTGACGTTATCGAAGGGGCTTTGGATTACCGGCTGGGTAACAATAGGGATCCCGATAAAGTCGGGATCAATGCGCCGGAACCGCGGAAGCTGGTGGTGCGCCTGAATAACCCGGTGTCCTTTTTCCCCAGCATGCTTTGCCACCATTCCTTCAGCCCTATTCACCCCGGGATGTTGAATGTTGATGACTGGTCCCAGGGCGTGCCGGTATCCAACGGGCCCTTCTATATCGTGGAGCATACCGGGGAGACCATTGTACTTACCCGGAATGAGCTTTACTGGGATGTTTCCCGTACGGCCTTGAAGAAGATCACCCTCAGGTTTGTTGAAGACGGGGACGAAGCTGCGGCGCTCTGGAATTCCGGTGAAGTCCGGTGGATCGCCAGCGAGGTTGATCTGGAAACCCTGACGGATCGCAGCGGTATTGTGGTGAACCCTATGTTTGCCACACACTATTACTATATCCGCTCTACCGCCAAACCATGGACCGATTACCGGGTCCGGCAGGCCCTTTCCATAGCGCTGCCCTGGGATCATATCCGGGAGGGCCATTATCTGCCCGCCAAGACCCTAATCTACCCCATCCAGGACTATCCTAGAATTGAGGGCCTGGACGTTACGGATATTGACAAAGCTAAACAGCTTTTACGGGACGCCGGTTACCCCGACGGTATGGGTCTGCCGGAGCTGGTGATTCGCCTGACCCCTTCCCCGGAGGCTGCCCGGATTGGCAGTCTCATGGCCGCCGCCTGGAAGGAAGAGCTGGGAGTACCGGTTAAGATAGAGGTGGTTCCCTACCGGCAATACTTTGAAGCCCTTAAACAGAACGATTATCAGGTGGGTTTTTCAACCTGGATTGGCGATTTTCCCGACCCCTACACCTTCCTGCAAATGTGGCGCCGAGACTCCAACCTGAACGACGCCCGGTACAATGATGATGATTACGAAGAACTGATGGACAGATCCATGACGGAGGACGGTCAAACCCGGATGGAAACCCTGGCCGCCGCGGAAAAACTGCTCCTCGACCGGGGCGCGGTACTTCCCATATCCTACAGCCCCGCGGTGAATATTGTGGATACCGATGAGTTGGAAGGGTGGTTCCCAAATGCTTTGGACATACATCCCTTCAAATATTTTTCGTTCAAAGCTTTTAGGCCTTTGCCAGGAGTAGTTCTGTTAACGAAATAGAATTTGTTAGTTTTGCCTTGCCGGGGTTTTAAAAACCAGGCTTTCTTCAAACCCGTGTATGGATTTAATCAGCGCCAGCCAGTAGTCCGCCTCGTTCTTTGAAGTATACGGACCGACCCGAACCCGGAAAAACGTCTTCCCGTCTACGTCGCGGTTTTCGATAAGGGAGGTGATGCCCTTGGATGCCAGGGTGTCCTTGACCCCTTCCGCCCGTGCTACGGTAGAGAAAGAGCCGGTCTGTACCCAGAAATTATCCCGGGGCTTTTTCTCCGGGGCGGCGGCGGTTTTAGGAGCCGCAGCCCGGGGAGCGGCCGCCGGGGTTTGCCGGGCAGGGGCCGCAACCCGGGGAGCATCGGGAACCGCCGCGGTGACGGGGCGGGGTACATCTACCACCAGCCGGTTGCCCGCGTTTGAGATGGTACGGTTCACCGTTACCGTATCGCCGGGGGTTTCACCGTAAATATAAAAGACATCCTCCTGGGAATTACCCTCGGGAGGGGTTTCCATCCCCTGTATGTCCACGGAATTTTTAACTAGTTCTATCGCATCCACCGACGCCGGCAGGTTTGGGTTTTCGGTTTTTTCAGGATTGCCTGGAGAAACGGGTTTCGCCGCAGCCGCAGCCGCAGGAGAAGGGGTCCTGGGTGAAAATACCAAAATTGCGGCTCCTATCACAATGACAAGAAAAACACCTACAGAAATCGCTATTAACAGTATTTTTTTCTTTTCCATAATACCTACTCCATGCCCATCCGGGAAAGTATTTCGTTAAGCCGGTTATTCATACGCCTCCGGTACAGTGAAGCGCGGAAATCAAAATAACCCCGGTTTTCTATTATGTATATATCGGCTTTTTCCGCAAAATATTGAGCGGTGAATTGCTTTTGGCTGCGAAATCGGGTCAGAAGCTGACCCAGGGGAAGGGCGTCCCGTTTCCGGGCCCGCAGCAGTCGGGTCAGAACCGGCGCCTGCACCAGAATGACGAAGGGGATGCGGGGGAAGGCGGAGGATTTGTGAAGCAGCGCCGCGTTGATCACGCAGGGTTTCCCCCCCTGCTCCGCTATCCATTCGCCGGTCATCCGGTTCACCGCCGGGTGGACTATGCCCTCCAGCGCCGCCAGCTCCCCGCTTTTGCCGAAAACCTTCGCCCCCAGGAGCCGCCGGTCGACGGCGCCCCCCGGCCCCAGGATGTCCCTCCCAAAGCGGTCCAGGATGGCCTCCCGTTCGGTTTCAATAGCCCGGTGTCCCAGCTTGTCCACGTCCAAAACCGGCAGCCCCCGTTCTTCCAGCAGGGCGCCGACGTAGTTTTTCCCCGCGCAGTAGGTCCCGGTAAGCCCGATGAGGTTTGGTAGAACGGAAGTATTTTCCATGATGATGTATTTTAGCGTATGGGAGTTTGATACGGAAGCGGATTTCTTCTTTTTTGCGGTAAAACAATAGTTTTGGGAAAACCCCGGGAATAAGAGCGGGATACGGGTTTTGCCGCCGGGCAGCAGGAACAGGGGCTTTACGGCCGGATACCGGGGCGCGGGCCGTGGTTCCGTATATTTTTATCCCAAGCTCCTTGGATTTCCGCCTCCGGGGGCGGAGTTTGAATGTCCGCCGGTTATCCGGGAACGCCCGCCAATCACTCGCGACCAGCCGTGAGTCACTCACGACCGGCCGTGAGCTCCTCATGACTAGACGTGAGCTCCTTACGACTAGACGTGAGCCCCTGGCGGCTAGACGTGAGCTCCTCACGAAATTCCGTGAATCGCTCTAGGAAAAACGTATTCCCCACCGGGTCGGGGCAGGCGGTAGGCGCCAAACCCGGATAATTCCCGGTAAAGCGTGAAATCTACCCCCAATAGTTTTACGTATTATTAATCCCTTTTTTACAGGCCCTTAACACGGGGCTGGTATATATACTCTGACAACAAATTTTTTTCAGGGGAGATCCGAATGAAAATCGCCTATTTTACCGATACCTTTACGCCGGAACTGAACGGGGTAACCAATACCCTGGCCAAATTGCGGCCTTACCTTGATCGCAATAATATTCAATACGCTTTTTTTGCCCCCGATTACGGCCGAATATCGGGGGCGGGTTTTGTTTTTCAGGACTAAGAAGGTTCATCGTTTTAGGGGCATTACAACATCGTTTTCCCCGGAGAGCCGCCTGGCCTTTCCCCAATACCGGAAAATCCTTGAGTTTTGCGATAAGTTCAATCCCGACCTGATACATGTGGTTACCGAACTGGGGATCGGTTACAAGGGGCTGAAGTACGCCTGTTCCCGGAATTTACCCCTGGTGATGAGTTACCATACCGATTATGGCAAATACCTCAGGTTTTTTCATCTGGGCATTTTCAAACCCCTGCTGGAAAAGTACCTGGCCTGGTTTTACCGTTCGGCCCACAGAATTTTGGCGCCCTCCAAACATACCATGGAGCAGCTTTTCCAAAAACAATACCGGAACCTGGGGATATGGTCCCGGGGCATAGACATAAAAAGATTCAATCCCCTGTTCAGGAACCGGAAATGGCGGGAACGGCTTGGCATTGACCATAAATTTGTCTTCCTCTATGTGGGCCGTTTGTCCCCCGAAAAAGGGCTGGATACCCTGCTGTCTGTCGCCGAAGTAATTGAAGGCCGCTTTCCCGAAAAAACCGCCTTTGTTTTTACCGGGGGCGGGCCTTACGCGGATTTCATCAAGCAAAAAATTTTCCCAATATCATTCTTACGGGCTTCAAGACAGGCCCCGAGTTGTCGGAGATATACGCCTCCTGTGATTGTTTTGCCTTTCCTTCGGGGACGGAGACTTTCGGCAATGCGCCTTTGGAATGGCCAGCGGATTGCCGGTGGCCGGTATCGCCTCAGGAGGGGTGATGGAATTCCTTTCCCACAGAAAAAACGCCCTGCTCAGCGCCGAGGGAGACCAAAAAGCCTTTGCGGAACATTTAATCGCCATCATGGAAAACAAGACCCTTCGCTGGGAACTAGCGGAAAACGGGCGGAAACTGGCCCAATCACGGGATTGGGATACGATCTTTGACGGCCTCCTTTCGGTCTACCGGGGACTCATTACGGACAAACAAGGTCCCGCCAAATACAGCTACTATGACGCTTCGTAACCCGCCGGACCTCAGGGCTATCTTTTCCGGCGGATCGCCGGGACAGGTAGTTATCCAGATAACCAATTATTGCAACGCCGCCGGGCGCTTGGGCTGGACTGTAAAGCGGCTCAGATTTGTTAACAATGCGGCCCTGGAGCCTTTCAGCCTGAGTGCGCCCGTCCGCGAGGAGGAAGACGGGTCTTATTGGGATATTGTGGCGAAGAAAAATGCGGAAGACCCTGTGGAGGCGGCGGCTCTGACGATGCAGCGGGAAGAAATTTTTCGGGCCCTTTCCACGCTGCCTTCGAGGGAGCGGGCGGTGGTCAGGATGCGCTTTGGTCTGGACGACGGCTGTCCCCGGACCCTGAAAGACGTAGGCAAGCACTTCGGTGTTTCCCGCGAACGGATCAGGCAGATCGAGACAAAGTCGCTGCGCCGGCTCCGCCACCCCAAGGTGAGCGACGGATTACGGGACTATTTGTAGTCAAACCGAAGGGGGCTGCCGAAAACCCGAAACAATTCGGCAGCCTGTAGAAAACGGCGTTAAGCAGGAGGAAAACGGATGGCCGGAGTCAGAGTCAGGGCGAGACGGAAGTAACGGAGAATAAAAAGGCGGGGCAGAATGATCTGCTCACCGCCCTGGACAATATCAGAAAGCAGGCGGAGAGTCATGGGCTTACCGAAAATTTTTTTGCCGACATCAGGTGGCAGCTTGAAGCCGTTGCCGGGCCCTTAAATATTACGCCCCCCCAGGCGGTGTTCCTTGCTTTGCTCCTGGAGTACTCTGGTACGAAGAAAGCCAGCCTCAACGGTTTAGCCGAGACCCTCGGATGCGGCAGGATAGAAGTTTTGCGGTACAAGGATGATCTTGAGGAACTGGAGCGCAGACATCTCATTGCTTCCATTGACGATGATTCGGATACTTTTTTGTCGCCCCCCTCTTTTACGAAAAAGCGCCGGGGGGTAGCCAATCCTTCTTACATGGTCCCCGTGGACGTTTTCAACGCCATCAAAGCCGGCGGACCATACCGGTACACCGTGTACTGTAATCTCAGCCCGGAAGAATTTTTCGCCGCCGCAGATTCGATTCTTACTCCCTTCCTCCACAACAGTCTCGGCGTCACCCAGCTCAGGAACGAAATCTGTTATCTTTTCAACGGCAACAGGGACAACACCTTTGTAAAGGCCGTTAAAGAACTAAAGCTTGGTTTCCAGTGCGACATGATACTCCTGACATTCTGCGCGGCCATGCTGGAGGACAACGCGTATTCCTTAAGGATAAAGACCATCCGCAATCTTTTCAGGAACAGCAGGGCCTCCATAATGAGATTTAAATCGGGCGAACATCCCCTGTTTTGCCAGGGGCTGCTGGAGCACGCCTGTGATGAAGGCATGGTGGACACCGAAGAGTACTGCCTTACAAACAAGGCCCGGGCTCTGCTCCTTTCGGATGTTGACCTTAAGGAAAGAACACAGCGCCGAGGTGGAAACTTCATTACCGCGGACGGCATTGCCGAAAAGGAGCTTTCCTATTCGGAGCGGCTCCGCGCCCGGGTAGCGGAATTAACTTCCCTGCTCAAAGAAGAAAATTTCGCCCTGGTAAAGGAGCGGCTCCGGGAGCGGAATATGCGCACCGGTTTTACCTGCCTTTTTTCAGGATCTCCGGGAACGGGCAAAATCGAGACGGCGTACCAGATTGCCCGCAAGACCGAGAGGGACATCATGCTGGTGGACATTTCGGATACTAAAAGCATGTGGTTCGGCGAAAGCGAGAAAAAGATCAAGGCCGTTTTCGACCGCTACCAGGGCCTGGTTAAACATAGCCCCATTGCTCCCATTCTGCTCTTTAACGAGGCCGACGCGGTTTTGGGTAAGCGGATGGAGCTGGGCGAAGACCGCCGGGGCCCGGGCCAGACGGAAAACGCCATGCAGAACATCATTTTGCAGGAAATGGAAAACCTCTCCGGGGGCATTCTTATCGCCACCACCAACATGACGGGCAACCTGGACAAAGCCTTTGAGCGGCGTTTCCTCTACAAGATCGAATTTGAAAAACCGGACGCCGCGGCCAAACGCGCCATCTGGAAAAGCATCATACCTTCTCTATGATGAGGGGGACGCCGCGGTTCTGTCCGACCGGTTCGATATTTCGGGGGGCCAGATAGAAAACGTGGCCCGCAAGGCAACGGTAGCGGGCCTTCTGTACGGTAAAGAACCGTCTATCGGGGAGCTGGTTTCTTACTGCCAGGAAGAGTCCCTGGCGAAGCAGCGGGCCCAAATCGGTTTCTGCGCGTAAACTCGACACGGAACTGGACTTGTTCGGCAACCTGGCGGATTGTCGAACAAGCCGGTTTTAACAGGTTGGATAAAGAAAAGGAGAAATAGAAATATGAAAAATTCAGCTAAAAGGCTCTTAACAGCATTTTTATTCTTTAATGAGCTTTCCCGTGTTTTCCCAACAGGAGATAGGAAGGCTTACTCTTGAGTTAAGAGCAACTGGGGATAAAATTTCCGCGACTCAGGATTCGTATTGGTATTACGCTACTATCACTAGTACTCTTCCTTCACATATAACTTCAGCAGCAGATAACTTAGACTCCTTGGCCACTTATACTTCTAAATATGCTGGCGCTTATAATAGGCGTACATCAAGCGGTCTTGAGCTTAAAGCAGGTTATTACGCGGGAAAAATTTCTTTATTAAAGAAATGGATTAATTTGCTTGGCCGTAATCCCAGAGACAGCAGGGGATTTCTGACATTTTCTGAACATGAGTTCGAGGAAGAAGCACCTCTTTTTTATGAAGTAGCTTTTCATATAGCAGAGAATCATAATCTCTATTGTAGAGAAATAACAGATCATTTGGACTCCTTTGATTATCAATGGACTAATCAGGATTTTTATAATCTTCATGGATATAATCAGTATATTATAACCTATGCTTTCTATACGAAGGA
>JAITBG010000222.1 GCA_031283725.1 Treponema sp. | reverse complement strand
TCTTCATTGGACTTGTTCAAGAACCCTATGGTTCTCTCACAAGTCTCGCAAAATGTTCCACATTTTGCTGTTTTTTATCGGAATTTATTTAAAAACTGAAGTTTTTAAACAACTCTATTATTGTTCGGCACGATTTTCAAAAAAACATGGCAAATGTTTATGTGGCCCGGTATTAATTCTTTAGCCACAAAAGCTCTTGGCATAAGCAGCTTGGTGGGTGTTGTCAAACCCGGTTTTAAGGCGAATCTTATTGTTATAGAAAAGATTCCCGTGAAGGGTAAGAAGCATTGAACAAATGAAGGAAATCAAGATAGTTATTAAAGCGGGTAAAGTTGTCAGGAATAAGCTGTCTATTGCGATTCCTTTTTAGAAGTGTTTCAAAGAAGTGAATTTTTAAGTGGTCAACAAGCTTTTGATAATCCTGTTCTGTGCAGTGTTTCCATGCGAACTCAATAATCATATCCAATAAGTTAAAACGTGACAATACGGTCTTGCGCCGGATATTCTTGAACTTTATCCTTCCATCAGGTAGAATAATCTTATTTATGGAGGACTAATCATGCAAAACATACTTGAAGAACTGAGTAAAATCGGGATAGTCCCGGTAATCAAAATTGACGATGCGGAAAAGGCGGTCCCCCTGGCAAAGGCCTTGATCGCCGGAGGCATTCCCTGTGCGGAAGTCACCTTCAGGACCGCCGAGGGGGAAGAAGCCCTACGCCGTATAAATGCGGAGGTCGGCGATATCATCCTTGGGGCAGGCACGGTTTTAACTACCGATCAGGTTGATAGGGCGATTGACGCCGGGGCCAAATTTATCGTAAGTCCGGGACTCAATCCCAAGGTGGTGGCCCACTGTATCCGGAACGGAATACCTATAGTACCGGGCTGTTCCAATCCGTCGGATATTGAACAGGCCTTGGAAGCGGGCCTTGGAGTGGTAAAGTTTTTTCCCGCGGAACAGGCAGGGGGTTTGGATTATATTAAGGCCATTGCCGCTCCCTATACCCAGGTCAAGTTTATGCCCACCGGGGGAATAAATCAGAGTAATATTGCAAAGTATTTAAGCTATGATAGGATTGTTGCCTGCGGCGGTTCCTGGATGGTAGGAACGGATATGGTAAATTTGACCGGATAACAGCGCTCTGCAAAGAAGCGGTTCAGGCGATGCTTGGATTTTCAATGGTCCATGTCGGCATCAATGCCCAAAACGGGGAAGAAGCGCTCGCTGTGGCAAAACTATTCAACGCTCTTTTCGGGTTTCCCCTTAAGGATGGCAATATGTCGGTTTTTCCCGGCGAACAAATCGAGGCATGAAAGGATCCGGCCGCGGTACGAAGGGCCACATCGGTATCGGAACTTACAGTCCTTTCCGCGCTGTTGCCTATCTTGAGCGGCAGGGCATTGTCTTTAACAAGGATAGTATCAAGACCGATGCCAAGGGGAACTTAACTCTAATCTACATGAAAGAAGAAATCGCCGGATTTGCGGTCCATATTATGCAGAAGCCAGCCGGCTTATAACAGAGATTGCAGGAATGTAAGTGTAGAAGGGTAACGGCAAAAAAAGACGTCCGCTTGGGCAGAAAAATTGCAATCACTGTAGGCGTCCTTTACTAGCTATAATGTATCTTCTGTCTAGTATATGATATGGCAAATCCCCCAGGGCCACCGAGTTTATTCAGGATACAGGGAACGGTAAACGGTAAAATATGAATCGTACCGGTGGTTTGAGACCTCGTCATTGAAGTTGTTAGGATTTTTTGCCAAAACCGCTTTACGGGTTAAATAAAAATTGGGGCTTCCGGAAATTGTCCGTAAGGCCGCCCGGTAATTTTTTTCTTCCTGGGCCCGGACAAAATCATCGGAGGCGTCGTCCAGGGATTGGTATATGGCCCCCCAAAGCAATGAGGGGATCGAATGTTTTTTCCCTCCTGATGGAATTCGTACTTTTATGGCTTCCTTGACAATAACACCCTCCGGAAGGCAGCTATTTATCCTCTGCATAAAATCTTCTGCAGAGAAATCGTATCCTTCATGCAAGTTTAAATCGATGTTGGCAATTTCACCAGTCGCTTTAATGCCCAGAGGTACGGGAGAAGCAAAATCCAATTTGGGATTTGGGTTAAAGCCCTGGGTGAATAATATTGGTATATTGGCGCGTAAAAAAGCCATGGAAAATACTTCTATCATGGCTAAGTGTGAAAGAAAAATCGCCGCATCACGTTTTTCAAAGGAAAACAGAATTCGCAAAGTCAATGGGTCTTGTTTTTGAGTTTTCTCAAGCAGAGGTTTTTTTTCATAAAGTAAATTATCACGATGTATGCTATTATACACTACATTAGTAATCGTATTGCAATTTCCACAGGGATTATCGCAATTATTTGTACATGGCAACGTTAATTCCCCACGCTGGGATTTTTCATATTCCCGTTTAAGAAAAAAAAGCGACGCTCCGCTGTGGATACAATCCCAAGGGAGAGACTGCTCCGGGTTCCGGGCTTGATAAATATCCTGAACCAAAATGACGTTTTTTTCCAAAAGACTTGTCCAAAGGTCTTTTTTTATATATTCGTCCCAGGCATCTAAACGGCAGCCCCGGACATAGGCTTCTTCGATAAGCTCCCCTACCCGCCCATCCCCGCGGCTCAGGACTCCTTCAATTACCGCAATAAAGGGATCATTATAACTAACCCTGTGCCCTCGTTTTTTTAAAGTATCACGGATATATTCGATCTTGGTCCGGGCATTTTTTTCATCAATTTGCGCAGCCCATTGGTAGGGCGTATGCGGTTTGGGAATAAAGGTCCCCACATTGATGTTAAAATTCATCCCCGTACGGCGGGCAATTTCCAGGATAAATTCCACAATTTCCTGTTCTTCGCTTTTTCGACCATTCTCCCCAACCGGAAGTCCAACCATAAAATAAAATTTGGCGCTCCGCCAGCCATTTCGTTTAGCCTCATTCAGTATGGCAGCCACAGTATCTCTGCTAACCTCTTTGTTAATTGCCAGTTGCCAGGCATCTGCGGGAGTTTCCACCGCAAAAGTAAGCCCGCTTTTTCGTACCGCCGATACCTTTTCTAACAGAGGCATAGAAAAGGTGGAAACTCGAAGAGAAGGAAGTTGGAAAGAAATATGCCGGGAAGCGTATTCATAGTTCAACATTCCCACTAGGGAATCTATATGCCGATAATCCCCTGTGGACAGGGACGAAAGGCTTATTTCACGGTAACCGCCGGCGTTGATAAAGGCGGCAGCTTCTTCCCGTATTGTGTCTGCGTTTTTCTGCCGCATAGGGCGGTACCAGACACCGGCATGGCAGAAGCGGCACCCATTGGGGCAACCCCGCATTATTTCTACCGCCCCATGATGCTGAACAATTTTTATACTGGGAACCGGAAAAACCGCCGCAAGCGGAGGCCGGGACGTAAAGAGCGAATCCATGGCGCGATTTGCCCGTTTCTTTCCCCCGGTCCAGATTGAAGGATGGGTATGGAGCTTTCTCAAAAGTTCTCCCCTAAGCGCCCCCGCCAGTTTCATATCCCGCAGCTCTACTGCGAGGTCAAAGAAACCCGCTTCCGCTTCCCCTATCCAAAAGGCGTCTATAAAACGCTCATAGGGAAGGGGGTTTGAAACACAAGGCCCGCCCATGATTACGATGGGGTCCCCCTCCCTCCTTTCGGTTCGTTTAAGCGGTATAAAACTCCGATCCAGCATGGTGAGGACCCCGGTAATACCCAATTCATACCCTAGGGTAAACATTAAAACATCAAGGCTCCCCAGGCTTATCCCCGTATCAAGACCATACAGAGGTATATTGCGGGAACGAAGAAGTTCCTCAAAATCCGGGGCCGGCGCGAAGGTACGGTCGCAGGAAATTCCAGAGAACGAATTGAGGGTATTGTAGATAATCCTAAAGGCCTGGTTAGACATACCGATTTCATACAAATCCGGAAAAGCTATGAGCATATTCAACTGCGGCGGGGAATCCCTCGGCATCCGTTTGGCAAGCCTGCCATATTCTCCGCCGGTATACCGGCCGGGTTTCTCCACGGTCAGCAGCAATTCTCCCAGATCCTTCAAAGGGTTTATATAAGTACCAGTTTTAATGCTGGAACCTTCTGATATAAATACTCAATGCAAGGCCGATTCCCGTCATGGCGGACGTTAAGGCTGAACCGCCGTAGGACATGAACAGTAATGGTATGCCGGTGATTGGCATGATCCCCATGGTCATTCCCACATTGATCAAAAAATGAAAGATATACATGGCAGACAGGCCCGCGGCTATATAAGCGCCGAATGGGTCCAATGTAACTTTCATAATCCGCACAAGTCTGAGACAGATTATTAAAAATAACGTAAATACCAACAACCCGCCAAGGAACCCCCATTCTTCGGAAAAAATAGAAAAAATAAAGTCCGTACTTTGCTGAGGCAGAAACCGGTAATGACTCTGGGTACCCTGGAGATACCCCCTGCCCAGGAATCCCCCGGAACCAATGGCGGTTATTGATTGGATAATATTCCACCCGGAACCCCGGGGATCCACATTAGGGTCCAGGAATACTATTAATCGCATGATCTGATAATCCTTTAATACCTTATGGGAAACAAATGAAATGCCAAGGGACAAAATTACTATTGCTGTGAAATATACAATCCAGTAAAAATATCGTTTTTTATAACGTAAAAAACCAAAAAGAGCAACGGCATCAATAATACCAAGGCCAAGGATAGTGATCATCACAAATTTCATATTGTTAAGGATATTCATAGAGGGCATGGATTGATGTAAAATATTGCTTTGCCAAAGGGGCATGACCATAAACAGCGCGGTAAATACAATACAGGCTCCTAAAAAAAGAACATACCGCAGGGATATACCGGTAATGAAGGTCATGACCAGTAGTATGGGAATAAATACCAAGGATGTGCCGAAATCCGGCTGAAGGAGGATAACCACCATGGGTACAAAAACAATGGCACAGGAAAGGGCAAAGCGAACAAAGCCATTCCTGCTTCTTTTTGAACCGTCCAGGTATCGAGCCAGGAAAACAATAGTGGTGATCTTGGCAAATTCAGAAGGCTGTATTCCAAAGGCTCCCACCCCAATCCATGCCCGGGCGCCATTAACCAGGCGGCCGAAGAAACAGGTGTACACCAAAAGTGCTATGGTACCCAAATACAAATATATTGAAAGATCGTAAAAACGCCGGTAGTCGACTATGGCGATAATCAGGGCGGCTATAAGCCCAGCCACGGCCCAAATTATCTGCCGTATATACTCGGTAGACACCAAAACTCCTGTGGAAGTTACCCCGGATGAATAGATGAAAAGAATACCAAAAACAGACAGGATTATTGCGGAAAAAATAAGAGGCAAATCTATTTCCAGAAAATTCCGCAGTTTCATTCCCGTCGCTCCTGTATGACCTGCCCCTGCATGACCCTTCTAAATTCCGGCCCCTGGTCAATTTCCAGAGCGGCAACAGCCTCTTCATAATTCTGTTTAGCAAAGATCCCCTGAAAAATGACGGCCGAAGCATAGACAGCCCACCATTCCCATTTATTCACCGCTTCTACAATAATAGATACCGCCACCCTCTCTTCGGGATTGCTGGTTTTATAAGGGGCATAGGCGGCGAACCAGGAATGCCAGCTTGCCTTAAACTGCCCCACTTCCCCGGTACCGGTTTTTCCGACTATTTCCACAGAACTGATATTCAGGGGGAACCGCGCGGTACCTTCATTTATGACGCCGCGCATATTATTCCGAACTGTTTCAAAAACATCGTGGCTAATATCACTCTTATGGAGTACCGTGGAGTTGACCGTTTTTTCCACCGCTCCCGTAAGGGGATCCCGCACTTCCTTGAGCAAATGGGGTTTATAGATGACGCCGTCGTTCGCCACCATGGAAACCATATTGGCCATTTGAATGGGGGTAACCAGGGTATAGCCCTGACCAATGGACATATTCATGGTATCTCCCGGAACCCAGCTTTCATGGAAACGACGATCCTTCCACTGCTGGGTAGGAACAAACCCGGCGACCTCGCCGGGCAGATCTATGCCGGTTGGTTCCCCAAAACCGTATTGACGGGCGTAGGAGTTGATCCGTTCAACCCCCAGATAATCCCTTCCCACGGTAAAGAAATAAATATTACAGGACTGGGCCATTGCCTGTTGCAGATTAAGCCGGCCGTGACGGCGGGGGCCGGTTTTGCTCCCAAAAACATGGCAGTGCCAATTACGATCCCCATAATGTATCTCTCCGGGACATTCCACAGTTTGTTCTCTGGGAAATGAATTTTCCGCCAGAATCCCGGTAGTCATAACGATCTTAAAAGTTGATGCCGGGGGATAATTGGCCTGTATGGCCCGGTTAATAAAGGGTTTGTTAGTATCGTTGATCAGCACCTGATATTCGGCTCCCAATTCATTGCTGTTAAAAATATTGGGGTCATACCATGGATACGAGACCATGGCGAGAATTTCCCCGGTACTTGGACGCGTAACCACCACCGCCCCCATCCGCTCCCCCAGCGCTTTTTCCGCCAGAGTTTGAATTGAACCATCAATGGTTAGTACCAGATTTTTTCCCATTTCGGGGGACACCCGCAGATTATTGGTATCCCCCACTCTTCTGCCGCGGACATCCACGGTCCGGGTTTCCGATCCTTCCCTTCCCCGCAATATTTCGTCGTACTGCCTTTCAATACCCGCCTTTCCGATAACATCGCCCTGCTGATATCCCTGGTTATAGAGCATGGTAAGCTCATTCCGGGTGATATTCCCCACATACCCCACGATATGTGAAAGGCTGCCGAGATTATTAACATAGTTCCGTATAGGCTTGGATTGCCAGGAGACCCCGGGGAGAGAATCCGCATGTTCCGCCAGGGCGGCGATTGTTGCAAAGGGTACGTTTGAGGCGATTTCCACCGGTTGATAAAGATAGTAATACTGTGCCGGTATTTTTTCCTCAATCTGCTGCCGGCTGATTTTTGCAGTCTCCGCAACCCTAGTAATTAGATTTTCTATTTCTCCCTGGGGAATCTCTGCCGGGGTAATGCTTACCGCAAAGGAATCCGTATTGAAAACCATAGGTTGATTATAATTACGATCAAAGATTTCCCCCCGCTGGGCGGGAATAACCGAAGTTCTCCGGGCAATATCTTCCGCACGGGTCCGGTACACATCTCCGCTGAGGATCTGCATGGCAAAGAGCCGCACCATATAGACGGCAAAAATAAGAATAAAAATAATCTGTAGAAATCGTATCCGGTTTTCGGATTTTTTATCAGCCGCGGGAAACTCCGCTGAAAATCCCGGCGGCTTGGAATCCGGTAAAGACATCAGCGATCCCTCCCTTCCACAAGCATGGGTTTAAATAATTTTAACAGGGCGAATAGAAAAGGCGCAATCAGGGTATTGAGGGCAAATTCCACCCAAAGGACAGGACTCAGGACGGCATAGGCCGGCACCGCTGAGGTAAACAACAGGTGGAGTATCCAAAAACACAAAGCCTTCATAAGAGTGGTTCCCCCGCATAGGGCCATGGGGAGGAGAATAGTATCCAGAAAAAAAGTTCCCCTAATAAGCCCCACAGAGGCGCCTATGACGGTCCGCACAAGGGTATTAAGTCCAAGAGGCGCCGCGGAAAAAAAATCTAACAGGAGACCGGAAAAAAATCCCGCCAACTGGCCAGTCATGATACCGTTGTTATAGGCGCTGAAAACAAGAATCCCCAGGGCAATATCCGGAACCGCATAGTATATGGCTAACCGGGAAAGCAAGGTCGATTGAAGAATGGCCGCCACAATAACAAAGACCGTTGTCCAAATAACATTCTTACTCATCGTTGGTTTCCACATCAATTACAAATACATATTCCAACCGGGAAAAATCAATGGCATTCTTCAATTCTACAGCCATGGAAGATTCATATTCATGATATAGAATTGCGCTTACCCGGCCTATGGTAATGCCCGAGGGATACACCCTCCCTGTTTCACTGGAAACGATCAGATCCCCCCGATTGATTTCATCCCGGGCCCGTTTTGGGATGGCCCGCATCAAAAGAGGTATTTCCGGATTTCCCTGCCCTTCTACCAGTCCCTCATACCGTGAATCCGCAAGCCTGGCGGCGGCATAAAAACTCAAATCGTAGACCGGCATAACCATGCTTTCAAGCTGCCCCGCCTGGATAACCTTGCCCACCAAAGCCTGGATACCATTCTGGTAAGCTATGACGGGCATATTATTTTCAAGCCCATGCCTCCTGCCCTTGTTGATTACCAGGGCCGAAAAAAGATTATCCGGGTCCCGGCCTATTATCTGGGCGGGAACATATTTTAACCGGAGAGTTTCGGCAAAACCAAGTTGTTCCCGGAGGCGGTTATTTTCCTGCCGGATTTCCGCAGAGGTTCTTTCAAGCCGCTCATACCGGGTTATGCGGTCCGTTAATTCAGCATATTCTTTTCTGAGGGTAGCCAGTTCCTGAACAGAGAGAACGGTCCGCGAAACGAATGAAGAAACACCGTAAATGCTTCCCCGTATGCCGGAAAAAAGAGAGAGCCCCACATCCCTGAAATCAACAATAAAACTACGGGCCGAAAAGAGAAGCATAGAAAAAGAAACCAAACTGAGAACTATGAAAACATAGGCTTCCGCGGTAAATTGTCTCTTGCGTCTCCGGTCTCCGTTAATCGGCATAAGCTGTTAGTTTAAGTTATCATAGATGTGGCGGGTATTATTGAAACCCTTGGCATTTTCAAAATATTTTCCCGCGCCCAGAGCGACACAATCCAGAGGATGTTCCGCCAGGATAACCGGGACCCCGGTTTCTTTGGAGATGAGCTTTGGCAAGCCCTTGAGCAACGCTCCACCGCCGGTCATGACAATACCTCTTTCCACAATATCCGCCGCCAATTCCGGAGGAGTTTTCCCCAGGGTCGCCTTGATTTCGTCAACGATTTGGGTAATGGGGTCCTTTAGGGCATCCCGGACTTCCACAGAATCAATTTCAAGCCGCCGGGGAAGGCCGGTAATGGCATCGGTGCCCTTTATCTCAACCTTCTCGATGGTTTTTTCCGGAGAGGCGTTTCCTATATTAATCTTAAGCCGTTCAGCGGTTTGTTCCCCGATGGTGAGGTTATGAATACTCTTAACATGTTTGATAATGGCCTCGTCAAATTCATCACCTCCAAGGCGTATGGCATTGGTCACCACCATGCCTCCCAAGGATATAACCGATATTTCCGTTGTTCCGCCGCCTATGTCGCAGATCATATGTCCGGCGGGCTCAAATATGGGAATATCTGCCCCAATAGCGGCGGCGAGACTTTCCTCAATAACCATTACCTCGCGGGCCCCGGCTTTATAGGCGCTTTCCTCAACCGCCCGGCGCTCCACTTCGGTGATACACGAGGGAATCCCAATGACCATCCGGGGTTTTATAAACCGGTATCGGGGGAGTACCTTGGAAATGAAATACCGGATCATTTTCTCCGTGGATTCCAGGTCCGCAATAACGCCGTCCCGCATGGGCCGGATGGCAATAATATTTTCCGGTGTTTTCCAGAGCATACGCTTGGCATCGGTCCCCACGGCCATAACCCGCTTGGTTCCCCGTTCAACCGCCACCACCGACGGCTCGTTAATGACGATCCCCTTACCGCGTATATATATCAGGGTATTACAGGTACCCAAATCAATGCCGATATCTGAAGAATTTCTTCCGAACATATATCCTCCTACCTATTTTTATCCTCAATAAAGATTATTACAACCGCGAACGGGCTTGTGCGTGGGTTGGATCAATTCTCAGCGTCCGGCGCCATTCAGCCCGGGCCCGGGTTCCATCCCCCCTGGCCTCATATAATTCACCAAGTTGGAAATGAGCTTCCGCATTTTCACCGTCTTCATCCAAAATAGCCTGAAACTGAGCTTCCGCATCCTCCGTTTTGCCGGCCTTAGCCAAAATATCACCTACCAATAGCCGGGCGGCGATAACCGTATTGGAATCCCGGGAGGTTTCTATGCAGCGCAAAAGATAGGCCGTGGCCTGATCCGGTTCACCCAGGGCTATGTAAGAATTCGCCATAGCTAAAAGAAGCTGATCCAAAGAAAAATCAGATGTACTGTTTCCGTCCTCTTCCTGAGGGACCAGGGCTTGGGAAAACGCCTCCACACTGCTCCGGTAGTCATGTACTGCCGCATAGGCGAGTCCGAGGTACTCCGGAATATCCGCCGCATTATAGGACAAATCCCGGGCTTCCTCGAGGAATTGAATGGCTAAATCCGCATATCCCGAACCTTTATGGTAATAAGCCCTGCCTAACGCATACTGGACCAGCCCGTCATTGACGCCGTTCTTTACCTGCAGGGCCTTTCTGAGAGACCAAATACATTCATCAATATAGGTAAGCTTATCAAAACTGTTGATCTGGGCAATGCCAAGTTGAAACGCCGCAAGCCCGTGGGAAGTCAAAAGAAAATAATCCGCCGGCCTATTTTCAAGTCCCGTACGGCTCATCTCAAAGACTTTATCATAGGCCTTTTCATCCCATAGGCGTACCAGTTCCTGTTTTTCGCTTCCCATCCTGTTCTTCCAGCCGGTTAACACAAAGATTAGGGAAATACAGAGAATAACCGCCAATACAATTAATAAGCCGTTTTTAATAGTCTGCTTCCGACGGGCTTGATAACCATATTCGGACCGTGGGCGTTCTTTAAACATCTTTTATGATTTAATACTGTTTACGATTAATTGTCAATTACAAAAAAAACGATGAACCATAAGCCGGGTTCTGTGACGGTTTTACGCCGCCGATTCCCATCTATCTTGAACCTTTCTTACAAAAGGCCTCCCGGGACCAGGTCCCGAGCGGTCTACCCGCGCCTAAACCAACGGGCTTTGGCCGAAAAAGCTTTTGCCTTTTCATGGCGCTGCTTGACTTTGCTCCTGATGAGGCTTGCCGTGCCGGTGACGTTACCGCCGCCGCGGTGGTCTCTTACACCGCCCTTTCACCCTTACTTAGTGTTTTTTTGGTTAACCAAAAAAACACTTTCAAGAATACGGCGAAGCCCTATTCTTGGGGGTTAAACCCAAAGCGGTTTACTTTCTGTTGCGCTGTCTGTCGGCGAAGGATTACCCCCGCCGCCCGGGAGTTACCCGGCATCATGCCCTGCGGAGCCCGGACTTTCCTCACCGCGGTTTTACCCACAGCGCGGGAATCTGGTTCATCGCTAAAAATCACTCGTCATAGTCGATATTGACCTTCTCTTCCTCTTCTTCATCCTCATCATATTCGTCGTCTTCCATATCGTCAAGGTCCGCAAGGGTGCCAGCGTCTTCGTTATCGAAGAATTCTTCCTCACCCTGATCGGATTCCTCGTAGAAAAGGATTCGGGAACAGTAGGGGCAGAAGACAATTTCCTCCCGCTTACGGACCATATTGGCAAATTGGGCGGGAAGTATCATATGACAGCCCATGCAGACCCCGCCTTTAATAGCCACAATACCCTGGCCGCCTTTATTCCGGATGATCCGCTCAAATTTAAAGAGCACCTCAGGATCAAGTCCGGGGGTAATGGCCTGCTCATCATTTTCCAAACGGGCAACCTGGAGCTTTTTTTCCGCCACCTCAGCTTCAATGCCCGCCCGTCGTTCCTCCAATTCCTTTTCCTGCTGCTCAATAAGGGAGGCGTTCTGTTTCATCTGTTCATCCAGATCCGCCAGAACCCGTTCTTCACGCTGGAGTTCCTTGCGATACTGCTGTTCTTTCTCGGTGGCATCCCGGATTTCCTTGTCCAGAGCTTCGTATTCCCGCTGGGTAGTGATGGAATCCATATTTTTTTCAGCCTTTTCCCGGTCGGCCTCCGCCTGGGCCAGAAGATTCCTGAAATCTCCTTCGGAAAACTTAGCTTTCTCATAGTCCTGATTCTTCTCAATAAAAGATTTCTTAAGCCGGGACAACAGTTCTTCCTGGGTGGTCAGCAGTTTTGGTATCTCCTGAATATCCCGTTCCAAAATTATTCTTTCCGATAGGATATCCTGCAAAGTCTGTAACTTTTCAAAAACATCTTCCATTACCATATATCTCCTCTTTATATGTATATAATATCATACCAGTTAAAGCGTTTTCTCATAATCTTCCAGTCTCAGTGATCCAGATAATCCTTTAATTTCCGGCTTCTTCGGGGATGCCTCAGCCGACGCAGGGCCTTAGCCTCAATCTGCCGGATACGTTCCCGGGTAACATTGAAATAGAGCCCCACTTCCTCCAGAGTGAGAGAATATCCGTCATCCAGGCCAAAACGCATCTTGAGGACTTCTTGCTCACGGGCAGGAAGGGTGGAAAGCACCCCGGAAAGCTGCTCCTGAAGCAGTGTAAAGGCAGTTTGGCTCGAAGGGTTTTCCACATCCTTGTCCTCGATGAAGTCCCCCAGCAGAGAATCCTCTTCCTCTCCAATGGGAGTTTCCAAGCTGATAGGTTCCCGGGCTACGTTCTTTACCGACTTTACCCGCAGAGCGGTCCAGCCAAGCCGCTCAGCGATTTCCTCGTCAGTAGGCTCCCGGCCTAAGACCTGCATGAGCTGCCGGGATTCCCGAATCACCTTGTTTATCTGCTCAATCATGTGCACCGGTACACGGATAGTCCGGGCCTGGTCGGAAATAGACCGGGTTATGGCCTGCCGTATCCACCACGTGGCGTAGGTGGAGAATTTGTACCCCTTCCGGTATTCAAATTTCTCCACCGCCTTAATAAGGCCGATATTCCCCTCCTGGACCAAATCGAAGAAGTGGAGCCCCCGGTTGGTATACTTCTTGGCAATGGAAACCACCAGGCGGAGGTTTGCCTTGATAAGCCGGTCCTTGGCGTTCTTCATCATCACCCGGCCGCGGTTTATCTCCCTGGCCATGAGGTTGATATCTTCGATGGATTCCTCAAACTCCGATTCCATTTGGCGGAGCTTCTTCTCCGTAACTTGGATATGCCTGATAAGTTCCTTAATTTCGTCGGAGCTAAGCCCCAGGCCGGACTCCAGCCGCTCCCGGTCTTCTTTAATGGTCAGACCCCGGCCTAGAGCCCGCAGTTCTTTAAGGGAACCCACCCGGAGCCGCTTCTCTATTCGTTCCTGTTCTTTCTTATACCGCTTTATTTTTTTTGAAGCCTGGACAAATTTATCCGAAAACCCCGCTATTTCCTCCGGGTGGATCTCCGCACGTTCAATCACTTCCAGAATACGGGACCGTATCCCGCTGAGTTCCTGATCATCGAAAATATCACCACCCCGGATGATGATCCGCCGCTTGTTTTCAATGTAACTCTTTAGGTCTCCCCCGATTATCCTGAGAGTCTCCTTGTAAAACTGGTTCAACCGGCGGCGTTCAGTGAGGTATTCTGTGGTTTCCTTTTTGGTTAGGCTTAATTCTTTTGGATCCTTCTTAGAAAAGGCCCGTTGGGCGATGTGGTAAAATTCGGGGATAACCATTCCGGATTTCTTGATAACACCCTTGATGATATTCTCCCCGCTCTCCATCTGCTTGGAAAGCTCCACCTCCTGTTCGGCGGTGAGGAGATTCTCCTTTCCGATTTCCCGCAGGTACAGCCGTATGGGGTCATCAACCGAAGATTCCTTCTCGTTGTAGACCAGGCGTTTTTTATCCGCCTTCTCCTTCTTCCGGACCTCCGGTTCCGCCTCGTCCTCTCCCAAGTCCACATCGGTAATCTGAACACCGGCCGTGACCAGAAGGCTGAGAACTTGATCAATTATGTCGGAATTTACGACATATTCCTCGGGCAGAAAATCGGAAAGCTCATCGAAGGAAAGAGTTTTCTTTTCCTTTGCGTATTCAATTAGTTTTACAACAGCAGGATCAAGCGCCATGTCTGGCGTCGCCACATTGGGCGTGCGCAATTCCGTCATTGGTTAGCTTCCTTAAGTAGACGTAATTCGGCATCAAGATGCACTTTTTCTGCGAGCAATTCCTCAAGACAGCTTCCCCCGTGGCCTTCCGGAACATGCTCATTTTTTGTGATCCGCAGTTCTGTTATAATTCTGGCTAATCTGCGCTCCAGCCGTTTCTGTTTTACCGTCCTGATTCCATCGTTTACAAGCCTTCCGGCATTTATGGAAAACGCTTCCGAAACCCCTTGCCGGATAACAAAATCCCGTAAAGCCCTATTGCTTATCCGGGATAGGAGATCGTCCATTCCGGGCATATCATTCCTGAACCACTCTTCCAGGGCTATAAAAAGCTCCCTGGCGGCGGGATCATCAAAATCCTCAATGGTAAGGACTGAACGCAGTTTAGGGTACAATTCACGGTTGACCACAACCGTGGTGAGCAGAAAAAGCTCGTCATTCAAACTAATTAGCCGCTGAACTCCGGAATCACCGGTTTCCCGGGCTATTTCCCCCGGCCTTTGACCGGACTGCCCGTTATTGAACCGGCGAAAGTCTGCTACTACAGCCTGCCGTTCAACCCCTATGGCATCCGCAATGACCCCAATACAGGAATCCCTGGAAACGTCGGAATCCATGGTTTTCAGATAGGGAAACAAAAAAACCGCCGCCCGGGATTTCCCCACCGAATCGGAAAGATCAAAAAGAGACTTACTCCTTTTTACAAGGTATTCAAAATCATTTATAAAACATTTTACACTTTTTTGCAATGTCTCAGGACCAAAATTTTTCAAAATATCGGCCGGATCTTTCATTCCGTCCATTTCAGGGGTTACCACAAAGCTCTCCAGGCCGTTTTTCCGGCAGGTCATGATAGCTTTCAACGCCGCGTTCTGTCCCGCTTCATCGGTATCGAAAATCAGGTAGAGCCGTTCCGCCCAGCGTTTAAGAAGTCTGGCTTGTTCGTCCGTAAAGGCGGTTCCCAGGGGAGCAACGGCATTGGTAATCCCCGCCTGGTGCAGGGCGATCACGTCCATGTAACCCTCGGCTATATAGACTTCCTTGGTTTTACGGATCTCCGGCATTGCCAGGTCCACCGCAAAGAGGGTTTCCCGCTTTTTATATCCTTCGGATTCCCCGGAGTTAAGGTATTTGGGACCTTCCCCTGAAAGAATACGCCCCCCAAAGGCTACGCTTCTGCCCTGGCGATCCGCTATGGGAAACATAAGCCGGTCCGCGAAAAAGGCGCTCCGGTTGTTGTTCTTTGAAAACAGCCCGGACGAAGAGAGAAACTCTTCGGAATAGCCTTTGCCGGACAAAAATTTATAAAGCCAGTCCCTGTTTGCAGGCGCATAACCCAGGCGGAAGCGGTCTATCATCTCTTGGCTGATCCCCCTAGATATAATATACCGCTTTGCCGCCGCTCCTTCCGGTTTTTTCAGTAAAAAATGTTGAAAACTGAGGGTTACACGGCGGTAAAGCTCGGCTAATTCCTCAAGACGGGCTGTTTTTCCATCGTCCTTTTGGGGAAGCCCGGAGTTTTCATACATTATTTCAATACCCAGACGTCTGGACAGGGTTTTAACCGCCTCGGGAAAGGAAAGTTTATCCATCTCCATGACGAAATCCAGGATGGTACCGCCCTTGTGGCAGCCAAAACAGTAGTAGAATTTCCGGTCCTGGTCCACCATAAAGGACGGTGTTTTTTCATTATGAAAGGGGCAAAGCCCCCAATACCGCCCTCCCCGCTTTTCCAGCCGTACATAGTCGCCCGCCACGGAAACAGCGTCCAGTTTGTCGTTAAGTTCCCGAATGGTTGATTCAGCAATATAAGGCATTAGAGGCTCCGGCCTTTCACATAGAGTACCCCCGCCCGGATATGATCATCCAGGGTTTTGGAAAAGTAGTGCCGGCCTTCGGCGGGGTTTACTAATCTAAAGTAGAGGTAATCGCTGGAAACCGGATGGAAGGCGGCATTCAGGGCTACCGCTCCGGGAGAGGAAATCGGACCCGGCGGAAGGCCCGGGACCATATAGGTATTATACGGGCTGCGGATCTCCGTATCCCGGTCAAAGAGCCGTTCCGGATGAGGCCTATTTTGAATTTCGGTGATCACATATTCCACGGTGGCGCAGGACTGAAGGGCCATGCCTACCCGCAGGCGGTTGTAGAAGACCCCGGCCATGAGAGCCGCCTCCCCGTCTACCCGGTACTCCCGTTCCACGATGGAAGCCATAATTACCCGGTTGTTGAGCTCCGCCGGGGACAGGGACAGGGCTTCCGGCTCGGTTTCCGCAAGGCGTCTGAAAAAGTTATCCGCCATAGTTTTTACCGCCAGTCCTACGGGATAGGATTCGGGGAAAAGATAGGTGTCGGGGTAGAGGTAGCCCTCCAGCGTGGGTCCGGGTATCCGGTAATTATCCAAGACAGCCCTGTCTGAAGAGGCGGCTAGAAAAGCTTCCTTCCCGCAGATATTCGCCTCCGCGAGGATTTGGGCGGTTTTTTTTAAGGTGGCTCCTTCGGGAATCGTAACCCGGATCAGAAGCTGTCTGCCGGAAACCAGGATGGCGCGGATTTCAATTTGGCTTGCCGGAAGGGAAAGGCTGTATATCCCCGCCTTGAGATACTCCTTATCGGTATACGAAAGTAATTCCCAGAAATAGCGGTTCCGGATTATCCCCGCATTTTCCAAACGCTGTCCCACGGAACGTACACTCTCCCCCGGCCGGAGTTCCAACCGGACGGCGCCGGACTCATCAATCCGCATGGAAGAATCGTCCTGGAAAATTACCGGGGGCTTATCCGGAGGACTGTTAAAGTAAATCAGGCTCCCCGCGGCCAAGGCGGTAAGGAACAGGAGGGTTCCCAACAGGGCGCAGATTACCGTGATAACGGAACAAGCAGCGCATTTCACTTACAGAATTATCTCCATTCCTTCCATAGCGATGGATATTTTCACCCCTTTTATATTCATCCGTTCGGTATACCACCGGGCGGATTGGAGGATATTAAAGAGTTTCCGGTCGTCATAGGTGGGATCGTGGTGGAAAAGAACCATGTGTTTTATCCCCCAGTTGGCGGCAAAATCAACTCCCATGCTGAAGGCGCTGTGGCCCCAGTTGTACTTGGAGATCGCCTCCCCCAGGGTATACTGCGCATCAATTACCAGCAGATCCGCCTTCTCAAAATAGGAAACGTTTTCGTCATTTTTTGTAAAAACTTCGGCGGAAAGCTCCGTATCGGTGGCGTAGATGAACCGGTTTTTCCCGTCCGTGACCATGAAGGAATAGGAGTCCCCGGGGTGGCTGAGCTTTTTAAAAGATATGTTCATGTCCTCTATGGTCAAACTCTCTTCCATAACATGGAATTCCTTCTGGGAACCCATGGACTGTATGTGGACCGGGAAGTAGGGAGAACTCATCTGACCGGAGAGGGCGGTTTCAAGTTTTTGCATGGGGGAATAGAAGTCTATGGTTACCGCCGGATCATAGGCAGGTCCAAAAAACGGCAGCCCCTGGATATGATCCCAGTGCAGATGGGAAAGAAAAATATCGTAATGGGTCGGCTTTGGTTTTTCCCTAGCCATGGCGATACCCATTTCCCGAAGGCCCGAACCGCAGTCAAAAACAATACGGTTCTTGGGATCTCCGTTGGCGAGGGATAAACAGGGGGTATTGCCCCCAACGGTTCCAAAAAGCCAGGGAGGGAGTTCCGCCATAAAACGTTCCCGGCTTTCGGGGCTGCGGATATCCTCCGGAGTAACCCGTTCCAAAATAGCGGAAATCTTGCTCTGTATCTGGGACGATAATTGCGGCGCCGGGAGGGACCCGCGGACACCCCAAAATTGGATGCGCATTCTATATTCCCCCCGGTTCATTAATAGAGCCCCTGGACCCCATATTTCTGCTGATGACAGGCTCCGTTTTCTGCCTGGCCAGGGCTAATTCTATTTCTTTCATGGAATGTAAGGCTCCTTTTCCCATTCCCGAACAGCTTATAGCCTCCCAGGAACCAACGGAGCTAAGAATGGACGGCCAGAAAGGAAAAGTTCTGCATTGTAAGGGCCGCGCTTCATATACGGAACAGCCGTTTTTCCAGAAAATACAATCATAATTACCCCTTTCCTTTAACGAAAGCTGCTCAACCCCATCCAAACCGGGCACCCACCGGCAATAAAATTCTACAAATTCAGTATATTTCATTTTTAAGGCCGAAACCAGATTCTCCGTATCTTTTTTTCTTAAAAAAACAAAGCCCGGGTCTATCCTGCAGCATTCCGAACAACGAATACAGGAAAAACGGAGTCCCTGGGCATAAAAGGGTCTATCTCTGGGCACATCTATTCTTATCCCAAAATGGTGCTTTTTACAAGTAGTTTAGATACCAATAACGCTGCCGCGGATAACTAATTCCCCGGCGATCAACATTTTTTCCCGGCGATATTCGGAGGAGCCCTGGAGGCGTTCTTCCAGTCTTTCCAAGCCCCGCAGCCCTATCTGATGATTGGATACCCTAATGCCCGTGAGGGGCGGATCCGAAAGGCTGCCGGCGGATAAATTACCAAACCCGATGATACTGACATCTTCGGGTATTCTGTAGCCGTGATCCCGCAGGGCTCTCATGCAGCCTTGAGCCCCCCATTTCAACCCCTTCGATATATTCGGTGATAAACGAATTGTGCCATTCGTTTACAATATGCCCGTTTCTTGACAAAAAAAGCAGAAAGGTACTATGCTCGGGATGGAACCGTTTCAGC
>JAITBG010000108.1 GCA_031283725.1 Treponema sp. | reverse complement strand
CCCCGGCGATCTACCTCACCGTCGGGATGAGCGTGGTCTGGTACGTGGTTTCCCGCAAGGACGCGGTAAAATCCGACGCGCCCAAGCCTACCCTGAAAGAAACGCTCAAGATATTCTTCAACGGCCTGTGGGCTTTGCTGCTGCCCCTCATCATCTTTTTCGGGCTCCGGGGCGGCGTATTCACCGCCACCGAAGCCGGGGTCGTCGCCGTGGTCTATGCCCTCGTTATCGGGATCTTTGTGTACCGGGAACTGACGCCGAAAAATCTCTTTCAGGCCTTTATTGCCGCGGCGAAGATGTCCGCGGTGGTGATGTTCCTTGCCGCCGCCGCCCAGGTTGCGGCCTATTTCCTCACCATCTCCCGAATTCCCCAGCTTATCACCGCTTCCCTCAGCCCCCTGGTAAGCCGGCCCGCCCTCCTCAACGTGGTGCTCCAGACCATCATCATCCTGATGGGAACCTGCGTGGACGTGGTGCCGACTATTCTTATCATGACCCCGATCATGCTGCCCCTGCTCAAAGCCGCCCACATCGACCTGGTGTACTTCGGGGTGGTGTTTACCCTGGCAAACGTGCTGGGCCTCACCTCGCCGCCGGTGGGCCCGGTGCTCAACGTCGCCTGCGCCACCGGAAAAGTTAAAATGGAGGAACTTTTGGGGCCCGTCATCCCCTATTATATTTTCCAGGTTATCCTGGTGTACCTCTTGATACTGCTGCCCCCGCTGATTACCATCCCGCTCAAATGGATAGGAGGTTGAAACACAATGAAACAACTGTTGACGGAAAAACCCCGTGTTCTCAGGATGATCGACGTTGAACAGCCGAAAATCGAAGGGCCCAAAGACGTGCTGGTTAAGATGAAAGCCGCGGGTGTCTGCGGGTCCGATGTGCATATTTACCACGGGACCTCCCCGGTGGCGACTTATCCCCGGGTGATGGGTCACGAGATAGTGGGGGTGGTGGCCGAAACCGGGAAGGAGGTTACCAAGGTAAAGGTTGGGGACCCGGTCATTATCGATCAGATTGTAAGCTGCGGGGAATGCTATCCCTGCAAAATAGGCCGCCCGAATATCTGCTGTAATCTGAAAGTGCGGGGGGTACACATCGACGGCGGCTACCGGGAATACGTTACCGCCGGGGAAGAGGCCATGCACCTCTTGCCCTCAGGTCTTGTCTTTACCGACGCGGTGATGATCGAACCGATGAGCATCGCCTTCCAGTCCTGTTCCCGGGCACAGATCACCAAAGATGACATTGTCTTCGTCCTCGGCGCCGGAGCTCTGGGGAAAAGTCTGATTAAAGCGGTGATGCTGACCGGCGCCCGGCTTATCGTGTCCGATGTGGTAGATCGGCGTCTGGAGGAAGCCGCGGCCCTGGGGGTGTCCGAAACCATCAATTCCACGAAGGAGGACCTGGCCGCGAAGATAAAGGAATATACCCGGTGGGGCCCCACGGTTTCCATTGACGCCGCGGGATTCCCCGGTTCCCTGCCCCTGCTCACGGACCTCACCTGCAATGCCGGCCGGGTGATCACCATGGCTTTTCTGGAGGAGCCCTCCCCGGTACAGCAGTTTAAGATCACCGCCAAGGAGCTGGATGTCCGGGGTTCCCGGCTGCAGAACAACAAATTTGAGGAGGTGATCAACGCCTACAAGGAGGGGAAGATCAAAATTGAAGAGCAGGTTTCCCATGTGTTTCCCTTTGCCGGGGCCATCGAAGCCTTCCAGCGGATCGACTCCGGGGATCCGGAGATCCGTAAGGTGGTGCTTTCCTTTGACTAGTGTTTGTTGCGTTTCGCGTGTAAAACCCCAAAATATTAGGCCGGACTTCGAGTTTTGTTACCAATGTATCTAACAGCCAGGCGCAAGGGATTGAAGCGGTATCCTTTTGCCCCCTTTGGGATATTGGCCCCTTTGGGATATTTGGGCAAAAGATACAAGCGTAAAGCCCGGTCCGGCGCCAGACCCGAAGGGTCTGACAGCGCCGGATGCGCCCAACATAAACTCGACATTCGGCCTGTTAAATTGCTGTTTTTGTTGTCTGTATGTGTATTTCCCACTGTTAAGGACATGTTTTACTGTCTCCGGTTCGACTGAAAGTGCCGGACAGGCGGCGGGAAATTTCGGGTTAGGCGGCTTTTAGCGAATAACGGCGCATGGCGCCCCGCAAAAGTTTGTGATGATTAACGGCGGGAAAGGCTCTGCCTGCGGCGGTCCGCGAGAAATTCCCGGTTAAGCCGCTTGATGTGAAGCAGCACCGCGATAAAAAGCGGTACCGCCGCGCCGAGCCACGCCAGAGGGCCCGCCCAGCAGACGCCGGCGAAACCGATGTACCTTGACAGCATAATGGCGCCGAACATCCGCATCACAAGTTCCATGATTCCCGCCACGGTGGGAGTAAAACTGTCGCTTAAGCCGAGAAGACTCTGGCGGCACACAAACAGGCTGGACAGCAGGATGAGGCAGGACCCTTCGATCTTGAGAAAGGTATGCGCAAGGGAAATAACTTCCGGATCCCGGCCGACAAAGACCGCCGTCAGGGAAGGTCCGGCAAGGAAAAAGATTACCCCGATAACCACGCTGAAAATTCCCGAAAACACGAGGCACTGGAATATGCCTTTTTGAATCCGATCCACTTTTCGGGCACCGTAATTCTGTGCCACATAGGTAGTCATTGCCGCGCCGAAAGAACCCATCGGCATGGTACCCAGCTGTTCTATCTTTCCCCCCGCGGTAAAGGCGGCCACGGCCAGTGTTCCCAGGCCGTTTAAGGCAAACTGAACCGCTACTATCCCTATCGCGATGATCGAAAGCTGGAACCCCATGGGGAAGGCCACTTTAAAGTGCAGCCAAACTTCCGCCTTTGAAAAACGCCAGTCTTCCCGCCTGATGCTTAAAACGGCAAGTTTTTTTCTGATAACAGGAATACACAAAAGGCCGGAAATTACCTGCGCGATAACCGTGGCATAGGCCGCCCCTTCTACCCCGGTGTGAAATATCAGAATAAACACAAAATCCAGAATGATATTGATGATGCAGGCAATTACCAAAATGATAAGCGGAGTTTTACTGTCGCCTACCGCCCGCATCATGTTGGAAAACAGATTGAAGATAACCGATGCGATAATACCCCAATAAATAACAATAATATAATTGTGGGCGCCATCCAGAATTTCCGCGGGGGTTCGCATAAGGACAAGAAATTTCCGGGCGGTAATAACACTGACGGCGGTTAATACCAGCGTCATGGCGGCGGAAAGGAAGATACCCACGGCAAAACTGCGCCGTACTCCGGTCTCATCCCCCGCGCCGAAACGCTGGCTTGTTATGATGGAAACACCCTGGGTAAAGCCCCCCACAAAACCCAGGATAAAAAAGTTGATGCTTCCGGTACAACCCACCGCCGCAAGCGCGTTCACCCCGAT
>JAITBG010000078.1 GCA_031283725.1 Treponema sp. | reverse complement strand
TCCCTAATATTTTCCAGAGCATTCTTCATATCCACCACCGCCTGGCTTAATTCCAGAACAGGAGTTTTAGAGCCAATGGTGTTGATCTCCCGGTTGATTTCCTGACAGAGAAAATCGAGCTTTTTCCCCGGGCTGGGGTTGCGTTCTGTTTCTGAACGGAACTCCGTCAGGTGTGAGGACAGCCGGGACAGCTCCTCAGAAATTGTGTGTTTCATTAGTAACACTGCGGTTTCCGCCAGGATGCGGTTTTCGTCGATCCGGTCCCCCAGTAATTCTATAAACCGTGTTTTTAGATTTTCCTGAATCGATGTTTCAATGGCGGGGACATGGGCAACCGTGTTTTTAACCGCCGTTTCCAGGTAGGCGATGTTGGAAAGTATATCTTCCTGGGTGTGCTTTCCTTCCCGGACCCGTTCTGCCTCAAACTGATCCGCCGCTTTTTGGAGCAACGGTTCAATAAGACTGCGGTATCGCCTGTCGTCCCGGTTTTTTTCGATTTCCAGCACCCCTTCCATTCCAAGGATCAAGGCCAGGCCCGGCTTTTCCGGCAAACCCAGTTCTCTGGCTAAATCCAGAATCTTGTCATGATATACCCTGGCCGCCTTATGGTTTACCGAAACGGTAATATCGGAATTACGCTCTTTGACGCGGATATTAACCTCAACTTTTCCCCGCTTGAAACGTGAGCTTATATAGTCCCGAATCTCGCTTTCCAATGAAGATAGAAAGGGTGGAAGGTAAACAAAGAGATCCAGAAAGCGGCTGTTATACCCCTTAATTTCCACTGAAAGAGCGATCTGGTCATCTTGAATTTCCTGGACGGCATAGCCGGTCATACTCATCATTGCAGAACATCCTTTGCGGAGCTATTTGATTTTAAGCGGTAATAATCAAAAAGAACCTTCCCAAGTTTCCAGTTATCTCCGGCGCCCATGGTAATAAAGAGATCCCCTGGCTTAAGTATTCCTTTTAATAATTCCGCCGCTTCCATGGGCTCTTCGATGTAATACACCCCGTTCCGAAGCTCCTTGGTTTTTTCAAAGAGCGTATGGCCGGTAACACCGCCACGGTATTCTTCCCTGGCGGAACCGTAGATTTTGTGTAACACCACCAGGTCGGCGGTTTTGAAGGAAGCGGCAAATTGATCCAGCAGAGCGGCTGTTCTGGTATAGGTGTGGGACATAAAACTCAGTACAAGCCGGTGTTTGGGGTAAAACTCCCGCAGCCCCTCCAGGGTGGTTCTGACAGCCGTGGGGTGATGGCCGTAGTCATCCATAAAAAGTATGCCCCCTTCTTCACCGAGTATCTCTTGCCGCCGGCGGCTTCCGCGGAAATCCTCCAGGGCCTGCCTTACGGATTTGTGTTTTTCGCTGGTCCACCCGCCGTATTCTGCTTTTACCAAAGAATCCGTCAGGGCCAAGGCGGCCACAGCGTCCAGGGCGATGTGTCGTCCGGGAAGGCGCAGCTTTAATTCCATGGGGAACCCCGCCACCCGCACTGCGATCCGTTCTTCCCCTGTTTGCAGCGATACTATTTTAAAATCACCTGCAGCGTTCACTCCGTAGGGAGTAAGTTTTACCATCCCCTTATTAACCGATTCGGCAACTTCCGAGGCGCCGGGATCATCAGCGCAGTAGATCAATTCACCGCCGGCTGGCAGGAGTTTTGTATATGCAATAAAAGTATCCCGGATCGATTCGTAGGTGGGATAGTAATCCTGATGATCGCTTTCCACGCTGGTCAGGATGATACGCCGGGGATGGAAGGCCAGAAAGTGCCGGCGGTATTCACAGGTCTCGGCTACAAAGTACTTGTTACCAAGACTGAGGGTTGAGCGGTTACCGAATCCGTTAACCGCGCTTCCGGCGAGGACCCGCGCAGGGAGTCCTGCGGCTCGTATAAGGATTCCCGCTATGGCGGTAGTGGTGGTCTTTCCGTGGACCCCGGCAATGCCGCATGAGTCGAAGAGGGCTGAATAGGCCCCCAGAGCATCGGTGTATTTGAGAACCGGGATACCGCGCTTTTCCGCCTCCGTAATTTCACTGTTGCTGTCCCTGGAATAAGCCGCCGAACGGATCACCAGATCGGCCTCTGAGGGGATATGTTCAGGAGCAAAGGATTCGTAGTAGGGAATACCCAGTTCCTTAAGGATACTATCGGTGTAAAAAATCTCATGTCGATCAGAGCCGGATATATTGAACCCTGAATTATGGAGTAATTCCGCTAAGGCGCACATACCGGTGCCCTTAATACCGATGAAATAAACTGTCGGCGCTGTCCCGAAACCGGCGGTTTGGAAACCGTTCCAGGAAAGAAGTTTCTTAAAATTCATACAGCCATGGTAGCCCATGGGATGTTTTTTTTCAACCGTAAGAGATGTCACATCCCGCGGGCCCTGCCCTAATGATCCTTGTGGATAGGTGGAAGCCGATAATATCGGTTCTTTCCGGAAATGGGGTCCATGAATGACAAGCCCTGGGATTTTAATTCCAGGTAATGATCCGTATTTCCCAACCCACTAAGACCCCCGTAAAGCACATCATTGAGGATGGGATACCCAAGCCATGCCAGATGGCAACGTATCTGGTGACGAAATCCCCGGATAATTCGAATCCGCAGGTAGATCAACGGCGCCGCCGGGGAAGCCGGGGAATTCATCTCTACTATCTCAGTTTTGTAGAGGTTTCCCCTATCCAGGGCTATTTTCCGGCGCGGTTTTTTGGCAAGTTCGTTTGGAAGAACTGGCCTAACCGTCTTTCTTCCGGGGCCATAGGGGCGAAACGCGCTTTCAACGATAAAAGGAACCCTCCCGTAACCAATATCCGGGGGTTCCATTGGGGGAAATCCTGTTAAAGAAGTCCGGAATATGGGGCTTGTAAGGGCGCCATATTCCTTGACGAAGTTTCCCTGTTCCTGCTGCCCTTCCAGGGCCTCGAAAGCTTCCTGGGTTCGGGCAAAGAGGACCAGTCCCCTGATTTCGTAATCAAGCCGGTGAAGGAGACCTCCCTCCCGCTCAAGCTTCCCCCTCACAGCGGAAACCTCCGGATAGGAGCCGGCGCACCAGTCCAGAAGGGTATCCCCTGCCGCGCCCTTTAGGGGCGCCGAATGCATCCGTGGAGGCTTGTAAACCACCAGGAAGCATTCGGTCTCGGCCAATACCCAAGGCTCGAATATCAACGAATCTCTTTGGCCAGAGTAAAGCCGCGTTGGGTAAGTATACCCTGTAGTCGATTATAGGGAATGGATATCTCCATGGAGCCCATCACATAGGGGGCAATCTCATAGGGGTCCCACTGAAAACCCAAGCCATGGGAGCTTAAATAGAAATCCTCCAGTTTGCCTTCCCAATCCTCAAAGAAACCCTTCTCGGACAGGGGAATCCAGGACGGTATTTCCATAAGTCCCCGAAGCGCTTCCTCCACCAGATCTTCCAGGGCTGGTTTAGCCTCGTCCATGACGATATCGTCCAGAGTAAGCTGCCGTTTCTCCTCCAAGCTAAAAACGTAGTAGTCTTTACTTCGCATACCATGGGCGCCGCCGGTATAATAATCCTTTTCCTGGCTAATGATCGCTATCCTTGGAGTTTCGGTAACGACGGCAAAAGTCTCGTTGTAAAACCAGTTTAGCGACTCCCAGGACATATTGGGCATTTTTTCCACCACACCCCGCATTTCCCCATACATTTTATCATAATCCTGGAATTTTTTATCGGCGTACTCCCCGGGACTCTGACCTTTATACAAAACAGGAGACATAAATTGTTTTTCCGCCCCGGTAATATCCAGTAATGTAAAGGAAATATACAGCTTGGAGCTGGTATCCTGTTCGTCCGGATAAAGGAAAAAGGTTTGTTCTTTAGATACGAGTACAAAATCCCGGGTCCTCGGCCTGGACCCGGCATTGCCGCCGGAAGCCGCTGTTCCGGTGCTTTTACAGGCCGCAGGAAGCAGTGCTAAAAAACAGAGCAGGAACATTTGAATGGTTTGTTTACATAGTTTTGTTTTCATAACCAAAATAGTAGGCTTTTTCATATCACAAAGTCAAGAAAATACAATCCCCTACCAGTTCTCGTGGTATATTTGCGTATCTGATTTTTAAGATTGGCTGCCCTAAAACAACTCTTTTTAACGCTACTCCCTCTCGTCCCGCTCTAACCGGTCCATCAACTGGTTTATCTGGGTACCGGTACCAGCATCCAGACTACCCGGCATTCTGCGAGGCCGTCATTGAAACTGATGTGTTCCTCCCCCGCCGGAATAAAGGTAGCGGAACCCGCCTTGGCCTCGAAGACATTGTCCTCAATCCTTGCTTTTATTGCGCCAGAAAGCACAAAGGCGTATTCATCCTCTTGGTGTACCGCCGGTGGGGCGGTCACCCCCGGGGGGAACACCCCATACCCCATGCGTACCCCTGCGCCCGCAGGGGCGCCGTTAAAAAAATCGGTCATCTCCACTCCGTCGGGCCGCAGGATGTGGGGCAGGGCATCAAATTCACGGATCAGCATGGTTATCTCCTGACTTCTTGTATGGTAAAGTTTTCGGGGTCCACGAGGACGCCGTAATCTTCCGCTGCCTGGGCGGGGGAGATGTAACCGTTTTTTACATCCATCCGTACCTTTTCGCTGTCCCGTTTTTTGGGGTCCCCATAACCGCCCCCGGAACAGGTTATCATCCGGACCACGTCGTCCTTATTCAGAACGGTTTGGGCGCTTATGCCCATGGGGCCCTCCACCCTGCCGCCGGCGCGAGTAAATTCAAAGTAGTTGTAGGAGCCGTCCCTGCCCCCGGCGGCGCCCCAGGCGGGAAATTTATTACGTCCAAAGGATGCCGAAAAGAACTGCCCGTCCGTAAGGGCCCGGTAAGAGCGGACCGCGCCGGACCCGCCCCGGAACTCACCGGCCCCGGCGCCATCGGTATGCAGGCTGTATTCGTCGATGCGGATGCCGTACCGGACCTCCGCCATCTCTACCGGCACATTGTAGGTTTCCCCGTCCCCCACGCAGAACTGGCCCACTTCACCATCTTTTCCCCGGGAGGCGCCCCAGCCGCCGCCGGTGGGCTCCACGATCAGGAAGGACTGGCCCGAACGGTGATGGCGCCCGGAGAGGATCACCGCGCATACCGACAGCATGTGGCCGGCGCCGAGGTATTCGGGGAACACCGGGGCCAGGGCCTTCCAGACCGTGTCCAGGGCGTAGAGCATGCTCTCGAAGTAGCAGGACGTTGGGGCCGGGGCGTCACATTTCAGCACCGACCCCTCCTCGGCGATGACTTGCATGGTACGGAAGACCCCGTCGTTTACCGAAAGGCCCGGGTTTATGATGGACATATAGGCCACCTTGACCCCGGCGCAGAGAGAACTGTAGCCGGTATTGATGGGGCTGGCTACCTGAGAGTTGCTACCGCTGAAATCGGCGGTAAACCCCGTTTCATTGATTGTTACCTTCACCTTGATCTTAACCAGGCTGCCGTGGCCGTCATCATCCATAAATTGTTCCGCCTCGTAGATCCCCCGGGGCATCTCCGCCAGACGCGAGCGGGCGGCCATTTCCCCCTGATCCATGAGCCTGGCCATGGACTTGAGCAGGACCGCTTTGCCGTATTTATCGCAGAGTTCCACCAGGCGGGTAAATCCGGTACGGAGGGAAGCTATCTGCCCCCACATGTCGCCGTTGGCGGAAACGGGAAACCGCACATTCACGGCGATGATCTCGGTCAGGGTGGCGTTGATCTCCCCGGCATCCACCAGCTTTACCCCGGAAAAACGCAGCCCCTCCTGAAACACCTCGGTGGAATTGGTGGTAAATGAACCCGCCGCCATGCCGCCCACATCGGACCAGTGGGCTTTGTTCCCTACAAAGGCGATGATCTCCCCCTGATAAAACACCGGCATCACCATGCCGATGTCGGAAAGATGGGTCCCGCCCCCCATATAGGGATCGTTGATGATATAAACATCCCCGCTTTTCATGGATCCCTTACCGAATTTCCGGATAATTTCACCGATCATCGGGGATATCATGCCGATAAAACCGCAGGCGCCGTTGCCCTGGGTGAGGAGATCCCCCTGCGCGTCGGCGATGCCACAGGCGTAATCCAGGGTTTCGTATATGATAGGGCTCATCGAAGTCTGGGCAAAGGCGTAAAACACTTCATCGCCGATGGCGATGAGCGAATCTTTTACAATATCAAGGGTTACCGAATCAAGGGCAGCCATTATTTCACCTCCGTTTCTATAATCAGATTACCGTATTCATCCACCCGAAGGGTTTGCCCAACGCCGGCCAGGGTTGTGGCGGCCTTTTCTTCGATCAGGGCGGGTCCTTGCAGCTTGGCTCCGGCGAAAAGGGCCTCCCGGTCATAAACAGGGCTATCCTGCCAGCCGTCCCGGGTGAAATACACTCGCCGCCGTTCTTTGATCGCCTCCGCCATCGAGCCCTGCCGGATCGGCAGTTTGTGGAGTTCCGGCTTATCCATCCGTCCGTGGGCAGCCAAATGGAGGTTGACGATTTCAACCGGCGTCCCCTCCAGCCGGTAGGTGTAATAGTGTTCGTGGGTTTCGTGAAACCGTTTGATGATTTCCGCCTTCGCCGCCTGGTCCCAGGAAGGGGCGGGGGTTTGGATCTTCACCGTATGTTCCTGCCCGGCGTAACGCATGTCGGCGTAATAGTCATAGAGCATATCCGTTACACCCTGGGCGGAGAAGTCCTCCTGGGCGGTAAAACTCAGGGCCTCCCACAAGCGGTCAAGCTCTTCGGCGGGAGCCTCGTCGAGAAGGCTGATTTTGGTGCGGATATAGTCGTGGCGCATATCGGTCATCAACATGCCCCAGGCGGAAAATACCGCGGCGGCCAGGGGGATCACGATTTTGCGGATCCCCAGTTCTTCTGCCAGGGAAGCGGCGTGCATGGGTCCGCCCCCGCCAAAGGCGACCAGGGTAAAGTCCCGGGGATCGTAGCCCCGGCGCACGGATATTAACTTGAGGGCGTTGTACATATTCGATTCCGCCACCCGGATAACGCTGACCGCCGCCTCTTTCACGTCCATTCCCAGGGGTTTACCGATCCGCTCCATCAGGGCCTTCTCGACGGCAGTCATATCCACGGTTCCCTCAAAATTTGCCGGAGAAAGCCGCCCCGCCGCGAGGCACGCGTCGGTGGTGGTGGGCTCAAGGCCGCCCCGGCCATAGGCCACCGGGCCGGGCAGGGCTCCCGCGGACCGGGGCCCCACCTTGAGGGAACCGGTATCGTCGATCCACGCGACGGAACCGCCGCCGTTTCCTATTTCCACAATATCCACCACGGGGATCATGATGGGATATCCGGCATTACGGTCATTCCGCTCAATACGGTAACTGGTGGTGATCTTCACTTCTCCCCGATCAATGAGGGAACATTTGGCGGTAGTCCCTCCTACGTCAAAGGAGATAAGCTGCCCTTCCCCCAGGGCTTTTCCCAGCACGGCGGCGCCGAAGACTCCGGCCACCGGGCCGGACTCCACCATGTTGATGGGGGTCGTTTTGGCGCCCCCAAAAGGGGTGGTCCCGCCGTTGGACTGCATAAAAAATTTCCCCGACCGCATCCCCGCCTTATCCAATTCCCGCTCCAGGTTGCGGATGTACCGGGACGCCACAGGACCTACATAGGCGTTCAGGGCGACGGTGGAGGTCCGTTCATACTCCCGCCATTCCCGGGTTATCTGTCCCGAAGGGGTGACGAAAACATCCGGCAGCAGATTCTGCAGCGCCGCCGCGGTCTGCCGCTCGTGAATATCATTGGCGTAGGAATTAATAAAACAGATCGCTACCGCTTCCACCGCCTCTTTTTTTAAGGCTTCCGCCGCCTTGGCTACATCTTCCCGGTTCAGGGGTACCAGGATTTCCCCCTCCGCGGATACCCGTTCCGCAACCTCAAAACGGAGGTACCGGGGGATGAAAGGCCGGGGTTTGGCAAAGACCAGGTTAAAGAGATCCGGCCGGTTACACCGGGCGATTTCCAGCACGTCCCGAAAGCCCTTGGTGGTAATAAGGGCGGTTTTGGCCCCCTTCCGTTCCGTCAAGGCGTTGATGATGGTGGTGGTTCCGTGGATAAAGGCGCTTATCCCGGCAGGATCCAGCCCGCTTCTTTCCAGTACCTGAATAACCCCCCGTTCAAAATCCGGCGGAGTGGTATCCCCCTTGACCGTGTACACTTTTCCTTGCTGGTCCAGGGCCACCAAGTCCGTAAAGGTTCCCCCAATATCCGTGGCAATCCGCATAAAGCCTCCCTATTCCCCATGGTTTTGGCCGTTTACCGTCCCGCTTTCCCGGGAAATCTACCCAAGACACCTTAGTATCCACCGCAATACCCCTCCTGTCAAGATTTCTCCCCCCCCTATCAGGAATTCAAAGTATCACCCGTTCTTCATTCAAATTTTCGGAGAAATAGCCCTAATATTTTGAAAATCCCAAGAAATGTCTAAAATAGTAGACAGATTATAAAACAAAATGGCCTAACTA
>JAITBG010000104.1 GCA_031283725.1 Treponema sp. | reverse complement strand
GGTGAATTCGTCGGGCAACGCCCGCTTTTCTTTTTTGGATGCCTTTTGGTAACGCGGTCTGTATTCCCGTGTTACCGCCTGTTTTTGTTGCATGGTTAACCCCATGGGGACGCCCTCCTTCGAGCGCCCTCATAATAATTTGGGTAACATTTTCAATTTGAGGCATGGTCCCTTTTCGGTAACATTTTCAGTGAGGCAACGCGGGGCTTTCCTGCGGGCCGCGTTTAGAGTATACTAGGGGTATAGTATTAAACAAGGGGTTCCTGATTATGGTAGAAGCGCTTAAAAAAGACCCTTCCTGGAAAGGCCGGCGCGGGCCGGTGGTGCTGGTCATCATGGACGGCGTGGGGTACGGCAAATATAAAGAAGGCGACGCGGTCGCGGATTCTAAAATGTATCACCTGGACGCGATTCAGGGGAAAAGCTCGAATACCAGGCTTAAAGCCCATGGAAAGGCGGTAGGGCTTCCTTCGGACGACGACATGGGGAACAGCGAGGTGGGCCACAACGCCATGGGCTGCGGCCGGGTCTTTAGCCAGGGAGCGGCGCTGGTAACCAACTCCATCGAAACCGGCGCTATGTTTACCGGCCAGGCCTGGAAAGACGTGTCGTCCAACGTGGTTAAGGGCGAAGGCGCCCGGGCGCCAACCCTGCACTTTATCGGCCTCTTTTCCGACGGCAATGTGCACAGCCATTTGGATCATCTCAAGGCCATGATAACGCAGGCAAAGAAAGAGGGGGTCAAAAAGGTACGGGTCCATGTGCTCTTTGACGGACGGGACGTGGGGGAAACCAGCGCCCTGGAATACGTTGATCCCTTCGAGGCTTTCTTGAAGGAACAGAACAACGGCGCTTTTGATGCGGCCATAGCTTCCGGCGGCGGCCGGATGTGGATCACCATGGATCGCTACGGCGCGGACTGGAGCATGGTGGAGCGGGGCTGGAAGGTCCACGTCCACGGCGAGGGGCGGCAATTCGCCACAACCAGGGAGGCGGTGGAAACCTACCGCGCTGAGATCCCCGGCATCATCGACCAGGACCTCAAAGAATTCGTTATCGCCAAAGACGGAAAGCCTATCGGTATTATTGAAGACGGCGATTCGGTGGTGTACTTTAATTTCCGGGGGGACCGAGCCCTGGAGATCACCGCCGCCTTTGAGGAGGACCGGTTTGACAAGTTCGATCGGGGACGCAGGCCGAAGGTATGCTACGCCGGGATGATGGAATACGATGGGGACCTGCATGTGCCCCGCCGCTACCTGGTAAGCCCGCCCTCCATTGACCGGACCATGGGAGAATACCTGGCTACCACCGGAGTACGCACCCTTGCTATTTCGGAGACCCAGAAGTACGGCCATGTAACCTATTTCTTCAACGGCAACCGTACCGGCAAGTTTGACGACAAGCTTGAGGACTATGTGGAGATCAAGAGCGACGTACTCCCCTTTGAGCAGCGCCCCTGGATGAAGTGCGCGGAGATCGCAGATCGGGTTTTGGAAGCCATCCCTTCGGGGAACTACGATTTTATCCGGCTCAACTTCCCCAATGGCGACATGGTGGGCCATACCGGCATTTACCAGGCGGTGGTCTGCTCCATGGAAGCCATGGATCTCCAGTTAGGCCGTATTGCCAGGGTGGTGGAGAACGCAGGCGCGGTATTGGTTATCACCGCAGACCACGGCAACTCCGACGATATGTTTGAACACGATAAAAAAACCGGCGCGGTTTCCCGCAAGGAAGACGGCAGCCCCAAGGCTAAGACCAGCCACAGCCTCAACCCCGTCCCGTGCATCATCTACGATCCGGAATACAAGGGCGAGTATCCCGTGACGCCCCTGAACGAGGGCCTGGGGATCAGTTCCATCGCCGCCACCTGCATCCGCCTTTTGGGCTACATTCCTCCCGCGGACTATGACAAAGCGGTGATACGGTAGAGCGGTTAGTTTTCCTGTGTTTTCAAATGTTCTGCTAACACCCTTTTTTTATCCTCCGGGATAGGTGTGCTTTTCCGGCTGATAAAATCGAAGTGCACAATTACGGCGTTCCCGGTAGTGCAGAGTCGGCCTTCCTGCCATGCTTCGTGGTATACCGTGAATGACTTGGTCCCGATACGGCTGATGGAGCTGCGGATTTCCACGTCGTGCTGAAAAAAGAGCTCCCCCACAAAATCATACTCCGCGTGGGCCATAATGAGAGGCCATACGCCGTGCGCTACCTGCAGGTTGGGATCGAAGATCCGGAACAGGGGGTTCCGGCCAAGCTCAAACCATCCCGCCAGAACCGTGTTGTTGATATGCCCCAGGCCGTCAATGTCCCCGAACCTGGGGGTTACTGTTGTTGTAAACATAGAAACAACTCCTATCTCGCGCGGCGACTACCGCACAGTTCAATCGAAGCGGAACGAAGTTCCGCAAAACTCCTAGTCTATATGGTTTGGGCAGCAGGATGCCGGCCCGGAGTATAGGTCCAAAGAATTCGGGCTTCCTTTTTTTCGCGGTTGAACCATGCGTGATTATCCGATGAACGGAAACTCAGGGAATCCCCCGCGGAAAGCACATATTCGGTATTCACTAAAATAAAATGGATTTTTCCCGACAGGATATAGAGAAATTCTTCCCCGTGGTGCAAGTGAGATTTGGCCCTGCCGGAATTTGGCTCCGCCGTAAAGAGGAGAACCGAAAGGGAAAATTTGCTCATGGCGATAAGGGATTTTACCAAAACGCCCTTGAGCCCTATTTCGATAGGCTCCCCGCCGCCCTTTCGTACAATGTGCTGATCGCTGGGGGCATCCGCAATATAATAGAGGAGATCTTCTCCGTAGAAATCCGCAAGCCGCTGCAGGATATCCAGGGAAACATTGGTCTGCTTGTTTTCGATTTTATGGAGGTAGGAAGGTGAAATTTGGACCGCTCTGGCCACATCCTCCAGGACAAAACCCCGTTCAAGCCGGCATTGTTTCCATTTTTCGCTCTTCAATATCCCCATGGAGGGGCCCTGACCGGGTTCTTCTCCGGGATCATGAGTATTTTGAGATTTCGCCCGGCCTATAATTATGTTGGCGGCGTTGACACTCAATTTATTTTCCCTGGAATAGCGTTTTAGTCCACGCATTCTGGTTATATCCACATGGTCAAAAACCCGGTATCCGTTTTTTATCCGTTTTGAGCTAATAATTCCCTGTTTTTCCCAGTTCCGGATGGTTGCGGGGACCACGCCGATTTCTTTGGCCGCTTCCCGGATACTCAGCATTATCTCTCCCGAATCAGTTACATACACCTCTTTATCCTTGTTATCCCTGATTTACTGTAAGTATATCAATTTGTATAAAAAAAATCGATATACGCCTTTTTAATAATATTTTAAAGATAGAGAAAAATCAAATAAAAATTTACAATATCATATAAAATATTGTTGACAAGGTTATGAAAACATGATACGATAAGCTTAGTGAAAATAGCTATGCCCTTGTGGAGGTATAATATGGGGTTTCGGGAAGAAAAATGGTGGGTGGCGCCGGCGAATTATGTGCCGGAGATTACGTCAAAGCTCCAATTTGTAAAGGATGTAAAGATACTTGATACAACCCTGCGGGACGGTGAGCAGCAGCCGGGGGTTGTGTTCAGCCGTGAGGATAAGGTTGTGATTGCTAAAAAGCTTGACGCGATTGGTATACACAAGATTGAAGCGGGGACCCCCGCCGTATCCCAGGGGGATGCGGATGCCATCCGTGAAATCTGCGACAGCGGGCTTAAAGCGGAGATTTATTGTTTTGTACGCAATGTGGTAAGCGATATTGAGCTCGCCAAGAAATGCGGCGTACACGGCGTCCTAGCGGAGGTTCCGGGAAGCGAGCATCTCCTTAACAAAGGCATGAAGTGGAGCGTGGAAAAGGCGATCAAAGCCGCCTGCGAGGCCACCTCCGCGGCCCGCGATCTTGGAATGAAGGTTACTTTTTTCCCGGCGGACGGTTCCCGGGCCAGCCTGGATTTTTTGCTGGATACCCTGAGCGCAATCAAGGAAGGGGGGCACCTGGATGCTGTTACCCTGGTTGATACCTTCGGCGCGTTCTCTCCGGAAGGCGCGGCGTACACGGTTCGTAAAATGATTGAACGGCTGCAATGCCCCATTGAGGTTCATTGCCATGAGGATTTCGGCCTGAGTGTGGCTACCACCATCGCGGCCCTTTCGGCAGGGGCTTCCTGCGCCCATGTTACGGTAAACGGCATAGGGGAACGTACCGGTAATACGCCCCTGGAACCGCTGTTAGTATCGCTGCGGGCGCTCTATGGCATTGATACAGGGATCGATCTTTCGCAGCTTCTGGATCTTTCCCGGGAGGTGGAAAAACGTTCCGGTTCACCCGTATCGCCCCTAAAGGCCGTCGTAGGGGAACGTATCTTCGGCTGGGAAACCGGGATGCCCGTGGGGATGTGGAAGAATTGTAAAGATACGGACCCCCTGGTAATGCTGCCCTATCTCTGGACCCTGGTTAACCAGCGCGCTCCCTATATTTATACCGGCAAAAAGAGTGGCGCCGCCAATATCGCTCTGGTTGCCCAAGAGCTGGGTATTAGCCTTTCGGAAGAGGAAATAAAAACCATGGTCAATCTGGTGAAGGATCAGGCCATAAGCGTAAAACGGGACTTAAGCCGCCGGGAGTTCAAAGACCTGGCGGATACCTTGAAAAAATAACAGGCAAAAGGAGAAGTATTACCCTATGCGGACTTATTATCTGGAAGAACAGTTTCTTACTCAGGAAAACAAGGATCAGTTGACTAAGAGTTTTACCGGTGCGGGGCAGGAATTTATTTTCTGCAATTATAAAAGCCCCCAGGAAGTGATTGATAAGGCAAAGGACGCCGATGCCGTCATGGTGATGACCATCCCCTTTGATGCGAAGCTGATTGGGGCGTTGCCAAACCTTAAATTTATCGGACGTTGCGGTATTGGTTACGACAATGTGGATCTTGAAGCCGCAACGGCCAGAGGAATTGCGGTGTGTAATGTTCCGGATTACTGCACCTATGAAGTGGCCAGCCACGCCTTTACTCTGTTACTTGCCCTGGAACGTCAGCTTTTACCCTTTATCGCCCGGGCGCGGGCCGGAGGTTATGCCGCGGGTACGGCGATAAAAAGTCACCGGATCCGGGGGCAGACCCTGGGAATCCTCGGCTACGGCAGAATAGGCCGGGAATTGGCAAAGATGGCCCTGGGCATGGGGATGAAAATAGTGGTGTTCGATCCCTTTGTAAAAAATTTGAATGAACCCGGCATCAGTTTAGCCGGGACCCTGGAAGAGGTACTGCGGAACGCGGACGCTATATCCATACACACACCGTTGATGCCGGAAACCGCCCACATGATTTCCATGCCCCAGTTTAAGATGATGAAACCCGGGGTAATCCTGATCAACGCCTCCCGGGGAGGTATTATCAACACTGCGGATCTGATTACCGCCCTTAAGACGGGAGTCATAGCCGCCGCAGGTCTGGATGTCTGTGAGGGCGAACCCCTGCCGGTGGATCATGAACTGCTTTCCATGAAAAACGTTATCTTTACCCCCCATGTGGGTATGTATTCAGAGGAAGCCGTGGCGGACCTGTATGTCAAACTGGCGGCACAGACGATTGATGTGCTTTCCGGACGGTGGACAAAGAACGTGGTAAATCCCCAGGTACGGGAAAAAGCAAATCTCAACTAGGAAATAAGCGAAATTTGTTTCGCTTTAATTATGCAGGAGGTAATAAAATGAAAAGAACAATGTTACTAGCAGGTATTGTGGTCTTATCCTTCACGGTTATATTCAGCGCTTGCAGCAAATCTGGTTCCGGTTCTTCCGGCGCGCCGAAGACCATCACGGTTAAGATGACCCATACGGGTAACGAACAAACTTTAGCCCATCAGTCTTTCCTGGCGATTAAGGATCACATGGAAAAGGCAAGTAATGGGGTATTTAAAGTAGAGATTTACCCTAACGGACAGCTTGGCAACGATCCCCAGCTTGTGGAAGCGGTACAGGAAGGGGATGTGCAGATAATGTTTACCAACGTAGGCTATCTGGTTCAGTTTGTGCCCGAGTTGGGAGTGTTTTCCGTACCCTTTGCCTTCCCCAACATAGACGTGGCCTATAAGGTGCTGGACGGTGACTTTGGTAAAAGCATGCTGGATATGATGGAAGGAGCGGGTGACATGGTGGGGCTGGGCTATATTGAAGCGGTGGCCTACCGGGAACTTTCCGCCCCCCGGAGTATCCGCCTTCCTTCGGATCTGGCGGGGCTTAAGATCCGGGTTATGACAAATCCCCTGCATATCGCCATTTGGGAAACCTTGGGCGCCCAGCCCGCGGCCATATCTTTTGCGGAACTGTATACCGCCCTGCAACAGGGAACGGTGGATGCCCAGGAAAATCCGGTGGAGCTCTTCGTCTCCTCCAGGTTCTATGAAATTCAGAAATATTTGATCATGACCAACCATGTATTCCAGTGCGGTATGCTCGTGGCAAACCCCGCCTGGTTCAATGGTCTGACTCCGGAGCTGCAGACGATTGTTCGGGAAGCCGTCATGAAAGGTACCCTGTTCCAGCGCGAAAAGACCGCCGAAAACTATGAGGAGTATATCAAAATAATAAAAGACAGCGGCGGGACCATCATTGAACTTACGGACCAGGAAATGCAGCAGTGGAGAGACAAGGTTAAGCCGGTACTATCGGTGTTTGCACAAAGTGTCGGAGGACAGGCGATTATTGATCGTTTGTTTGCCGCTGTTAACGCCGCTTCCCGCTAAAAACCGGATATTTACCACAAGGGGAGTTCCATGAAGAGAGCGTTGAAATTTTTAGATGAACATCTGGAAGAATATTTTGTCTGCTTGCTAATGGGCTACTTTGTTACCGTAACTGTTTTGCAGGTAGTATTTCGATTTCTCATCAGAACACCCGCCGCCTGGACAGAAGAAACCGCAAGATATTCATTCATCTGGATGACCTTTTTAGGGTCCAGCCTGGTGGCTAAATTAAAAACCCATATTCGGGTAGATATGCTGGAATCCAGTCTTAAAGGCACGGCTAAGCTTGGACTGAACCTCTTCAGCCAGGTAGTGTTCCTGCTTTTCGGAGTAATCTGTACCATAGTCGGTATCCAGATGTGCGTTAGTTTAATTACACGTCCCCAGTTGAGTCCGGTTTTGAAGATCCCCATGCAGTATATTTACATGTCTTTTCCGATTGGGATGGGGCTCATGAGTATGCGGATTATCCGAGGACTGATCGCCCAGATCATCGGTTTGGCTGCCCATAAGGCCGCCCGGGAGGGAAAATAACATGATTGCGGCATTGTTTCTCATATTTTTTGGACTTATGGTCCTGGGCGTACCCATCGCCGCAGCCATGGGATTGGGACTCTTTGCCAATTCTGTCTTCGGCGGCAGCGTTTCCCTGCTCTTCCTCGGACGGGGAATCGTGTCGTCCATGGATTCCTTCCCCATACTTGCGGTGCCGATCTTTATCTTTGCCGGAGAAGTTATGGCAACCGGGGGTATTTCAAGACGGCTTTTTAACTTCGCCAACGCCTGCGTAGGGGGCTTTACCGGCGGCGTGCCCATGGCGACGGTGTTTACCTGTATGCTCTTTGGCGCCATCTCCGGTTCAGGGGCCGCAACCTTCGCGGCGGTGGGAACCATCATGATCCCCATCATGACCAGACAAGGCTATGATCGGCGGTTTATCACCGCCCTTACCGCAGCGTCAGGGGGCTTGGGGGTATTGATTCCTCCCAGCCTGCCTATGGTGATGTACGGAGTTTCCAGCGGCGAATCCATCGGAGATTTGTTCCTGGCCGGGGTATTCCCCGGTATTTTGTGCGGCGTAGCCCTGATGTTCTATGCCCACGTCTTCAGCAGGGCCCACCCGGTTGTCCTTGACGATTCCCAGGAACCGCGCATGGGGATACTTAAAGCCCTAATTGACGGTATTTGGGCTCTGCTTTGTCCGGTAGTAATCATTGGGGGGATCTACAGCGGCATCTTTACCGCCACCGAAGCGGCGGGGGTAGCGGCTCTCTACGGGATACTGGTAAGCCTGCTTATCTACCGTACCATCAAGATAACGGACATCCCGGGGATTTTGCTTCGAGCTGCCAGGTTAAACGCACCTATACTGATCATTGTTGCCGTGGCGACTGTCTTTGGGCGGGTCCTGGCTATTCAGAACATACCCTCGACTATCACCACAGCTATCCTGAAGTTTACAGACAACAGGATTCTGATAATAGTTTTAATCAATATCATTCTTTTGGTTGCCGGTATGTTTCTGGATACTCTGGCGGCAATCGTTGTTCTGTGTCCCATTTTACTGCCCATAGCAGTAGGTATCGGGTTAAATCCCATCCACTTTGGAACAATTATGGTAGCGAACCTTGCCATCGGCTTTGTTACCCCGCCGGTTGGATGCAATCTCTATGCTGCGGCGGGAATTACCGGTATTCCCATCAAGGATATTCTCAAAGCCGTAGTAGGCCCGGTAATAGCGCTGCTGGTATGTCAGGTGTTTATCATCGTTATCCCCGGCCTTTCTACCTGGCTTCCCGCCTTAGCGAAAAAATGAGGAGAAGAACATGACCGTAGAAGATATATACCAACTGATGCCTGAGCATCTTCTTATTAAGGATGAGGATCTCCGGAAAAAGTGCGCGGAAACCCTGCTTGACGCGATAGTCACCGGGGGCTGGGATAAAAAAGGTATTACGAACTGCCCGGTGGTGGTGAAGGGCCTGAGCAAAAAAGCGCCCTTTAACGACGTGGACCACATCCGGAGCGTCACTAAGCTCTGCCTTGCCCTCTATGACGGGCTGCTGGAAACTGAAAGGGCGGCGGGCGCCATTGACCGGGATGCCCTTATTGCCGGGGCGCTGCTCCACGATGTGGGAAACTTTATCGAAATGGACTGGGATGGAAAAGAAGCCTTCATGAAACCTATTAGTGAATTGTGTCCCCACCCCTGTTCGGGAGCCCATCTTGCGCAGAAACATGGGCTGCCCCTTCCGGTGGTACACATCATCCTAGCCCACTCGGCCTTATTTTCGCCCACCGGGGACAATGCCTGTAAAACACGGGAAGCGATGATTGTTAAATATGCCGATACTGTCAGCTTTTATTATCTGCAAATGTATTACGGGAAGGAATAATCCATGACTCGATTCAGCGGAAAAACGGTTATTGTAACCGGCGGCTCAAGCGGAATAGGAGAGGCCACCTCCAAAGCCTTTGCCGCCGAGGGGGCGAATGTGGCGATCCTGTGTCTCCCCGGGGAGGCTTCAGGAAGGGCGGTCGGCGGGGAGATCGCCGCCACCGGAGGAAAAGTCATCGTTATTGAGGGCGACATAGGCTCTGAGGAAAGCGTTAAGGCTATGTACGCGGAAACGATCAAAACCTTCGGCAGGATCGACATTTTTGTCGGTAATGCTGCGGCCTTTGATAATTATAAAAACCTGTTGGAGGTAAGCCCCGAAGTGTGGCGGCGGGTGATAGACGTGAACCTCACCGGCGCGTTTTACTGCATGCGCAACCTTATCCCCCACATGCTCGAAAATTCCGGCGGGGTCATTGTGTTTACCTGCTCCATTGCGGGACACATAGGAGGACACGGCGGAGTTGCCTATACCACCTCAAAACACGGCCTTTTGGGGCTGATCCGCCAGATTACGTTTGACTATGGAGGCAGGGGGATCCGCTGTAACAGCGTCTCTCCGGGGTCCGTTTACACCCCCCTTTCCGCTCCCTGGCTGGACACCGATGCGGTCAAAGCAAAACTTGCCAAGACCCCGTACGGTTCCTACGGCCTGCCCCAGGACATAAGCCGGGCGATTCTGTTTTTGGCAAGCGATGAAGCAAAGTTTATTTACGGAACCGACATCCTGGTAGACGGCGGCAACCTGGTCCGTAAGTGGTGATGGTTTTTTGAAAAGCAATTTTAGTAAATCTATATCTTAACCTTATAAGGAGTAGTCAATATGGGATACCATGAAGAAGGCAAGTGGTGGGTAAGCCCTTCCAACTATGACAAAGAAGTTACGGATAAATTCAATTTTCCGAAAAAAGTTGAATTTCTTGATACCACGTTACGGGACGGGGAACAGCAGCCGGGCATCATCCTGACCAAGGATGAAAAGGTTCAAATTGCGAAGAGACTTTCCGAGGTGGGGGTACACCGGATTGAGGCAGGTACCCCGGCTGCCCTTAAGGAAGACGCCGAAGCGATCCGTGAAATTTGCGACCTTGGATTAAAGGCCGATATTTACGCTTTTGTCCGTAACATGGTTAAGGATATGCAGCTCGCCAAGGAATGCGGGGTACAGGGGGTTATCGCGGAACTCATCGGAAGCGAGCATTTGCTGGAATTCGGCAAAAAGTGGACCGTGGATAAGGCAAAAAAAGCCGCCATAGACGCGACCCTGGCGGGAAAAGATCTTGGATTGAAGGTATCGTTCTTCCTGGCCGATTCTTCCCGGGCGGAAATAAATTTTCTCATCGATCTTGTTCAGGCGGTTAGAGAAGAGGGTTACATGGATTCCCTCGTTCTGGTAGACACCTTTGGTGTGTTTTCTCCGGAAGGAGCGGCCCACCGGGTACGGAAACTGAAAGCGGCGTTTCCTGACTTGCCGGTAGAAATTCATGCCCACGATGATTTCGGCATGGGCGTTTCCAGCACCATTGCCGCGCTCGGCGCCGGCGCGGAGGTTGCCCATGTTACGGTAAACGGTATAGGAGAACGGGCGGGGGGCGCCCAGCTTGAGGCGGTGGCGGTTGCGCTTTTGGCGATGTATGGCATTGATACCGGTGTTGATACAATCAGGTTTAAGGAACTTTCCCATTTTGTGGCGGATCTGACCCGTAACCCCGTGCCTCCCACCAAACCGATTGTGGGGGATAAGATATTCCTCTGGGAAACCGGACTGCCCTCCAGCCTTTGGGTAAATTGCAAGGATCATGACCCCCTGGTGATGCTGCCCTACAAGTGGGACCTTACGGGACAGAACGAGCCCTACCTTCTCCTTGGGAAAAAGAGCGGTAAGGACAATGTAAAGGCGTGGCTTGCCAAGTGCAATCTTTCTGTTCCCGAGGAAAAATTCGACGAAATACTTCCCAAGGTAAAGGTAAAGTCCTATCAGGAAAAACGAGATCTCACAGAGGCGGAATTTAGGGCGATTGTAAAATCGATCTGAAAATAATAAGAGGAGAAAACTATGCACAAGATTATTTACGTAACGGCGGTTGTTACGCTTTGCGCGGTGTTTTTGGGCTCCTGCTCAAAAAAAGACGATGGGGCGGCTTCGAGGGAAGACACGAGGCCTATTGTCATACGCATCGGAAATACCACCGCCCAGGATCAGATTCTTAACGTTACTTTTGAAGAATTGGCAAAGGCGATGAACGAGCGATCCGGTGGGCGTATTCAAGCAACGGTATACCCCAGCGGACAACTCGGTACCCTGCGGACTATGACCGAAGCGTTACAGCTCGGCACCCTGGAAATGAGCACCCAGTCTCCGGGCGGGCTCGCGTCATTCTGGGCGCCCATGGGGGTGCTGGAACTGCCCTATATGTATAACAACAATCAGGAGGTATACGCCATTCTTGACGGTGAAATTGGTCAGGAGCTGAACGAAAGGTTTGTTGAAAAAACCGGCGTACGTATCCTTGCATACTGGATGAATCTGGTGCGGGACACCACAAACAATATCCGGCCCATCACTAGGGCGGAGGATTTCAGGGGACTTAAACTGCGGGTGCCGGAAACAAAAACCGTGGTGGATACCATACGGGTCTTGGGCGGGAATCCTACGCCCATGGCCTTTGGGGAATTGTATACTGCCCTGGCCCAGGGAACCGTGGACGGTCAGGAAAATCCCCCGAGCATCGTCTATGCCTCCAAGCTGTATGAGGTGCAAAAGTATTTGAGTATTACCCAGCATGTGTATACCCCCACGGTGGTTACGGTTTCCGAGATATTCTGGAAAAAACTCCCCGAAGATTTAAAAAATATCATCATGGAAGAGGTTATCGCCGCTCGTGACCGCAGCCGGCCCATTTCGGAACGGCTCGACAATGAACTTACCGAGGAGCTGAAGAAGTATATGGCCGTAAATGAGGTTGACACCACCGGTTTCCGCCAAATTGTCCAGCCCGTATACGATGACCTCATCAAGTCGGTGGGACAGGAGGCAAAGGACTATATAGATCGTATTGAAGCGGCGTTACAGGCAAAACGCCGTTAGTATCATTGGGGAGGGCAAAATGAGCGGTTCGTTAATCCATGTGTGCAAAAGCGCCTGTACCCGCATTCAGAAAGGCATCAATTCTTTTCTGATGCTATTAATAGTAGTAATGGCGGTGGTCATGTTTTCACAGGTGTTGTTACGCGTCTGTTTCGGCAAGGCCTTTACCTGGGCGGAGGAGCTTCTGCGTTTCATGTTTATCTGGGTAGTATTCCTTGGATTACCCACCGCTGTATATTACAACGACTTGACCCGCTTTGATTTACTCCAAACCAAATTGGAGGGAATTGCCAGAAAATTGCTGGAAACGGGAATTTATCTTTTGATAAACGTCATCCTGTTTATTCTGGTTTGGGGTTCCTTTGCCCTGATTGAGCGGCAGTTCCGGCAGCAGGCAACAACCCTGCCCATTCCCATGGGAGCAATTTATCTGATACTACCGGCAAGTTCCATCATCGCGGTAATCTTTGTGATAATCAGACTTGTCATGATGTGGACTGATGACCGTGACTTTGAAGAAACGGGGGGTAACTGATGTTAGGAGTGTTTCTTGGTGTTTTTCTGCTTGCCATAATGATCGGCGTGCCGGTGGCTTTTGCGCTGAGCGGGACCGCCATAGGGATTATGCTGTGGCAGGGTATCTTTAACCCAATCATTGTGGGCCACAGTATGTATATGGGGCTTGATTCGTTCCCCTACCTGGCCATTCCGTTTTTCATGCTCGCCGGGGCGCTTATGGAGGAGTCCAGGATCACCAAGCGGCTCATGGACTTTGCCTACGTCATCGTAGGCCGCCTTCCCGGAGGGCTTGCCCACGTAGCGATTGTGCTTGCCATGATCTTTGCCGCCATGAGCGGTTCCGCGGTTGCCACCGCCGCAGCCGTGGGGGCCATGCTCCTGCCGGCGATGAAGGAACGGGGTTATAGTATCCCATTCTCCGCAGCCCTGGTTGCAAGCGGCGGCGCCATAGGCCCCATCATTCCGCCGAGTATCCCCATGATCATCTTCGCCACCATTGCCGGGGTTTCCGTTGAGCGTATGTTCATCGCCGGAGTGGTTCCGGGGGTCCTTTTCGGCCTGGTTTTGATGACCTACTCTTTCTTTGTGGCAAAGATCCAAGGGATACCCCGGGAAACAAAAAAAGTAACGGTGAAGGATTTTTTCCATGCCTTAAAAGATGCGATTTTGCCGTTGTTCATGCCCATTATCATATTGGGGGGAATTTTTTCCGGCCTTTTTACCGCTACGGAAGCCGCGGTTGTTTCCGCGGTATATGCCTTTGCCATCGGCGCTTTTGTGTTACGTACCCTTAAAATACCGGCAATCAAACGGTCGCTACTAACCGCCGCAAAAAGCACCGCCATTGTGTCCCTGATTCTTTCGTCCTCAACGGTTATGAGTTGGGTATTAACCAGTCAACAGATTCCCCAGAAGATTGCCGCCGCTTTCCTGGCGGTATCCACCAATCCAATGGTGGTTCTGCTCCTGATCATGCTCTTGGTGTTAATCATGGGCTGCTTTTTGGACGCCTTAGCGATCATTTTACTGTTGAGCCCCATTGTCCTGGTGGTAACCAATCAGCTTGGCATTGATCCGGTATACTTCGGTGTCCTGCTGGTAATAAATGTCTGTATAGGCGCATTGACGCCGCCGGTGGGTACCTGCCTTTTTGTGGCGGCAAAGATAGGTAATGTCAGTCTTGTTGAAACAAGCAAACAGATACTACCCATGGTAGCGGCGGTAGTATTTTTGTTGTTTCTCTGTATATTGTTCCCTAACATTGTACTCGCGCTGCCAAATTTAGTTTTAGGAAGTAGATAACAATTATGACAACATCACTACACAATCCCGCGGCAGGAAAGTTGCGGGTGATTGGATACGCTTCCGGATCCGGGGATACTCTCTGGAGGGCCTGGGAGATGCAGAAGGAAATGGAAGGATCCGGCGCGGATTGTCCCTTTGAGGTGGCGGGAATTTTTTCCAGCGATCCTCTCTCAAAATCCATGGTTACCGCGGAAAAACTGGGCCTTCCCCATGCGTCCATTGATATCAGGGAGTTCTACAGGAAACGGAATAAACCCCTTAAAGACCAGGATGTACGCCGGGAGTACGATGCCGAAGCCCTGGAATTGCTCCGGCCTATGAAGGGGGATCTCATCCTCCTGGCAGGGTATGTATGGGCAACTACGGATTGTCTTTTGGATGAATACCGCATCATCAATGTTCATCCGGCGGATCTTTCCATTTCCAAAGACGGGAAGCGGGCCTATGCCGGGGGAAACGGGGTAGGGCTTGCCTTGAAAGCCGGAGAGGACGTCCTTTGCTCCACATCCCACCTTGCCACAAAGGAAGTTGACGGCGGACCCATACTGATTATCTCCGAAGGGGTTCCCGTGGACTACGGCCTCCACAGTAATGATGAGGATCGGATGCGGTACTACCTTAAACTGGTGAACGAGCAGGGCCGCTTAGTGGGCGCCCGTACCTTGCTTGAGGTTGCCCAGGGAAAATTTGCCCTGGATGAGACGGGAAATGTTTATCATAAGGAAAAAGCGGTTCCCCAGGGTATCCGCATTGAAAGTTGGAAGCAGAATATACTCCTGTATAAACGTTGCACAGAAAAACTGCTTTACCCCGATTCCGTGGCGGTGATCGGGGCTTCCCAAAAGCCCGGCATAGGCCGCTCCATAGTTGAGAACATAACGGCGGGGGGCTACGCGGGAAAGGTGTACGCCGTTAATATGCGGGGGGAGGATGTCCTGACGGCCAGGGGCTATACGTCGGTTAGCGATATTGAGGACCCGGTGGATCTGGCGATCATCTCCACCCCTGGGCATACGGTGCTGGAAATTGCCGAAACCTGCGGTAAGAAGGGCGTAAAGGCCATAGTCTGCATTTCAGCGGGCTTCAAGGAAACCGGCGGCGAGGGAATTGCCGCCCAGGAAAAGCTCGTGGAAATTGTAGACCGGTACAACATGCGGCTCATCGGCCCCAACTGTATGGGAGAAATGAATGTTGCCATAAACCTTAACGCAACGATTCTGTCGGGCGCTATTGCCAGGGGGAACGTTGCCCTGGTTACGCAAAGCGGTTCCATAGGCGCGGGTATGCTGGATTACGCCGAAGAGCTCGGCATTGGATTTTCGTCAATAGTGTCCCTGGGTAATCAGGCGGACATTACGGTCTGCGATCTCCTGCCTTTCTACGAGAAAGATGCCTGTACCAAGGTAGTGGTCCTATATCTGGAAAGCATTGTGGAACCCTTCCGGTTCTATCAGATGGCGGCCAGGATGACCAAGCCCATACTGCTCTTAAAGTCGGGCAGAACCTCCATCGGTCTGGCGGCGGTTAGTTCCCATACGGGAAGCCTGGCGGGAAACGATGCTATCGTTGACGCCCTAATACGGAAGGCCGGCGTCACCAGGATACAGTCCTTGGAGGATCTGTTTGTTTGCGCGGCGGCCCTGGCCAATATGCCGCAGGTAAAGGGAAACCGGGTAGCCCATCTGACTAATGCGGGAGGTCCCAGCATTCTCATATCCGACGCCCTCAGTGATTACGGATTCACCCTGCCGGTTCCCCAGGAAAAACTGAAGTCTTTCCTGCGGGAAAACCTTATGCGGGAAGCATCGGTACAGAACCCGGTGGATATTGTGGCCCCCGCCCCGCCGGAACATTACGTTCTGGCCGCCAAGGCCATGCTGGAAAGCGGTGAGTATGATTCCCTGCTGATATGCTGCGTACCCCCCGCTACGGTTGATACCGGTAAGATAGCCGAAGCCCTGGTTCCGCTTTTGAAGGAAGCGAATATCCCCGTATTAACCAGTTTCTTCGGCCGTACCCTCGGCAAGGGCGCCCGTGATGTTCTGATCAAAAACCGCATCCCCACAAGCCAGTACCCTGAGCAGATTGCCACCATGCTGGCGAACATGCGGGTCCGCCGTTCATTCACCGAAGAAGCAATGCGCTTTTCCGGCAAGGTGATAAGCCATGCAAAAAAAATATTGGAAAGCGCTCCCCACGGGGAATACCTTCCCATCCTGGACGTACAAGCCATACTGAACAGTTTTAGTGTCACCGTTCCCCGGAGCGGTCTCTTAAGAGCCGTTGAGGAAGTCCGGAATGTTTCCGTAAGCTATCCGGTAGTTGCAAAGATCGAACATCCGGAAATTATACACAAGTCCGATGTGGGTGGAGTCCGGCTGAACATAGGTTCCGCGGATGAGCTTGCGGAGGTGGTTAAGGATTTTCTCAAACGCTTCCCCGGAGCAAAGGGAATATACTTCCAGGAACAGGTGCCCGGCGAAATAGAATTAATCCTGGGCGGTATTGTGGATCCCCAGCTTGGCCCTTCCGTAATGATCGGTCTAGGCGGTATCTGGGTTGAGATAATGAAGGATGTAGTTTTCGGCTATCCCCCTATCGGCAGGGAAGAAGCGCTGTGTCTGATCAACAGCCTGCGTTGTGAACCGCTGCTCTCAGGATACCGGGGAAAACCGGGAGTGAACAAGAATGCCCTGGCGGATCTGATTGAAAGGATCAGCGCCATGATGCTCTCCCTGCCTGAGATTACCGAAATCGATCTTAACCCAATTATATATGATCCCAAGCGGGACGCCTTTGTAGCCGCTGATGCCCGGATCAAGAAAGGTTAGGCAGTTAGAGTCATTCGACAATCCCCGATATGCGGGAAATCGGGATCCTTCACCTCGTATAGATTTTTTTGGTAATTACTACTATAGTAGCTAATTATGGAACAGATGTATGCATCCCTTCGTCTAGGCATAGACGTGGGTTCTACCACGGTAAAAGTGGTCGTAATGGAGGGCGAAAGCAAAAAAATCCTTTTTTCCCGGTATGAACGGCATAACGCCTATCAGTCTGAGACGGTTCATATCCTTTTAACTGAAGTTTTTTCCCGTTTCCCCGGCTACGAGTTCAAGACAGCGGTTTGCGGTTCCGGGGGGAAGCCCATTGCGGAGGCCATACACGCCTATTATATCCAGGAAGTAGTGGCAAACGCCATTGCGGTCCGTATCTTCTATCCCCAGGCCCGGGTCGCCGTAGAGCTGGGAGGTCAGGACGCCAAGGTGGTTTTTTTCTACTACGACGAAGGGGTAAAGCGGCTTGTCGCCTCGGATATGCGGATGAACGGGAGCTGTGCCGGGGGGACCGGCGCGTTTATTGACGAAGTGGCGTCCCTGCTGCGGACCCCGGTGGAGGAATTTGAAGCCCTGGCCGCTAAAGGCGCCGCGGTATACGACATTTCCGGCCGCTGCGGGGTCTTTGCCAAAACCGATATCCAACCCCTGCTGAACCAGGGATGCCGGCCGGAGGATATTGCCCTTTCCGCCTTTCACGCCATTGTCAAACAGACCATAGGCGGCCTTGCCCAGGGACTTGCGCTCAAGCCGCCCATCATTTTTGAAGGGGGGCCCCTGACTTTTAACCCCACCTTGATCCGGGTGTTCGCCGAAAGACTCGGCCTTAAGGAGGCGGATATTATCCGGCCAGAAAATCCGGAAACCCTGATCGCCTACGGTACCGCTCTTTCGCTGGACGAAATGTTTATCGATTCTCCGCAAAACTTTCAGCCGGCGAAGGCCCTTTCCGCCCTTGCCAATTACCGTGAAAATATCAGCGCCGCTATCCCCGTAACAAGAAAACAGTATTTTGATACCCCCGCCGATCGTACCGTGTTTGAGGAACGGCATAAACTTCCTCCCCCTCCCCTGCCTAAGGCGCAAAAAGGGGATACCCTGCGGGTGTATCTGGGGATCGACGCAGGTTCCACTACCTCGAAATTTGTACTCCTCGATGAAAACGAAAATGTGGTGGATAGTTTTTATTCCAACAATAAAGGCGAGCCTCTGCGGGTTATTAAACGGGCGCTGCTGGATCTAAAAAAGAAGTACGATGATTTGGGGATCACCGTGGAAATTATCGCCCTGGGTACCACCGGCTATGGTGAACTGCTCTTTGACAAAGCTTTCGGCGCGGATTTTCACACCGTGGAAACCGTGGCCCACGCCGAGGCATCTCAAAAGTATATGGATGGGGTCACCTTCATCCTGGATATTGGAGGCCAGGATATGAAGGCTATTTCTATCGCCGACGGCATTGTTACTAATATTACCCTCAACGAAGCCTGTTCTTCCGGCTGCGGTTCTTTTCTGGAGAACTTCGCCTCCAACCTCAATATTCCGGTGCATAAAATCGCCGAATCCGCCTTTAATGCGAAAAACCCCGCAGAGCTGGGGAGCCGCTGTACCGTGTTTATGAATAGTACCATTATTACGGAGCAAAAAAATGGGAAACAGGCGGAGGATATTATGGCCGGTCTGTGCCGTTCAATAATAGAAAATGTGTTTACCAAAGTTATCCGTATGTCAAACTTTGCCGAACTGGGAGACAAGATTATCGTCCAGGGGGGTACCTTCAAAAACAACGCGGTACTCCGTGCCCTGGAACAGTATTTAGAAAAGCCGGTAATCCGCGCCCCCTATCCGGGGGAGATGGGAGCAATCGGTATTGCCCTGCTTACAAAAAACTACCTTGCCACCCGTGGATTTACGTCACCCCACGGCCCGGCGGACAGGAGCCGTTTTATCGGCCTTGAAGCCCTGGCGGATTTTGACTATTCTCAGGAAACGAATAATAAGTGCGGCTTTTGCACAAATAATTGTAACCGTACCCTGGTTAACTTTTTCTACGGACGAAATTCCGCAGGAAAACCGTTACCCAGCCCCTCCGGCAGCGGTACCTGGGTTACGGGTAACCGCTGTGAGCGTGGGGAGATAATCGGCAGCCTTGAGGATTCATCGGTTCGGGAAAAAATTAAATTGATAAATACCCAGATGGATGAGGTTCCGGACATGATAAAATTCCGGGAGAAATTGCTCTTTTCCGATTATCCTGTTAGTCCCCTATGTTCCGATAGAAATATTACCATCGGCCTGCCCCGGGCTTTGGATTTTTGGCGCACCATGCCCTTCTTTACCACTTTCTTCCGTGCCCTGGGCTTTACGACCAGAATTTCCAATCCCAGTACCCGCAGGCTCTTTGACCGGGGGCTCCAATCCGTTGCTTCCGATACGGTATGTTTTCCCGCAAAACTTGTTCACGGGCATATTCACGATCTGATCGCCCTAAGGGTTGACCGAATTTTCCTGCCCATTTTTGCTCACCTTCCTTCTGATAATCCTGAGCCCCTCAGTACTTATACCTGTCCGGTACTCAAGGGTTATCCCCTGGTGGTGAAATATTCCGATGATCCCCAGCGTAATTGGAATACTCCTCTGGATGCGCCGGTATTCCATTGGTTCAAACAGGAAGACCGGGATAGGCAACTCTGCCGGTATATGCAGAATACGTACAACATCCCCCGAGAGACGGTTCTTGACGCCATTGCCCAGGGGGACGCCGCCCTGAAAAGCTTTAATGCCTTTCTGATTGAAGAGGGTTCCCGCATTATTGCTAAGGTGGAAGAGGAAGGAAAATTCGCCGTGGTTATCACCGGGCGGCATTATCAATTTGATGAACTGGTAAACCACCGTTTATCCCGGTATTTTACCGATCAGAAAATCCCGGTTATTACGGTGGACGCCCTTGACGGGCTGAAGGATCAGGATCTTTCCAAGACTATGCTGGATATTAACAACAGTAATCATGCGCGGCTCCTTTCCGGGGCCATATATACCGCCCGGCATCCCGCCCTTGAGTATGTGCAGATATTCAGTTTTGGCTGCGGTCATGACGCGATTTATACCGATGAGGTGATCCGCCTTATGAAGGAAATATCGGGAAAGGTCCCCCTGATCTTAAAGCTCGATGAAAGTGAAGTGCCCGGGCCCTTAAGGATACGGGTCCGTTCCTTTATCGAAACCGTACAAGCCAGAAGGGAGCGTGAAGCGGGACATGCGGAGATTAAGCCTCTGCGGGACCCTTATCCGGTTAAATTTACCAGAAAAGGCAAGAACAAAATACTTCTGGTACCTAATGTCAGCCGGGCCTTCTGCAAGGTCATGACCGCGGTCATCAGTAAACAGGGGTTTAAGGTGGCGCCTTTGCCCTTGGGCGGCAAGGAAGCTATTCAGCTGGGTAAAAAATATGTGCACAACGACAGCTGCTTTCCCGCACAAATGCTGATCGGTGAAGCTCTGTCGGTTTTGAAAAGCGGGGAATACGATCCCGATGAGGTTGTAATCGGTACGGGAAAAACCTACTGCGACTGCCGGCTGGTAAATTATATGTTTCTCACCCGGAAAGCCCTGGACGATGCGGGGTATCCCCAGGTACCCATTTTTTCCACGGACATCCACGATCTTAAAAATATTCATCCGGGGTTCAGGTTAAGCGAGATGTCCTTTGCCCGGGCCGGCTGGGCCCTGGTAATGGTAGAAATTTTGGAGGATCTGCGCCGCAAGATTCGCCCATACGAATTTGAAAAGGGGGAGACCAACCGGGTATTTGAAGTTTCGACGGATAAGATCGCCGACGCATTGCAGCGCGGGGGCATGATTGGCGCGCTTCGGGCTTATAAAAAGGCCATTAAGGCGATCTGCGCCATCCGTTACGACCGGTCCATTCATAAACCAAAAGTTTTTATCACCGGCGAATATCTTTTGACCTACCATCCGGGTTCCAATTTTTACATAGAAGAGTACCTTGAACGGAACAATATGGAGGTGGAGCTTCCCAGGATGTACGATATATACCGAAACCTCATGCTTATGCATATTATTTCAAAGTTTAAGAATTACCAGGTGATCTATTCCATGTTTGAAATGCTGCGGGCATTTGCGGGGGATAAATTTTTCGATATTGCCCAGAGGATTATGGAAATACCGGCCCGCAAACATCCCCTGTACGAACCCGCTTTGCAGCTGCCGGATTTGGCTAAGTACAGCGATCCTATCATAGACCGGTCGATCTGTTCCGGAGAGTCTTTTCTCATGGCCGCAGATATACTGCACCGTGCATCCCAGGGGGTAAAGTCTTTCATCCTTCTCCAGCCTTTCGGCTGTCTGCCCAACCACTTCGCCGGGCGGGGTGTTGTAAAGCGCATAAAAGAAGAATATCCCGGTATCCAGATCCTTGCCCTGGATTATGACCCCGACACCAGCTTTGCGAACATAGAAAACCGTTTGCAGATGCTGATCATGAATACCCGGATTGCCTAGGATGTTTGACCTCTTTGCACTGGAAATGGACAAAATAGTTTTTCTCTTTTTCTTTTTTTCCTTCAGCGGATGGGTTGGAGAAACCATCATGGAGTCAATCGTCCGCAAACGGTTTGTGAATAAAGGTTTTTTTAAGGGCCCCTGGGTTCCGGTGCATGGCTTTGGGGGTATGGCGGTGTATTCCGCCGGATTACCGCTTAAACCATACCCTCCCCTGGTGTTTATCGCCGGCGCTCTTTTGTGTACCCTGGTGGAATATCTGGCGGCCCTGGTTCTGGAAAAGGGATTCAACAAAAAATGCTGGGATTACGATACCTATCCTTTTACATGGTGGTGCAATTATAAAAAACGCATAGCCCTGACCACGTCCCTTTTTTTCGGCCTGGTGGCAATGGCTTTGGTGTATTTTTATTGGGATCTGGCCATAGAATTGATCCGCCTTATCGGTTCGGTGGCGCTGTTCCGGATAGATTTGGTTCTTTTGGGGAGCTTCACCGTAGACGCGGCGCTTACCATACAAAAATATATTAAAAACAAAAAAGCGGGGATACAGAATCTCGTGGATGGACTACAATGAAAGATACCGCTCTGTTTAATAAAATGGTCGCTGAAATTCTTGGGAACAGTAAATTTTCTGAATCTAAGGGGTATATCCAGCATGGCCGGATCTCCGTCTATGAGCACAGCCTGGACGTGGCGCGGCTGAGTTTCAGCATAGGAGAATTTTTTAAGATCCGCGATAAGGAAAGCCTTGTCAGGGGCGCTCTTCTCCATGATTTTTTTCTCTACGATTGGCATGTACCCGAAAAAATGTGGTCCCGCCACGGGTGGACCCATCCTGTGTGCGCCGCGGAAAACGGGCGGAAGTATTTTAACATATCTGATAAAGAGGCGTCTCTTATCAGAACCCACATGTGGCCCTATACCTTGTTACATCCGCCTAAATACCGGGAGGGATGGATAATCTGCCTGGCGGATAAGATCTGCTCCGCCGCAGAAACACTGTGCCGGTGGAGAAAGCCTACAGTGCAGAACGAAGTTTTTTTAGCTCAAAAATAATCATTGTTCCGGTACACAGAAACGAAAATCCGTCCGCCACCGGAGCGGCGGTGACGGCCCCCCAGAGGCCCCAGATCCGTCCAAAGATCAGTATACAGGGGATGAGGGCAATACACTGGCGCAGCATGGACAGGACTATCGAAGTTTTCGGCCTGCCGGTGACCACAAAGAAATTCGCCGACACGATCTGGAAACCGTTAAGGGGCAGGAGAAGCATCATCGTCCGCATAGCTCTGGGGGCAAAGCTCATCAGGGCGGGGCTGCCGTTCGGGGCGAAAAGGCGCACCAACTGTACCGGAAACAGCTCTGCCAAGATAAAACCCACCGTGGCGACCGTCACGGCCGCCGAAATAGCTCCCAAATATGTCTTGAGGACCCGGTGGTATTTCTTTGCCCCGTAGTTAAAGCCAAGGATGGGTTGGGCCCCCTGGTTGATCCCGAAGATGGGCATGAGGATCAGCATGGTGATGGATCCGTTGATGTTCATCCCCGAAAGGGCGATATCCCCGCCGTTGTCTACCCCCAGGGCTTCAACCCCGTACCATCCCATGCTGGAGTTGAAGATAAGCTGAACGGCGGACATGGCAAATTGCAGGAAAAACTGGGCGGAACCAAAGGCCATAATCTGGCCCACAATGTTCAGGGTGGGTTTGAAGGTCTTTAGCCGGAGGCGGATAACCGTCTTCTTGCTGAAATTGAAGGAGAGTATCCAGATAGCTGCGGCCAACTGGGAGATAATGGTAGCCCAAGCGGCCCCTTCTACTCCCCAGTGGAAAACAAAGATAAAAATCGGGTCCAAAATAATATTCATCCCCGCGCCGATAAACATACTCAGCATGGTAATGGTGGGGAACCCCTGAGCCCGGGTACAATGGGAAAAGCCGAAGCCTACCATGAGGAAAACCTGGCCAAAGAGGATGATCCGGTAGTAGTTTCGAGCGTAACTTAGGGAGGTGCTTCCCTCCTGGGCTCCCAAAAGAGAGAGAATTGGGTCCAGAAAGACCAGTTCTACGGTCATTAGGATGATCCCCATCCCTATAAGAAGCCAGAAACAGTGGTTCAAGGCGTTTTCCGCCTCATCACGGCGGCCTTGGCCAAGGCGCATGGAGATCATATTCGCCGAACCGATGCCAAAGAGCATGGAAAAGGCCATGCTGATGGTCATTAGGGGCAAAACCAGGGAAAGGCCCCCCAGGGCAACCTCGTTTACCCCCCGTCCCACGAATATCCGGTCCACCACATTGTATAGGGCGTTGACAATCATCCCCGTAATAGCCGGAATAGAGAAATGGAGCAGCAATTTACTGATTTTTTCCCTTCCCAGTCGTGAGGCAGCGTCGTTGTCTTCAATAAGTATAGTATCAGACATATTATAGTAGTGTCCCATATAGGGAAATCATTATGCAAGCCCTAAAGCCCGGAAATACTACAAAAAATTCTTCAAAAAATATTAACTATTATTAAAAAATTGTGGTAGAATAGGGTATCAAATTTTTTAAGGAGCCGATTTATGAAGAAGATGGTGTTTTTTCTGGTTGTCTTGGGTATTACCTTATCATTACATGCCCAAAACAGGATACCGGAGTATCGTTTTGCCTCAGGCCGATGGGAATTTATCGGGGACAGGCTCTTTCAGAACGATAATATAGCCCGGTTGGCTAAGGTCAATTTCCGGGTTCCCCAAAGCGGTCCCATGGAGTATGAGTTTAACATACGTTATGAGGGGGGCGCCGAGGATGGTCACGGCGGCGTAGGAATACATGTCTTTGCGGATACTTCCTATAACGATGCGTCTTGGGGCTGCGGCAAATCCTATCTGCTCTGGCTTAATTATGATGAAAAACCCCTCAGCCGGGATATTCCCTCGGGGCTGAGCGCCCAGGTATACCGCAGTTATACCAATTCCCGGATGGAACTGGTACAAAGCGTCAGTTTAGGGGGGTATGAGCAATTCCTGACCGCCGAAAATCTGAGCAATCCGGTTTCCTTCAAAATCGAGGTATACGGCAATACCGGCGAAATCCGGATTTACGATCCCACTGATGAAGGTCAATATTATCAGGTAACGGCGAATTCCCGGGATGTTCCCCTCAGGGGAGAATGGGTTACCCTCCGGACCAACGGCCTCAAGGCATCTTTTGGCATGGGCTTATAGAATAGGATCAGGATTAGGCAGGGGAATGGGTGTTGTTGCGGATTTGGTAAAAGACGTTTCCTTGCCGAAGGTGTTTCGCGCTAAGCAGATCTTCGATGCCGGCAAAATTGACGATGTGGAAGCTGCGGTTATTGAACAACTATCACGACCGGAGATTAAAAATACTATTCAGCGGGGTACGTCTGTTTGCCTTACCTGCACAAGCCGCGGTGTTGATAACCTGGCTTTAGTGCTTAAACTGACGGCCGATTTTTGCAAGCGGCAAGGCGCATCCCCCTTCATTGTTCCGGCAATGGGAAGCCATGGGGGCGCTACCGCGGAGGGGCAGTCGGCTGTTGCGTCAGGCTACGGCGTAACCGAGGAATATTGCGGTTGCCGGATCATATCCTGTATGGATACAGTGGAAATAGGTAAAACCCCGGATGGAATTGATGTTTACATTGATAAGTACGCCGCAAAAGCGGACGGCGTTATTGTAATTAATCGTATAAAACCACATACCGATTTTACCGGACCCTATGAAAGCGGTATTATGAAAATGATGGCCATCGGTTTGGGGAAACAGTACGGCGCTTCCCTCTGCCATGCCGCCGGATTCGGAGCAATGGCAAAAATGGTGCCCGCCTTTGGACAGGTAGTATTGGATAAAGCCAATATACTATTCGGCCTTGGGCTGGTTGAAAACGCGTATGACAAGACCTGGAAGGTCAAGGCCCTGACGCCGAAGGAAATTCCGGAGCTGGAACCCAAGCTCTTGGATGAAGCCAGGGATAGAATGCCCCGTATTCTGTTTGATACCGCCGATGTTCTTGTTGTAGACAAAATCGGCAAGAACATCAGCGGGGATGGTATGGACCCCAATATCACCGGACGTTTCACCGCGCCCTATAAAACCGGCGGCATTAATGCTCAACGCGTGGTGGTCCTTGACGTCACCGAAGAGTCCCACGGTAATATCCTGGGCGCCGGTTTAGCGGATTTCGGGACCATGCGCATTTTCAAAAAGTTCGATTTTGAGAAAACCTATCCGAACTGTATTACCTCCCGTGTTCCCCTGGGGGGATTTTTGCCGCTGATTATGCAAAGTGACAGGCTTGCTATCCAAGGCGCGGTTAGAACCTGTGTCGGTATTGATGAGGCCAAAATAAGGTTAATCAGAATTAAAAACACCTTGTCCATGGACGAGATTGAACTTTCTGAAGCGTATTATCAGGAAGCCAAAAAAAATCCTTCCCTGACTATCGTGAGCGATTTATACGCCCTTCCATTTGACGGTGAAGGAAATTTGCTGTAAACCCCGAGAATATCTGATAAGTGTTCCTGAAAAAGGGGCTATTCAATTCGGTCTTTACCCGCCGAACCAGGCGCCGCTTTGACTTCCCCGGGGAAGATACTTTTGCTCATTGCTATTTATCTGCTATTATTTATGAGGTGCAGGCGACAAAACGGATTTCCGCCAAATGTATTGAACAGCTCCGCTCGGAAATAGAGGATTCCCGGGGAAACGAGGTTTTTGCCCTTGGGTACCTGGATGATCAGGGGCTGGTTTCCCGCCTTGTGATACAGGCCCGGGGCAACAAAGACTCGGTCCTGGCCCTGCGGAATTGGTCCGGCGGCGGGGAAGATACGCCGGCCCTCCCGGATCTGCCGCTTGCAGCTGACGTATTAATCCACAATCACCCCACGGGATTCCTGGTTCCCAGTGATGAGGATCTTGATATAGCGGGCCGGGCGGCTGAAGACGGGACGGGTTTTTTTATTGTTGATAACCCCGTAGGCAAGGTCTATGTGGTGGCTGAACCGAGGCGGCGGCGGAAACAGGTGGTATTGGATACGGACACCATGTGCGCGGCCCTTGAGGAAGGCGGCTCCATTGCCCGGCGGCTGGAATCCTACGAAAGCCGGTCTTCCCAGCTTGCGCTGATGCGGCTCATCATCCGGGGTTTTAACGAAGATAGTACGGTGGTTGCCGAAGCGGGGACCGGGGTGGGGAAATCTTTTGCCTACCTCCTTCCGGCCATGTGTTTTGCCCTGGAGAACGAGGAGCGGATCGTAATTTCCACCGCCACCATCAACCTCCAGCAACAGCTTTACGAAAAGGATATACCCCTGGTAAACGGGGCGCTGGATAAACCGGACCGAAGATCCGCAGTCAAAGCGGTACTCATTAAGGGCCGGGGAAATTATCTCTGCCATCGCCGCCTGGGGGATGCGCTCAGGGAAACTGAGTTTTTTGATGATGATAAGGATGACCTTGAGCGTATTACCGCATGGGCGGAAACCACCGCAACCGGCAGCCGTTCGGACCTTTCTTTTTTACCCTCCGAAAGCCTCTGGTCCCGGGTCTGTTCCGAGGCCGATCTCTGTATGGGCCTCCGCTGCCCCGAACGGGAGCGCTGTTTCGTCCTCGCCCTTCGCAAAGAGGCCGCCGATGCCCGTATCCTGGTGGTGAACCACCATCTTCTCTTTGCGGATCTGGCCGCCAGGGTGGAAGGCGCGGGGTATGACTCTACGGTGGTGCTTCCCCCCTATACCCGGGTGATCATGGACGAAGCCCACACCATGGAAAGCGCCGCTACATCCTTCTTCTCCAAGGAGTTCAGCCGCATAGGCCTATACCGCCAGCTTGGCCGGCTTTACCGCCGCCGCCGCTCGCAGCAGATGGGACTCCTGGTCCTCTTGGCCGCGCTCTGCCGCCAAGAGGACAAGCTCGACCGCGGGGCGGACGCCATCCAATTTATCCGGGACGCCGCCGACACCCTGGACGAATCCGCCCTGGCATTCTGCCGGACCGACGGCAACTTCCGGCTTACGGCGGCGGATGAAAACAGTATTGCTGCTATGCTGACACCATTACTGTTGGATCTGCGGAAAAAAATATCCGCCCTGGCGGGGCTCGTCCGGAATATGCTGGAAACCGTTCCCGAGGACAGCGCCGATGATCCCGCGGTTTGGGAGATAAAGTCTGTTACCCGGCGGCTGGAAGCTGCCGGCGTGATCTGCGCTTCCTTTATCGAATACCGGGAACGTCCCACAGAAGTTATGTGGATAGAGCGCCGTACCGGAAGGGGGGAGAAAGGCGCCAATACCGGCGATTGGGCGGTTTTCACCGTCACCCCCATTGACGTGGCGCCATACCTGAAGGGAGCGCTCTTTGAGCCCAACAAGACCGTGGTCTGCGTATCCGCTACCCTTACGGTAAACGATTCCTTCAGCTACTGGGAAAACCGCTGCGGCCTTAAACTGGCTTCGGAACAGGATGTCCTTACGGGACAGTTCCCCAGTCCCTTCCCCTACGCCCAAGCGGTGCTCCTGGCGATTCCCGCCGACGCCCCTCTCCCAGACCAGGAGAGCTACCGGGCTTTTGTGGACAACGCCGCGGCAAAGCTTGCGGAAACCGCCGGTGGTTCCGCTCTAATCCTCTTCACTTCCTACGAGTCCCTCCGTAGCGCCTTTGCCGCCGCAGCCCCGCCGCTGGAAGCGCAGGGCATACGCTGTCTCAAGCAGGGGGATGATGACCGGAGCCGGCTCCTCAAAACATTTTTAGAAGACCAGTCCAGCGTACTTTTTGCCACCCACTCTTTTTGGGAAGGGGTGGACGCCCCGGGGGACACCCTGCGTCTGGTGATCCTCTGCCGCCTTCCCTTCCGTACCCCCAACGAGCCGGTCTTCAAAGCCCGTTGCGAAGCTCTGGAACAGCAAGGCGGCAGTTCCTTCATGGAGCTCTCCCTTCCGGAGGCAATAATGAAGTTCAAACAGGGCTTTGGCCGGCTCATGCGCCGTTCCAGCGATCACGGAGTAGTGGCGGTGCTGGATGGACGCCTTCTGCGCAAACACTACGGGAAGTTCTTTCTGCGGTCCATACCGGAAACCAGGACCAACTTTTCTGAATTCAACAGGTTATTGCAGGGGATAGAGCGTTTTCTGTACCCATAATCCGGCGTCACCCTATTCGCTGTCAAATACTGTCTTCCCAAGGGAGGAAGCGCCGGCGTTGATTTCCGAGCGGTATTTTTCCAGGGCGTTCTTTTCCCGCTCCAATTCCTTGAAGGTGTAGACCGTCTCTCCTGCCGGGCCTATGGTCACATCCGGGACCGTGTAGGAACCGATCTCTTTAATGATCCGGTTCTGGGCGGCGGTTATTTTTTTGGGGCGGCATTCTTCGGCCTTGGGGGCAATGTCGGCGGGTTTAACCGAAAGGGGGGAATCCCAGATAGAGTGGTAGCCGATTTTACGGAGGTTTTCCAGTTTGATGATTTCGTTGGTCTCCTTCATTCCCAGGTACCGAAGACTTGGTATGAGCCAGAAAAGGAGTGAGAAGACCATGGGGATGACCCCTAAACCGATGCTCATTAAGGGCAGTGTTTCCCAGCCTATTCTGGAAAGGAGCAAATAGGCGATTCTATAGAGGTGAGGCGCAGCATCAAACTGGGCCTGGGTAAAGATGGCTCCGGTGGTGAGGGCATTGTAGAAAAAGTAAACGCCGAAAACGAGGTTTACCGTATTGATGACCCCAAACCAGCGGTTCATTTTTGGAGGATTGGAGGAAAAGGAGAAAAGCCGCTTTATAGGCGCAATTCCCCCAGCGAAATTTTCCGTGGAAGAGTCCACAAAAGGCCGGCCTTTTTTATCCGCCCGCAGGAGCAGCTTGTCGAAGCGGTACACCACGGTTCCGTCACCGGTAGCCTCCGGGAGGCCGCCAAATTCGGCGCAGTAGCCGGTGATCCGGTCCTCTGCTTCGGCGGGGCTGTCGCCGGTGAGGACCATAAACTCCGGCAGGGAAATGACCCCGCGGTTCCCCTGAATATAGGCGATCACCGCCTGTTTTTCCCGGCTTGGCCAGTCGGCGTTGGGGTCCCCGTCACCAAACACAAAAGAAAAAATCGCCTTGTATAGCGGACGCCCCTTAGGGCGGGCAGCCTGGTTGGGGCGGCCATAGCCGTAGTACCGGCCATCCAGGGACTTGGTTAATTCGGAATAAAACCAGATACGGATTATCAGGTTAAGAATGTTGGAGGCAAAGTACATGCCCCCAATACCCCCGCTGTTCCGGTTGGAGGAGCGGTTGGAACTGGAGGAGCCGGCCACGGAAATCATCAGGGCTCCCAGGGCGATGACCATGAACAGGGCAAAATAACCCACCAGCATCACCATAATCCAGACCTTAAAGAGAGCTTTAGCGGCGATTTTCAGGGCCTTACCAAATTTTTCCACAAGCCGGTTGAACCTCGCCTTAAAACCACGGTATTTACTGGTAAAACCCCGGGGAAAGGAATAGAGTATCTCCCCGGATTCGGTCACCTGGAGGCGGGCGGAATATTCATCCGCCACCCGGGGAACCATTTCCCGAACCGTATCCAGGGGTAACGCCGTTTTTGCCACAATATCCGCAACCGTAACACCTTTTTTCTGCCGCTGAAAAGCCTCGGTTACCTTCCGGTACGCTTCCTTATCCTTTATCTTCTGTTTCATGAAAATCCCTTATTCCTTGCCGAATTTGTCTTTTTCCAGAATAGCGGCCAGGGTTATGCTGTCGAAAAAATTGTTAATCAGCTCCGTTACCTCCGCCCAGACCGAATGGGTAAGACATAGCCCTAAGCGGGGACAATCCTCGGAATGTTTATCGCAGGCGGTGAGGCTCAGATCCTCCCCTGCGGCGTCCAGGATTTTTTTGATAGTTAATTGATCCAGGGGCTGGGCAAAATAAAATCCGCCCCCGGGCCCCCGGACTGATGAAACGATACCCGCCTTTCGAAGTTTAAAAAAAATCTGTTCAAGAAATACAGAGGAAATGTTCTCGAGTTCCGAGAGGCTGTTGATAGATACCGGAGTCCCGTCTTTACCTATTTTCGCCAGCGCCACGGATGCCCTAAGTGCATAACGGCCCCTAGTGGTTATTCTCATACGAATTTTCCCCTTTACGATACGCTTTGGATTCGATTTTAGCTGACTATCATAATAATGAATTATTATAAAAATGTAAAACATTTTTTACGAAAAAAGCACAAAATCCTTATAAAAAAGAAACTTTTTATAGGCAGGAATTCAATGGCAGGGCAACCGCATTATAAATTGAGCAGAATGTTGGGCAGGAAATCAGGTTCGTAGGATGCGTAGAGCCGTTTCCGGTTGAGAAAAAGTTTTTTTACGACATTTCTCCGTCGGTTCCAGCCGAATGAGATTGCGCGTTATCTTCTGTAAAATTGCCCGGTTGGCACGGAATGGTCTTTCCGGTTCCGGGCGTAATCTTCCTGAAACGCCGCATCCGGCATCCAGTACAGCTTGTTCTCAATCCCCCAACGGGCTCGTGTGGTAACAAGCCCTTTCACCCCGGATACAGCCCATAGCCATAAGTCCCGCCCAAGCGGCAAATCAGGACAGAGCGGCAACATATCCACCAAATGATGTTTTTTATACCACTACATTACAATATAAAATACTACCAAAATTTTGAATCGTATTAATCTATAAAAACTATTGCGGAGAGGAGTAGTTGTGAAGTTAAAGTATCGTCTAATCATCATCGTTATCGCTATTTTGTTGGTCTCCGGAGTGTCTCTGTCCGTTATTTTGGTCGGTATTGCATCCTCAACGCATGGCCACCGTCCTGGAAAGCCAGGAACGGCTTGCCGCTGAGCAGGCCAGGGTTATCCAGCTGCGATACGAAAGCTACCTGCGGATCGCCCAGACTCTGGCGGACGTGATGGCCGATTATGACGGAACCGATCCTGGCAGGCAGCGTAACCGTTTTGATCAGTTTATGCGATCGATCGTTCTCTCCAATGAGCAGGTAACCAGCATTTTTGCGGTCTTTAAGCCCAACTCCATAGACCCAGGGATGGACGCCGCCTTTGCCGGAGCTCCCGGCAGTACCGGAACCGGGCAGTGGGCCTCCTGGTACGCTCAGTACACGGGAACCATAGAGCAATCTGACCTATAACGACATACAGGGCATGATGGCGATTATCAACGGCCCTAACGCTCGGAAGGAAACCATAGATGATCCGGTGCCCCAGACCGTGGAGAGAAAGAACACCTATATCGTAAAAATCAGCGTACCGGTTGTTTACCGCAATACAGGGAAAGTGGTAGGCCGGGTTGGGGTGGAAGTAAATACCGCCTATACCCAGCCTGTGGTGGACGACACCATAAAGGCCCACCCCGATATTACCGCCATGACTGTCTATACCGATAACAGCTTCATTATTGCCAGCGGCGTCATTGATCAGGTCGGGAAACTCCTCAAGGTCCATTCAGTCCTCAAGAAAATAAAGGATTCTATCGATAAGATAACTAAGTCCACCGAAAGTGTGCTCAACAAGTTTGAAGCCATAGACAGCGGCGTCAGGACCGTATCGGATCAGGAGGAAAATATCCGCAACGCTATGGAAGAACAGGGAGAGGGAAGCAAACAGGTCTTTAAGGAAAGCAAGAACCTGGAATCGGTAACCCAGGAGATAAGCGAGGGGATGAGCGAGATGACCATAGGGGCGGATCAGATAAATGTGGCGGTCAACCGGGTAAATACCATCAGCGGGAAAAACAAAGAAAACATCGACATGCTGGTCCGGGAAGTGTCGAAGTTCAAAATGAAGTAGGAAAAAGGGCGGAAATCCTAGGTATAGTATATCGAAAAAGCGGCTTTGGCAAAGAGGGGGTGACGGTGACTATCGCAAAGCGTATTGTTATTCTTATCAGTCTGGTGGTATTGGTGGTTTCCTTCAGTCTCGGTATACTCGCCATTACTATCGCCACCAGCATAGTAAAACGGGATGCGGGAGCATCGATGCTGAGTCAGGCGGAAATCGCCGCGGCGCTGGTGGCGGAAACCATCCAGTCCCGGCTGAACACCCTCCAGGAACTGGCAAACCAGCGGGATGTACATTCCATGGACTTTGAAACCCAGAAAGCGGCGCTGATCAACGAAATCGACCGTACCGACGCGGATGACTTCGCCATTATCTATCCCGACGGGAACGCCCCCCATCTCAAGGGCAGAGAGAGCCCCAACCTTTCTGCACGGGAATATGTGCAAAGGGGGCTCCGGGGGGAACAGACGGTATCGGACATCATCGTCGGCGGGGCAGGCGCCGTTGCCACTCCCTATCCGCTTATCAACTACGTGGTCCCCATTACGGTGGACGGCAGCGTGGTGGGCGGTCTGCTTGCCCGGAATAACGCGACCCATTTCGGCGATATTGTAAAAAACATCGGGACCCATAGCGGCGGTTTTGCGTATCTGATCAACAACGCCGGCGTTATCATAGCTCACCGGGACACAGACCTGGTGATGCGGTCTTTCTCCGCCATCGAAGCGGCGAAAACCGATTCCCGGTACGCCACCAATGCGGAGGCGATACAAACCGTCCTCACCCAAAAACAAGGTTCCATGCTCCATGACATCGAAGGCAAGAATATGGTCATCGGGTTTTCACCAGTGCCGGGCTTTGACATGACTCTGGTGGCCATGGTGGAAGAACGGATAATCCTCCATGAGCTTGATGCCATGCGGAACCTGATGTTTATCTTTGTCGGCGCCTTTATGGCCTTCGGAATTGTCGCGGCGCTGCTCATTTCCCGTTCTATTATCAAGCCCATTATCGGTGTGACCCATGTCCTTGAAGACATAGGGAAGGGAGATTTTACCAAAACCATTACCGTCACCGCGAAGAACGAAATCGGTGACCTGGCCCGGTATTTTAACGAGACACTGGAAAAAATAAAGGACATAGTGATAACGATCAAAGAACAGGCGGCTAATCTTTTTGCAATTGGCGAGGAGCTGGCGACCAACATGGCCGAAACCGCCACGGCGATAAACCAGATTACCGCCAATATCCAGGGCATCAAGGGTCAAGTGATCAACCAGTTCGCATCGGTCACGGAAAGTAACGCCACCATGGAGCAGATCATCCTCAATTTCGACAAGCTTACCGGTCATGTAAACCACCAGGGCGAAAGCGTCTCCCAGTCTTCATAGGAGTTGCCGGCAGTACCGTCGTGGCTGCTAGTACAGAAAATGGCCGCAGAACCAGCATAGCGAGGCCGGAGCCAATACCACCAGCTAACGCCGTTGTATTTCTTAATACCCTGGTTTTCTTCGGGAAGGAAAACCTGGACCTCGCCTCCAAGCGCTCTTCGGAACGCTTCACGCACGGCT
>JAITBG010000071.1 GCA_031283725.1 Treponema sp. | reverse complement strand
AAACGGGCTCCTAGTGACGGCCCTCCCGGGGTGAAGACGATTTGGATAGGATTGATGAAGCTGTATATTCTGCTGGCGTACCGGGACTATCTCGCGTGAATCTGTGGGTCAAGTTTAGTCCTCTGCGGCGGGGAGGTTCATTACCGCCCGTGGCAGAAAAAGTTACATTGCCGGTACCTTTCCCCACATAAAGACCGTCGCCTTTTTTCATCGGATAGTCCTTGCCGTCAACCGTAACAATGCCGGTCTCCACGATACAGATAATGCCAAGTTCGCGCCGGTCAAGAAACACATCACTCCCAAAATCTTTACCACCTTCAAGGCATGGCTTTTTCTCCACCGGAAACGCCCCGCCAAATACCACCCGGTCACTGTGGGTATAGCAGAGATGTATCTCGTCTTCAAAAAACACTTTTTCACATAAAAAATGGTTCCGCAGTTCTTCTGTACCGTACTGTTTTACATCACCGGGATGTTCAGCATAACGAATTTCAAGTTTCATAGTTTTCTCTCCTAGTATCCTAATTCCTCATTGATAATAATGAGGGTATACTTGCCGGAAAATTTTTTTGCGTTGTACGTGATAAGCAGTTGGTTACACATCCGCGCCGGAATATTACAGTCCGTACAAAGCCCGGTTTCAGCGCAGGGCGTTTGGTGGCCGTTCCGTTTGCAGTTCATGGGGGCGATGCGGTGAACCCGCACCATCGCCTCTTCCAGGGTATTCACCAGTTTGTTTACCCCGGCAATCACCAAAATATGCCGGGGGCCGTAGGCCATAGCGGCAACCCTGCTGCCGGAACAGTCGATATTCACCATTTCGCCGTTCATGGTTAAAGCGTTTGCCCCGGTGATAAAATAATCCGCCATAAGGCTGTCCCGGCACATTTCAAAATGATCCGCGCAGTTATACCGGTCAAATAAACGGTAACTGCCGTCTCTCAATGCCGGCAATATGTCCATGGCGTTCAATGTTTCGCTTCCCCCAAGCCCTACGGACACGTTTTTGGGTAGGCAGACATTAAAAAGCGTATCCCGCGCCACGCCGAGGGTTTCGGCGTAATAGGTTTTCCAGCCCTTTTCCCCAAAAACCCGGAGCGCCTCTTTGCCCCGCTTTTCGCCAAACCATTTCCGGTACTGGTTTTCCATAGTCCCCTGCACCCTCCCCTACCAATACGGATTCCATCCGCGGCAAATCCGCGTCAGGCCTTCCATATAAAAATAATCCCCAAAAATGGTACATTCATCCACTCCCTTGCCGTCGGGTTTTGAATAAACCCCGTGGAGCAGCAGGCCCGTGGATTCAGGTTTTTCCCGGGTGGTACAGGACTTTGCCAGGGAGGCCATGATATGCAGGGCCGCGTTTTTGAAGGGCCCCTTGTCCGCATCCCCTTCACCCAGGGCAGCGCTTAGTTCCAGAAGGCCGCAGGCCGCAATGGCCGTAGCGGAACTGTCCCGTTCCTCCCCTCCATCGACAAAAATTAAATCCCAATAGGCGATGAGGTCTTTGGGGAGGCGGTTGAGGAAGTACCGGGCCAGGCCCCTGGCCTTTTCCAAGAGGTCCGGGTCCCGGAGGTAACGGTAGGAAAGGGCGTTGCCATAAATGCCCCAGGCCTGGCCCCTGGCCCAGCAGGAATCGTCAGAGTAGCCCTGGGCGGTATTTCCCCGGAGGGGCTTCCCGGTTTCGGCATCAAAAAAATAGGTGTGGCAGGTGGACCAGTTCTCCCGGATGATATGGGCATTGGCGGTGTTGATATGCCGGGCCGCCGCTTCCCGGTAATGAGGCTTGCCGGTTTCCTCGCTGGCCCAGTAGAGCAAGGGGAGGTTCATGGCGCAGTCAATAATGATACGGCCCCGCTGCCGGGGATCGTCCAAATTACCCCAGGCCTGGATGACGCCCGCCTTTTCATGGCGCCTGAGGAGAAGCAAATCCGCCGCCATAAGCGCCGTCTCCCTAGCCGCGGCATTGCCGAAGAGCCGCCAGGGGGCCACACAGGAAAGGGTATACAGGAACCCCAGATCGTGGGTTTCGGTTTCGATCCGTTTGTCCAGCCGCTCGCGAAAACCGGCCACCCGGCCTTCCCCGGCCCGGCGGTATAGTTCGTCTTCCGTATGTTCCCAGGCAAGAAAGAACATCCCCGGCCAAAAGGAACTGGTCCAGTCGGTGTTGGGTATCAGGGGATAAACGCCATTAACGCTGGTCGGGCCGGGACAGCGGTCCCCAAAAACAGCGATATTGCTTTTTATTTTACCCAGGCTGTAATCCAGGGCGTCCTTCCAAAAAGCCGCATCCACCTTCGGGGGGGAAGAAAACAGTTCCTTTCTTTTCAGAATTTCAATTTCTTTACAGGCGCTCATATCAACTCCCCATCTCAAAGCTCACCGGCAGTTCAAGGGTCTCCGGCGTAAAAGAAAAGTCAACAAGGTAAACGGTAATTTCATTTCCGTAATGATCGCGGTAGTTCCGCTCATGGATAAGGGGGGCCGCCGGAAGGGAACATTTCAGAAACGTCCGGGAATCGCCGGTATCAATATATACGCTCATTCCTTCAATCCGGGGCGGGTAGAGTGAAACGAAACGCTCGATCACCGGCAGGGGGGAAGCGGAAAATAAAAACCGGTCTTCTATGCGGAGGCCGCCCCGGAGCGGATCAAAAACAAAACGCCGCTCCAGAGAACGGAGGCCCGCCGCTCCGTAGGCTCCGGCCATATCCAGAACCATTTCCGCGCCGGGGCCTATACGGCAGTCGAAAGCGCCGTATTCCTTTCCCGGTTTTTGGCCATCGCCGTTTATGAGCGGCACGCTGTGGCTCAGGGACTGGTTGCAAAAAACGGTATACCGGTTTTCGTTAAAATAGTCCTTGGTGTATTGGCCTGATCCGAGATCGCAGAAAACCATCTTCCCTTTTTTGTAATAGATAAAACTCCCCACGTCATTGTGATTATGGGGTTCGCCGTTATGGCCCCCCTTGGCGGCAAAAGAAATTTCCCCCGCACTGGCGATAAGCCATTGGGCATCAGGGAGGATGACCAGGGGCTCCGCCCTGAAGGGAGGAGGTTCCCGGCTTTCCGTCCACAAAAGATCCCGCAGGGCCTGGGAAAAATCCCGGAGCACATGGTTAAAATGGCCGCGGTTACCGGTTTCCATTTTCATGGCCCTTTCCGGGGGAGGCGTTACCACGCCGGGGATACGGCGGCAAAGAAAACCGGTAAGCCCCAAACGGAAGCCGGAATTTTCCGCATCGGAAAAATAAACCTGCGCCCCGCCCGGAAGGTAGCATTTCTGCTGAAATTGGGCGATTTTTTCAAAGCGGGGATCTTTCAGCAGATCGATCCGGCCTCCGGTACGATGAAAAAGAAGATCCGCGAAAATTACAAAATAGCTTACCCCGTAGCTCCAGTAGGAAAGGCCCTCGACGCAGGCGCCGTCGGCGGCAAAACTTTCCAAAAACCGGTCTACGGTGGGAAGCAGTTTATGCAAAAGCCCCCCCAGCATATAATCGTCTTTTATGAGATAACAGGCGGCGGCACCCAGCCCCCCGCCGCAGACGGAACACCAGTTCATTTTCAGGAGTTCCCAATGCTGAAAGGCTCCATAGTCAAGGTAACTTTTGATCAGCCGGCGGTACACTTCTTTTCGCGCCCGTTCAAGCACCGCCGGGGCGAGCGCCCCTTCAAGGGCGGCGCAGCACTCGGCCAGGGCCAGGCCGGTTTCGCAGGCAAAAAGGTCGATGGTCAGAGAGTTGTCAAACCGGGGACTGGTAATGATCCCCCGGGAGGCCGCCATTTCCGCGGTGGGGGAACGGCTCTTTCCCCCCATGTGGGCGGGAAGGCACCAGGAATATTCATCGCAGACGGCCCAGATACTATCTTCAAGGCCAGCAATATCCTCCGGCTTTTTCCAGAGCCAGGATGAAAGGCCGTAGACCAGGAGCCGGTTCCGCCGTTCAAAGTACGGTTCCTCAAACCGCTTCCGGTCTCCCTGGGCGTCAAAAAAAACAAACAGGCTGTAGGGCAGTGGGGGGATCGGTTCCTGCCGAAACCGGGCGCTTTCTTTTTTCAGGTAGGCCAAAAAACCTTCAAGGCGGGGATTTTTTTCCAGGGCCTCCGGGCTCAGACCGCCGCAGACAGAAGAGAACAGGCCCGAAGCGGACGCCCTCCGGCTGCTCCCGTATTGCAGGGCCTCCAATAACGACTGAATTTCAGGTATCATGGTTATCTCCTTTATGATAGTATAATAGATGCCGTTTCAGGAATGTCAATGAATAAAAAAATAGTACCTGGGTACTATGTATGATTATATGGGAACAACATGAAAGGGAGTCAATGAAACCGGAAAATCAACTCTACAAAATAATAATTTCCATAATCATAAGCATTTTGCTTTTAAACGCCTTTATCATGTTTTTTTCAAAATACAATACCGCTCATGCTGAAATTCCAATAGTAAGCAAGGCCAATGAACAGTTGAACCGCCTTATTTTCTTACGGACTTTTTATATACCCTTTGTTATATACAACGCCGCCCTGTTTGGATGTATTTTTTCTTCCCGTTCTTTTATACGCTGTTTGTGCCTTATAAGCGGATTCGTCGCGGGAGTTCTTTCTATATACATATTGGATGATTTATTTATCATCAATATTTTTATTTATCTGGCCTATATTATGATGGCATCATTCATGTATCCTCTACCGGGAAGTCTTATCATATCATTATGCTCCATGCTATTTTTTCTGATATTTTTTGTCCATCCGCCCTTTATAGGTTTATCATTGGGAGGGACCCCCTTTACAAGACCATCTCTTTCGGAAACCTGTGCCCTGGCGGTGTTTCTGCTGCTGTCGTCAGCGCTCATGGTTTTACTGCGCTTTTTTATGGATAAACACCGGCATAATCAACAAACCATCGAACACCTTAATTTTGTCAGCACCAAACTGCTGCTTTTTAATCACCGCCTGCAGGAACTGGCAAAACAGCGGGGAGAAGAAGCGGTAAAGCAGGACAGGCTGCGGTTTACCCGGGATCTTCACGACAGCTGCGGATACGCCTTTAGTAATATTATTCTGGTGTCCGATGCGGCGGTAAGCCGCGGTGAAATGGGAACGGCTCATTCCCAGGAAACATTCCATCAGATACGCAATCTGGCTTTTCGGGGGCTCAACGATACCAGGGAAACCCTGCATCTGATCCGCAAAATACAGGAACCCTATCATGAGAGCATTGAGACCATCTATCAGCTAAAAAAAATATTCGAGGAAGTTACCGGAATAGTGGTTACCGTTGAATGGGGGAATATGAAAAACGATTACGGACCTGTCATAAACAGGGTCCTTACCCGGATTATTCAGGAGGCTTTTACCAACTCCATACGGCACGGGAAGGCAAGCCGCATTCTGATTCACTTTTGGGAGCTCCCCAGGGAATTTACCATGACCGTCACCGATAACGGCATTGGCGCCGCAAATATTGTCAAGGGCATTGGTCTTGCGGGTATGGAGGAGCGGCTTGAATCGGTGGGGGGAAACCTTGACGTATCTTTGCCCCCCGAAGGCGGGTTCCGCCTCAGAATAGCCATACCGCTTGTACATATAACTACCGCTAACGGTTTATAAGGAGCCTTTGATTTATGGAACCAACGATTAAAATACTGCTTGCCGATGATCAGACATTGATTACCGAAAGCCTCAACACCTTTCTGTCCAATTACGCGGAAGATATGACGGTGATTGGTACCGCCTCAAACGGCAAAGAAGCGGTTGCCATTACCGAAAAAGAACATCCCGATATAATCCTTATGGATGTACTCATGCCGGAGATGGGCGGCATCGAGGCGGTGGGGATCATAAAAAATAAACATCCTGAGATCAAAATAATCATGCTTTCCACCTATGATGAGGATGAGTATGTACGGACCGCTATTCTGGCGGGAGCGTCGGGCTATCTTTTAAAGGCCATATCCCCGACGGAACTTATCACCGCCATCAGGGCGTTAAAAAACAACGTCATACAAATATCCCCGGAAATCGCGCGAAAAATGGTACGGCAAAAATACAACGGCAAGGAAACCGTGAACCATGATCCTGATTTACCGGATATAGCGGAATCACTGCCCTGGTTAAAAACCTTAACCAACCGGGAACGGGAAATTTTTACCTTCATTACAACGGGTTATGAAAATGAAGAAATCGCGGAAAAATTGAACCTCGCCCTGCAAACGGTAAAAAACCAGGTCAGTACCATTTATTCAAAACTGGGAGTAAAAAACCGGTTTGAAATAATCAAACTGGCAAACAAGCGCTGACGGTGCTGTTTTATAGTACCGTGGTACTATAATAAAAAAACAAAACAAAGTACTTTGGTAACTTTTCAATTTCTTCAAGTGGGGGTCATACTGATTTAAACTTATTTTCCAGGAGGAAAAAATGAAAAGATTGTTTGTTTTTGTACTGGTTTTGGGACTTGCGGCTTCGATTTTTGCCGCGGGGGGTAAACAAGAAAGCGGAGGAGGAGGAAGTGGGCCTACCACCATCAAATGGGCGATATGGGATTATGACCTCACAGTTTACTACAAGCCCCTGATCGACGCGTATCAGGCAAAGAATCCCCAGGTAAAAATTGAGACCGTGGACCTCGGCAGCGCCGACTATATGACGGTCCTGGGCACCCAGCTTTCCGGGGGAGCGGACCTCGATGTGGTCTGCGTCAAGGACATCCCCGGTTACGCAAATCTGGTGCGGCAGAACCGCCTGGAGCCCCTGAGCAGCTACATTAAAGCCAAGGGCATTGACACCTCCCTGTACGGAGGCACCACCGAACAAATCGCGGTGAACGGCGAAGTTTACGCCCTGCCTTTCCGTAGCGACTTCTGGCTTATTTTTTACAACAAGGACCTCTTTGACGCCGCCGGGGTTCCCTATCCTTCAAACGATATAACCCTGGATGAATACGACGCCTTGGCAAGAAAAGTTACCTCGGGAAGCGGGGCAAACAAAACCTACGGGGCTCATTACCACACCTGGCGGAGCGCAGTACAGCTCTTCGGCATCCTGGACGGGAAGAACACCATCGTGGACGGCACCTATGATTTCCTTACCCCCTATTACGAACGGGTTATTAAAGAGCAGAACGACGGTATTGTCCAGAGCTACGCCGCCCTTAAAACTTCGGGCACCCATTATTCCGGGGCCTTCTTCAACAATCAGATCGCCATGATGAATATGGGCACTTGGTTTATCGCCACCCAGATCGACAAGGTAAAAACCGGAGAATCCCTTTCCAAAAACTGGGGCCTGGCAAAATACCCCCATCCCACGGGGGTTCCGGCGGGGACGACTCTGGGAACCATCACCTCCATCGCGGTAAACCGGAATTCCGCTAAAAAGGACGCGGCCCTGGACTTTATGCGGTTTGTTTCCGGCCCGGAAGGGGCCGCTATCCTTGCCAAACTGGGAACCATCCCGGCGATTATGAACCAGGAAGTGATCAACGCCATCGCTTCCATCCCCGGTTTCCCCGGCGACCCGGGCAGCAAAGAAGCGCTTCAAGTGTACAAAACCTATCTTGAAATGCCCCTGCATGAAAAAAGCGCGGACATCGAGATTGTCCTGAATGAAACCCACGACGCCATTATGACCGGCAACAGCACCATTGCCCAGGGCATTAAGGAAATGAACGACCGGGTGAAACCAATCCTGGGAAAGTAGGCAGGGAAGGAAAGAGCAGGGCGGTATGACTAAAAAAACCAAAGAGGCCTTGATCGCTTACAGTTTTATCGCCCCGAATTTCCTCGGATTTATGGTGTTCACCCTGGTGCCGCTGGTGTTTGCCCTGGTTCTGTCTTTTTTGAAATGGGACGGGGCAAACCCCATTGAATTTGCGGGGTGGGAAAATTTTATCCGCCTCTTTAATGACCCCATTTTTTTACGGGCCCTGTGGAATACGCTCCTCTACACCGGCGGCGTCGTGCCGTTGACCCTTGCCTGTTCCCTTTTTTTTGCCGTCCTGCTTAACCAAAAAATGCGGGGGCGGAATTTTTTCAGAACCGTTTCTTTTTTTCCCTATGTGGCGTCCCTGGTGGCGGTGGCGGCGGTGTGGAATTTCATTTTCAGCCCCACCCGGGGGCCGGTCAACAACCTTCTGAACGCCCTCACGGGAATTCCCATTGAAAAGCTCCCCGGCTGGGCCGCGGACCGGCATTGGGCGCTCCCCATGGTTATCTTTTTCAGCGTGTGGAAAAACATGGGCTATTACATGGTGATATACCTGGCGGGCCTTCAGGGGGTAAACCAGGAACTCTATGAAGCCGCAAACCTGGACGGGGCCAACGGCTGGCAGCGCTTTCTCCATGTAACCATTCCCCAGCTTGCCCCCACCACGTTTTTTATTATGATGATGCTGATTATCACTTCCTTTAAGGTGTACGATATTTTCATCAACCTCTTTGCCGGGGGGGATAACCAGCTTACCAATACCACCCGGGTGCTGGTTTACCAGATATACAACACCGCCTTCCGTTCCCTGGAATACGGTTATGCCAGCGCCATCGCCATGGTTCTTTTCGCCCTGGTTTTGGGGATCACCCTGGTTCAGTTCCGGGGCGAAAAACGGTTTGGAAAGTAGGCGGATTATTATGGCACAAAAAATCGGCAGCAACCGTATCCCTGCCGGGGGTGGTCAAAAACGGTACTGGTACCACCTCGGTATATATATTTTCCTTATCGTCATGGCCTTTACCATGCTGGTTCCCTTTGTATGGATGCTGTCGTCATCCTTAAAATTGAACAAGGATGTGTTTACCTTTCCCATGAAATGGATCCCCGAAAGCCCCCGGTGGAAAAACTATTCTGACATATGGACAAAAATCCCCCTGGGAACATTTATTCTGAATACGGTAAAACTTTCGGTGATCGTTACTGTGTTACAGTTATTAAGCTCCAGCTTTGCCGCCTACGCTTTCGCGAAACTCCGCTTCCCCGGCCGCCGGGGCCTTTTTCTGGGATATATCGCCACCATTGCCGTTCCCTGGCAGGCCTACATGGTTCCCCAGTTTATACTGATGCGGGCCATGGGGTTGAACAACACCCACCTGGCCATCATCTGCCTCCAGGCATTCTCCGCCTTTGGGGTTTTTATGATGAAGCAATTTTACGAAAGCATCCCCGACGAACTGCGGGAGGCGGCCTGGATAGACGGCCTTTCCGAATACGGGATATGGCTGCGGATAATGCTGCCCCTGTCGAAGCCCGCGATCTCGACCCTGACGATCATCACCTTTGTCAACACCTGGAATGACTTTTTGGGTCCGATGATTTACCTTACCCGGACGGAACTGAAAACCATACAGATAGGCTTGCGGATGTTTATTTCCCAATACTCAAGTGAATACGGCCTCATCATGGCGGCCAGCGTGGTGGCCCTGATTCCGGTGCTGGTTATTTTTCTTTCGTTACAGCGGTATTTTGTACAGGGCGTGGCCAGTACGGGACTCAAAGGATAACAGGAGAGATGTATGGCGGACGAAAAGTCAGAAAATTATGTCGCGGATATTCACAACACCGCATATATGGGAGAATACCGCGAGGTTCTTTTGGAGCATACCGGCTTACTGAACATTGACGGGCGGAACCTTGAGTCTCTCAACGGCAAGTGGCATTTTTGCGTTGACCCCTACGACACCTGCCGCCGGGCCCACTGGTTTAAGGAAATACGGCTGAGTGACCGGGGTGTGGAACAGCCCGTAGATTGGGATTTTGACGCCTGGGAACGGGTTACTGTCCCGGGAACCTGGAATATGCAGGCCCCGGAGCTTTACTGGTATGAGGGTTCCGGTATTTATATGCGGACCTTTCGCTACGTTCCCCAAAAGACCGGGGAACGGCTCTTTCTCTGTTTTGAAGGCGCCTCCTACGAAACCTCGGTATTCCTCAACGGCGTGTTTATCGGAACCCACGACGGCGGCTCCACGCCTTTTACGGTGGATATAAGCGGTACCGTAACAACGGAGCGGGAAAACCGCCTTATCGTCGTGGTGGACGCCCGCCGCAGTCCCCTGCGGGTCCCCATGGATAACACGGACTGGTTTAACTACGGCGGCCTTTACCGGGATGTTTACCTGGTCCGCGCGCCCGCTGTTTATATCAAGGACTGGTTTGTACGGCTCGTTCCGGACGGAACTTTTTCAAAAATCAAAGCCGATGTTGACGTTTCAGGCGGCGAGGGAAAAGTGATCCTCGACATTCCTGAACTTGGCATCGAAGGGGAAATAAGCCTGGAACAGGGCAGGGGCTCCGGTGTTTTTACCGTGGATTCTCAAACCCTTTCCCTCTGGAGTCCTGAAAATCCGAAGCTCTACGACGTTTCTTTCCGGTTTTTCCCCGAGAGGGCCGGCCCGGAGGACGGAGATCGGGTTAATGACCGCGTCGGTTTCCGGGAGATAAAGACAAGAGGGCAGGAGATTCTCCTTAACGGCAGGAGTATTTTTCTCAAAGGGATTGCCGTTCATGAAGATCATTATCTTTTGGGAAAAACCACCAATACGGAAACTATCAGGGCGGCAATCCGGGACCTGAAGGAAATGAACGGCAATTACCTGCGTCTGGCCCATGACCCCCACGACCGGCGTTTTGCCCGGATTGCCGACGAGGAGGGGGCGCTCCTTTGGGAAGAGATTCCGGTTTATTGGGCCATAGCCTTTGAGAATAAAAACACCCGCCGGGACGCGGAAAACCAGCTTGCCGAGCTTATCCTGCGGGACCGGAACCGCGCCAGCGTTATCATCTGGTCTGTGGGGAATGAAAACGCCGATACGGAGGAACGGCTTGATTTTATGTCTGGCTTGGCGAAAAAAGCCAAAGCTCTGGATGAAACCCGGCTCGTATCCGCGGCCTGCCTTGTCAACCATGAAAAACTTAAAATTGAGGACCGGCTCTCGGAATTTCTCGATATTACCGGGGTCAACGAATACTATGGCTGGTATGATCCTGATTTTGACAAGCTGTTCCGCATTCTCTCCAACACCAGTGCCGGTAAACCCGTACTCGTCACGGAGTTTGGAGGCGGGGCGCGAAGCGGGCAACGGGCCAGCGTCAATGATCTTTTTTCCGAGGATTTTCAGGAAGCGCTGTATATAAAACAGGTGGCGACCTTTAAAAAATTTCCTTTTATCGCGGGCATAAGCCCCTGGATACTCTACGATTTCCGCTGTCCCCGGCGCTTCAACCGTTACCAGGAAGGGTACAACCGGAAAGGACTAATAGACGCGGACCGGAAGACGAAAAAACTCGCTTTTTTCGTTATGCAAAATTTTTATAAGGAACGGTAATATGAAGCGGGTTATTCGTTATGCCAATCATGCGGAAGACATGAAACATTACGATACCGCTTCACTCCATATACTGTGGCTGGTATTCGATCTGATTACCGGGGGGAAAAAGAAGCCTTCACGATGAAGGCTTCGATTAACAAAGCAACCATTATCTTGCCGTTCAGCCACGCCTCCGAAGCAGCCGGATTTTTCTTCGGCAAATCACCGAGGCCGGGGATAGATTTCAGTCTCTTGAAATGTATCTCAACCTGCCAGCGGTATGTTTCAAGGACTTCATCAGCGGCAACCGAATTCGCAAACGATGTTACGACCATGATGAATTCATTGAATAACACGGTCTTTTCCCGCAGGTTGTTGCCTTTGCGGGACGCCCGGCGGTCCAGCCTTTTCCGAAATTTCTCACACGCTTCTTTGTCCTTGCGCTTAACACAAATCCTCACCGGAATTCGTGTTTTATCAGGGAGTACGGCAAAAACTGCGGCTTCGGAACTTTCCCCGCTTTTCAGATCCGCAAACCCGCCGGCAATATCAAACGTATTTCCGTTTTCATCGTAAACGGCGAAACAGTCCGTACGCAGGCGCAGTATATAATCCGCACCGCAGTTCAGGCGGTGGTTTATGCCCTTCAAGGTCCCGTACGCCCGATCAGCAACGACCAAACCACCGGAAGGCGGTTTCGCCGCTCCGCCCCTTTTCTACCACATCCGGCGCGTCTATCGCGATCACACGGCGGCATTCTACATAAGCCGATTTCGAATATGAAATTAACCCACCGAGCAACAAGTCCGCGCTTATTTGTTTGAACCGTTCACCGCATTCGGCGAACTTTTTCATAAACACGCGTCACTAAAATTCCCTATTTTCAGGGCGAAAGCGACCGTGCCGACCACGACAAGCGACACTCCGTTGAGCGGATGAAGCAAACGGAGCATCATTAAATCGGCAGGCGTTTTGATTTCTCGCACACACCGTATAATTCCGAGTTCGATACATTTCCGCTCGTAATCCTTTCCGGGCAGCGGCGGTAACTGATCTATTGATGGCATACTACAAACCTCCGGTGTTTTTTACAGTATATCATTAAACCGGTGGTTTGTCAAATATAAGTTAGTGCGTATGGGGCGCGACAGGCGGGCTGCCGTATGCCGCATGATGTATGGAAATAGCCCCCCCCCTCTTTATGAATACATCCGTGCTTCCCTAGAGCAGGCGGCGGAACACGCACGGACCATCCGCGGGCAACGGGGAGCGATACCGGATGGAACGCATGGAACGACATTCAGGCGCGCAGAGTGTGGAATGACCGTGCAGGAAGCCGCGGCATTTTTTAAGTACTCCCGCCTTTTGAACGTATCTGCGGCCCAGACCTCATGGCATAGGTCAGACCTACGGGGCAGGACAGACCTCATAGCAGGACCTGAACGTATCTGCGGCCCAGACCTCATGGCATAGGTCAGACCTACGGGGCAGGACAGACCTCATAGCAGGACCAGACCTACGGGGCAGGTCAGTTCTGGACTTCCCCCGATATGATGGACAGTAGGTTAAGCGGTGCTGTAATGTGTTAATGCTATCGGTATAGCATAGCCGAGCGCCGAATGTCTACGGCGCTTATTATAATACGGTTCTATATACTCAAATATCTCTACCCTCACCTCCTCTTTTGGGTGTCTCCCTTCCACCTTATCCGCTTCCGCTTTTAACGTCTTAAAAAAACTCTCCGCACAGGCATTGTCCCAACAGTTCCCTTTCCGGCTCATACTCTGTCTGACTTGCGGACACCACGCCGCCAGCGCGTCTCGAAATTCTTTACTACAATACTGTACTCCCCGGTCCGAATGAAAGAGGAGACCGCTCTTCGGCTTGCGGTTCGTACAGGCCATCATAAGCGCATCGCACACATGACCGGCTTCCATGTCTTCCGAAAATGCCCATCCTATCACGCTGCGATCCCATAAATCGAGTATCACCGTCACATAC
>JAITBG010000017.1 GCA_031283725.1 Treponema sp. | reverse complement strand
ACTTTGCAGGACATACTATGTGGTACATGATTATACTTGCGTTATGTTCCTTCCGTATAAGTTTACTCATCCCTTCATTATTATATTGCCAATTTCAGCCGGAGCAAGCTCCGGGGTATTAAACCATATTGGCTTCGCCAATCAAGCAGAGGAAGAGCATCGTTGAACATCCATTTGGCACGATAAAACGGGGAGATGGAGGCAGGGCATTGTTTAACCCGGGGACTACGAAATGTAGCGGGGGAATTTTCCCTGACCTTGCTTGCCTACAACATAAAGCGGGTAATCAATATACTGGGCTACAAAAACCTGCCGGCATATCTGGCCGGGTAGTTCCCCGCAGACGGCGGATCACTGGAGAACCATGCCTGTTTCTGTAATAATCGCAACCCCTTAAAGACGTGGAAAACAGAGTTTTGACACAGTCTCCCCGGGGGGTCCCTGGGCGTGTTTCCCTGCCAGGACCCCATACCCCATTCCCGTGCGTTCCCGAAAACCCAGCCAGGGGTCCATAGGGGGGGACGAGAAAGGACAGTTGACTGTTCCCGCCGGTGCTCATAAAATGAGATTATGTGGATATAAAAGGCGGTTCGGGGATAGTTGATGTCAGTAAAAAAGGGAAAACCGCCGACACTCATATAAGGGATGGAAGATGTACCGCCCAAATATCCGTAAGAAAGGACAGGGATGCCGAAAAAAGTTCAGTACCGGGACGGCGCGGTTATTTATTTTAGGGGAGAAAACGCCGGAGAAAAAATATACCTCCTCCAGAACGGAAAAGTAACGCTGTCCTATCAGGATATTGAAACCGGGGAAAGTCTCTCCGATTCGGTGTGGCCTGGGGAATTTTTCGGGGTAAAGGCCGCCCTGGGCCGGTATCCTGAAGAAGAGAACGCCATCGTTGTTTCCCGGGAAACCACCATTATGATCTTTTCAGTCCCCGAATTTGAACAGCTTGCCAGCTCAAATATTCGGATCATCATGAAGATGCTGAAGGTTTTTTCCAATGAATTACGCCGGGTTCACCGGCAAACCGCAAATATCATGGAAAAAGAGGGGTATGATCCGGAAAATCCCGAACAAGGGCTCTTCAATGTGGGAGCGTATTACCTCAAAAATAACCGTTTCCCCCAAGCTCAGTACATATTCGGCCGTTACCTCACCTATTATCCTTCGGGAAAGAACGCCGCCCAGGCGGCCATAAACCTGCAGATCATGTCTAGCGAAGCTGCGACGACAGGTCCCACGGCGGTTCCGGTGATTAAACAAAAATCCTCCATCGGCCAGGAGGATGCCGGAAGGGATGAGTCCGCTACGGCAAAGGCCTACTACGATGCGGTGAGTTTTATCTCCCAGGGAAAATTCCAGCAGGCATTTACGATCCTGAAAACAATCCTCGACAATGCGGAGGACCCCGGGTACACAGCGAAAAGCAGTTTTGAAATCGGTCGCTGTCTCTTCATGCTGAATAAATTTGACGAATGTATTCAGCATTTTACCCGCATGCTCACAACCTATCCAAAGCATCCTAACCTGCCGGACGCGCTTTTTTTAATGGCCCAGTCACATGAAAACCGGGGGAAGAAGGATATGGCGGAAGTCTTTTACAAAAAAATCCTCTCTATGATTCTCGATGGGGATAATCCGATTAATATAAAAGTAAAAAAGGCCCTGGCCGCCTTGGGGAGAGCTTAGAATGGCCACACTCATCCCCGATCTTTCAATGTTTGGCCGCTTCGCCCGGACCTTTCAGCTCGGGGAAATAATTTTCTCCGAATTTGAGCCTGGGGATACCTTTTACCTGATCCAGGAAGGCCGGGTGGAATTGGTTAAGGTTATTGGAGATGTGGAAAAAACCCTGGATATACTCCAACCTTCGGAAATGTTCGGGGAAATGGCGATTTTGGAAAATTCCCCCCGGTCCGCCACCGCCATTGCTCTGGATACGGTACAGGTCCTGGAATTCAACCGGACGAATTTTGACATCCTCATATCCGGAAATCCCCAGATTGCCCTGAAGCTGTTGAAGACCTTTGCCAAGCGTCTCTACGACTCAAAACGCAAGTTCATGATCCTTACCCTGGAGGAACCCCAGGCGCGCATCGCCGATGTATTTCTCATGCTGGATGAAAACCAGAGTGACGTAGACCGGGAAACGGATCGCCGGGAATTTCGGACCACGGTGGAGGATATTGCCCATTGGGCGGCCATGAGCGTTGCTGAAGCCCGGGAAATTATCACCCATTTTGTTGCCCAGCGGCGGATGGAGCTTTCCGACGACAAGATGGTGGTTAAAAACATCAACGATTTTTCCCGCTTTGTTTCTTCCAGGCGCAGACAACTTGTTTAATTTCGTCCCATGGAGGATAATAAAGTTAAGCGTCAGCTCAGATGCGTGAAAGTGAAAAATATGCAAGGTGATTCAAAATGATAAAACGGATCTTCATAACGTCGCTGTTAAGCGTAATTCTTACTGCGGTTTGTGTTGCCCAATCTGATCCACTGAATTTTGTTCAGACCGGAACGGCAACCCATGAAATGGATTCGGATGATCTCGCGGCTGGTCATTCTATCTTGCCTATAGGCCAAAAGGTAACCGTAACCAACCTTGAAAGCGGAACTCAGGTTACGGTTACTATCACGGAACGTATACCCCAGACAAGTTCCCGTATCATAGATCTTTCCGCCGGCGCGGCCGCTGCCATAGTTATGTTTGACGAAACAGCCCAGGTTACCATCGAAGCGGAGCTTAGGCGCGCCGAACCCGAAACGCCGGCCCCTGTTCCGGCTTCCTCTGAGCCTACTCCGGCCCCGGCCGTCTCTCCGGTTCCTGCCGCCGCATCCGCTCCGGCTCCCGGCGCAGCCCCTCCGGCCCCGGTTGTCTCTCCGGTTCCCGCTGTTGCCGCCACCACGCCGGTTCCCTATACCGTACCTCCGCCGCCCCCGGGACCTATACCTACCTCGGAGATTGAGCCTATTGTTCCACCCTGGGAAACCGGCCCTTTTACGCCGTGGCCGGTACAACCGAATGATCCCCTGCTGCCGGAACTGGCCCAGCCCTGGATATCGGGTATAGAAAAACCGAAAACTACCGGTCCGGCGCAAATCCCGGCATCGCCGCCCCGTGCCGTACCGCCGCCAAAGGCTGTTCAGCCCCCGGTTCAACGTGGGCCCTCGGTCAACGTGATTCCCCAACTGCCGGGCCTCGGGGATAATACCTTATACCGGGTCCAAATTGGGGCGTTTAAGACCCGTCTTAACGCCCAGGAAGTCTTTAACCGCCTGTTAAACGCCGGGTTCAGTCCCGTGTTTGAGGTAGGGGGAGGACTCACTCGGGTACTGATACCCTGGATACGGGGATACGAAGTGCAGGCACTGGGCGAACGGCTTTACCGTGCGGGCTTTAGGGAAGTTTGGTTAAGGGAAGAATCCTAAGAACCGAAGAGTTCAACAGTTTCGGAAAGATCGCCGTAGCGCCGCCATACCCGGCAGAGTATCTCCTTAGGAGGTTCTACAAGGTCTTTAACAAAAACTGAGGGAATACCCGCAGCGTGGAGGGCAGCAAGTCCCGCAGGGGAATCTTCAAAACCGATGCAATTCTGAGGGGTCTGGCCTAACCGTTCCGCAGCCAGCAGGAAGATGTCGGGCGCAGGTTTCCCCCGCTTTACCTCGTCACCGCAGACCAGTACGGAAAATCGTTCCAGAATCCCCGCTTTTTCGAGTTTCCACCGGGCAATTTCCCCGACGGTGGAAGTTGCAACTCCCAGAGGAAGCCTCAGCCGGGACAGGTGATCCAACAGGACCAGGAGCCCGGGGCGGTGGGAAAGGCCCTCCGCATCGGCCTGCTCAACAGTAAGTTTCTGCATCACGTCCCAGACTTTCCCATAGGGAAACCCGGGACCGCAATAATCAACCACAATTTGTCTGCAAGACTCCTCATCCCTGCCGATAGTCTGGAGCATTACCGCTTCGGGTAACTCCCAGCCCAACATTCCCGCCGCCTTTATCCATGAGGATAAAGCGGGGCGCTCGGTGTCTAGCATCAAGCCGTCCATATCGAATATAACGGCCCTGGGGACAAAGGTTTTCTCTTTTGCCATAGAAGCTATGATAATCTAGGCTACATAACTTTCAAGAACGCGCATACGGGAAGGATGCTGTAAGCGCCTAAGGGCTTTCTTTTCAATCTGCCGTATCCGTTCCTTGGTCAAGTTGAAGTGATCCCCGATTTCTTTTAAGGACATAGGGGCTTTTTCACCAAGCCCAAACCGGTAACGGATGATATCCGCTTCTTTGGGATTAAGGGTATCCAACACCATTTCAATATCGTCGTGAAGGGCCGCATTGGTAGCGTATTTCTCCGGAGAGGCGTAATTTTCATCCTCGATAAAATCACCCAAGGTGGTGGAGTCCTTCTCATCATACACGGGGTTCTCTAGGGAAACTAGGTCCCGGGAAATATTGATAATGTCTACCACGTGCTCCGGTTCCATAGCCAGAAGCCTGGCTATTTCGTTGATCTCCGATTCCCCGCTTCCACTGTTCTGAACACATTTCTTGGCCTTTTCTATCTGTACCAGTTCGTTCGCTCGGTTCAGGGGCAGCCGGATCATCCGGGACTTTTCGCAAATCGCCTTGAGAATGGCCTGACGTATCCACCAGACCGCATAAGAGATAAAATGGTACCCCTTATCGACATCGTAACGCTCAATGGCGTTCATAAGCCCGATATTCCCTTCGCTGATAAGATCCGAAAGGGGGAGCCCCTGGCCTTGGTACTTTTTGGCAACATTGACCACGAAACGGAGATTGGCGTTGACCAGTTTATGCTGGGCCGCCCGGCTTCCCTGGGCCGCTTCCCTGGCCGCAACGTCCTCTTCTTCCCTGGTCAGAAGCGGAATCCTGTTGATTTCCTTCAAATACATAGACAAAATATTTTCATCGGATACTTGCATCCGTGAAGAATTCTTCTGGATATTTTTGGGATTATAGGTTCTCTTTTTCATCTTCGCTATCGCCATTAAGGCCTCCTCTTAATAGTACTATTTATATTCCATGCAAAAATCGTGCCAATTTTATCGATTATTAGTAAAATTTAACCTGGAATGGAAATGTTTTGTAATTCGTTGTATTATAATGAATTATGGTAATTTAACGGAACCCGGAATATGCCGAAATCGATCGATAAAACCGGGTCCTTATGTCTGAAAACATATCAGGCGCAGGAGTAGCCTCAAAATGACCCATTTTCTCAAATCTCACTGAATTATGGGTCATTTTGGCCCTAAAGAGCTATTTGTGAAAAGGGAGGCGCCCGTTCCAGCACCGCGGCTATACGGCGGTGTTCCGGAAAGAGTAGTCCCGGATCTTCTTCCAGTATGGCAAATGCGTCGGAGCGGGCCCGGGCAAGTTCCCCGGCATTCTGAATAGGATCAGCTATACCCAGGGACAGGTACCCCGACTGTTCAATTCCGGCAATCTGACCGGGGCCTCGCAGTTTAAGGTCCTCCTCGGCAATGATGAAGCCGTCTGAGTTTTCCAGCATCACCTTGAGCCGGGTCTTGCCGTCATCCGTAAGGGCATCCCCACCGTCGTGTTCCGAGAATACCAGGAAACAGTAGGACTGGGTTTTCCCCCGCCCAACTCTGCCACGAAGTTGGTGCAGGGCGGACAGGCCAAAACGTTCGGCGTGTTCTATAACCATACAGGTGGCGTTGGGCACGTCCACACCCACCTCCACCACGCTGGTGGCTACCAGAACCCGGATTTCACCCAGCCTAAAGGCCTCCATGGTCCGCCGTTTTTCTTCCTCGTCGAGCTTTGAATGGACCAGGGCAACCCGTATCCCCTTAAAAACCTGTCGTCCCAGCCGGTCCGCCATGGATTGAGCATCCTTGAGATCCCTATTTATATCCGCTTCGATTAGGGGATAGACGAAATAGGCCTGATGCCCCGTGGCCAGCTCTTTACGAACAAAGTCGTAAACCTTGGCTTCATTGGATTCCTTTGCTAGATGGGTCCTTACGGTTTTCCGTCCCGGGGGCAGATCGGGGATTACCGACACATCCATATCCCCAAAGATGGTAAATGCCAGTGTCCGAGGTATGGGGGTGGCGCTCATCATCAAGAGGTCCGGAAGATCCCCCTTGGCCATAATGGCCTGCCGCTGGGTTACCCCAAAACGATGCTGTTCATCCACCACCACCAGCGTGAGATTCCGGTAAAACACATCCCGGGAAAAGAGGGCGTGGGTTCCTACAACGATATCAACATCCCCGGCAGCCAGGGCTTTTAACAGATGGGACCGCCCGGCGGCTTTAAGGTTTCCCGTCAAAAAAGCAGGCCTGATGCCCAACGGTTCCAAAAGCCGGGCGGCGTTCTCCGCATGCTGCCTTGCCAGTAATTCTGTGGGGGCCATGATCGCAGCCTGTCCTCGAAGCTTTTCCTTGGCAGGCTCGGCTTCTCCGGAAGATATGTCTTCCAAAGAAGGCGCCTCCACCGCCCGAAGCGCCGCCAGAAACGCTACCAGGGTCTTCCCTGAACCCACATCCCCCTGGAGCAACCGCGCCATGGGATAGGGTCCGGCCATGTCCCGGTTAATTTCCCCAATCGCCGCGCTTTGTCCCGCAGTCAAATTGAATGGAAGCCGTTCCAAAAGCCGTTCCTGCAAAAGAGAGAGTTTGGCATTGGGGACGGTTGAGGTTTTCGCGGCAGTGATAGTGCGCCGTTCCAAAGCCCTTCGGCCTATGATCACCTCAAGGTAAAAAAGCTCCTCGTAAATCAGGGTTTTCCGGGCTTTGTCCAGATGCTCCATGGATTCGGGAAAGTGGTAAGAGCGGATAGCTTCGCTTTTAGGGAGGAGCCCATCCCGTTGGATGATAGCCGGCGGAAGTTCATCCTCCAGAGGGTTGGCGTATTGGTTCAGGGCCTGGTGAATGAGCCGGCGGAACAGACCCTGGTTAATGCCCGCGGTGAGAGGATACACCGGCAATACACGGCCGAAACCCTTAGCGGCGCCCTCCGCAGGCTCGAACTCAAAAGCGGATGACTGGAGCTCTCCGTACTTGTAGTAAAACCGGCCCCAAAGCCGGTACTGCATACCCACTGTCAGCTGTTTTTCCAGGAAGGGCCGGTTGAAACATACCAGAACCGCTTTGCCGCTTTCATCTTCTATATGGACCTTGAGGGTTTTCATAGGACCAAAACCGAACCAATCGTGGGCGGTAACCCGGACTACCGTACATACCGCAGGGTATCGGGAATAATCTGCCAGAAGTACCGGGCGGCTCCGGTCTTCCCAGTCCCGGGGATAATAACAGAGAAGCGCTGCAACACTGTTTATACCGGCCCTGGCTAGGGCTTTAACTGAAGCGGGACCAGCGCCCTTTATGTGATCCGTTGGAACGGTGAGCTCCCGCAAAAACATTAGAAGGAGAGCCGGACCAAAAAATCCAGGACCATCCGGACCAGAAAATCCAAACCGACCCGGAAGATCAGCAGAACCCCAATGGAACTGAGGATGCCCGTCATGTACCGGACCAGGCGTCTTCCGAAGAGCAGGCGGTTAAGACGGTATAGGATTGGCTGAGAGACCATGTCGATAATACGCCAAAACCCGTGGTACACATCCCGGTTGGCGAGGTAGGCAATAAGCCGCAGTACCAGGACGATGATAAAGAAACTCAGGATAAAGGAAGCCGTGGACCAGAGGACGGAGCAGAGCATGGAAAGGATAATGCCCAGGGTAATTCTGCCGTAACGGCCCAGAGTAAGAAAAACATTGTTCACTACCGACAGTATCGCTAACGCAGCGATGGGGCTTAGATCCAGATTGGCCACCCGGAGGAAGGAAAAACGGCGGAACCAGTTAAGGTAAGGGTCGGTGACACCACTTAGAAGATAGTAAGCCCTGCCGTAACTTGCCCCGGTAAACCAGGTAAGCATGATACGAATAAAGATGAGGATCATATAGAGACTGGTGATCCCCCCCAGTACATTCATTATTCCCGCCATACTTCGGCAACTCCGGTACAAGAGGTAAGGGCTTCAATACAGGAAGCATCCGCAGATATACTGATTTGTGCGGCGGTACGGATCACCGTCTCATCATCCAAAATAGGGACATGGATAAAAACCGGACATGACCCCGCGGCTCCGTACAGAAAATCCCGCAGGGGAAAGAGGTTCTCCTCCCGTTCCGCGGCGGCATTATTCAGCCGTATATGCACTTCCCGGCAGGAAGGCTCTGGAGGGGACGCTTCTGCTCCGTCCCGGACCGCTGTTGTTTCAGTCCCTGCTTTAGCCGCCTTTCGCCGGAGCTTTCCTATTTCAAGCACCTGCCTTACCTGGAAGCTCAATTTTCCCCGGCCTTTGTCCAGTTTTCCCTTAACCGCAATGCAGCGTTTTTCTTCGACATTGTCCCGGTTGTATTCCCAGGCATTTGGGAAAAAGACCAGGTCTATTTCGCCCCTATAATCCGCAAGAGAACCAAAGGCCATGGGCTTATTGTCCTTTTTGGTCGTTATGGACTTGAGGCGCGTCAGCATCCCTATCAGAGTATAATCCCCTTCGGGAGCCGCCTCCGGTTTTGAGAGATCCAGCGTAACAAATTGTTCCCAGGCTTCTTTATAATTATCCAGGGGGTTCAAATCTTCCGCGAAATTTTCCGGGCCCAGATCAGCGCTTCCGCCGGAAGCGCTGCTTCCGGTGAAGCCGGTTTCTCTGGAGTTTTCCGCGGAAGAACAGTATTCAAAAAGGGCCTCTTTTATTTTAACCCGATCCGAATCCAGGATCGAATCCACCCGTATACCTGGGCTGCCGCGCTGTTTATCCAGCCGGCCCTTAAGCGCGATTTTATCTCCCACAGTAACCCTGTTCCGGCAGCTTTCCCAGATTTTTTCAAAAAACACTAAATCTATTTCCCCCCGGTAATCCGAAAGGGAAGCAAAGGCCATGGCTTTCCCGCTTTTATTCGTATAGAGCTTCAGGGTTTTCAGTATACCTATGAGGGTATAATCCCCTTCCGGGGCATTATCCGTACCGGAAAGGTCCAGCTTTACAAATTGTTCCCAGGCTTCCTTGCAATCATCCATGGGATGGCCGGAAAAATAAAAACCGATAAGCTCTTTTTCGATATTGAGCTTTTCCGTGCGGTCCATTTCGCCATGGATCGTAAATTGATAATCCGGATTTACCTGCTCATCCGTATCCTCAAAGAGGCTGGCTTGTCCCAGTTCCTTGTCCGCCTTCTTATTCTGGGCATAGTCTACCGCAGCATCCAGATTTAATATCAAGGTCTGCCTGGTCTGGCCGAAAGCGTCGAAGGCCCCGGTCTTGGCGAGGATCTCCACCACCTTTTTGCCCACAGTTTTGATGCTCACCCGGTCAAGAAAATCAGTAAAACTCTTGTAAGGTCCGTCCCTGCGGCAGTTGATAATCTCCTCCGCCGACGCATCCCCCAGGCCCTTGATCCCCAGAAAACCGTAGACAATGCGGCCCTCCACCACGGTGAAGAACTTGTCCGAACGGTTGATATCCGGGGGATCAATGGGAATCCCCATTTTCCGGGTAACCTCGATGTATTCGGGAAGTTTGTCCTTATCCGCGGCGCCAATTTCATTGGTGAGGTTGGCGGCCATAAATTCCGCGGGAAAATTCGCCTTGAGCCAGGCAGTACGGTAGGAAAGAATCGAATAAGCTGCAGCGTGGCTTTTGTTGAACCCGTAACCCGCGAAGGGAATGAGCAGATCGAAAATCCGGTCCGCGTCTTCCGGCTTGTAACCCCGCCCCACGGCGCCGCTGATAAATTTCTCTCTCTCCTTGACCATCTTCGCCATATCCTTTTTCCCCATGGCCCGGCGCAGTTCATCTGCGTGTCCAAGGGTAAAGCCGGCGATGATCCGCGCTACCTGCATGACCTGTTCCTGGTAAACGATAACCCCGTAGGTTTCCTTCAGCACCTCTTCCAGAGACGGATCGGGGTATTTAATGGCTTTGGGATTCCATTTTGATTCGATGAATTGGGGGATGAACTGTATAGGGCCCGGACGGCCCAGACTGGTCAAAGCGGTCAGTTCTTCAATACTGGCGGGTTTTGCTTTTTTCAGGATATCCTTCCACCAGCTTCTTTCAAACTGGAATATGCCCTCGTTTTTTTCCTCCGCCAGAATGGTGTAGGTAACGCTGTCGTGCTCATCAATAGTAGTTATATTGAAATCCGCATTAGCCCCTCCCTGTAAGCGGATCAGATCGCCGGTGTGCCTGATCAGGTCCAGGGTCTTAAGCCCCAGGAAATCCATCTTTACCAGACCGCAGCTTTCCAGAAAGCCCATGGCGTATTGGGTTGCGATACCCCCAAGTTTGGGGTCCCGGTAGAGGGGGACAAAATCGTGGAGCGCCGATTTGCCGATGACCACTCCGGCGGCGTGGAGGCTGGCATGCCGGTGGAGCCCTTCCAGCTTCCGGGCCAGGGTGAAGAGCTCGGTGTACCGGGGGTTCTGCTCAAACTCCCGCAGCTTAGGTTCATCCTCAAAGGCTTTTTTCAGAGTGATCTTGGGATCCTTGGGTATAAGTTTGGAGATCGACTCCGATTCGGGGATACTGATTTCGAGGGTCCGGGCCACATCCTTGATCACCTGCTTGGCCCCCAGGGTACCGAAGGTGATGATCTGCCCTACCCGCTCTTTACCATATTTGCCGGTAACGTAGTCGATCACCTCTTGACGGCGTTCATTGCAGAAATCCACGTCAAAGTCGGGCATGGAGATCCGTTCAGGGTTGAGAAAACGTTCAAAGAGAAGGCCGTACTTGAGGGGATCGATGTCCGTGATTCGCAAGGCGTAGGCCACGATGGATCCTGCGCCGGAGCCGCGGCCGGGTCCCACGTCGATGCCGTGTTCCTTAGCCCAGTTAATAAAATCCGCCACAATGAGGAAATAGCCCGTAAAGCCCATCTGGATGATAACGCTCAGCTCATACTCCGCCCGGTCATGAACCGCCTCCGACAAGGCATCCTGGGGATAGCGTTTCGCGAGACCCTCCACGGTCAAATGCCGCAGGTACGTGTCGGCATCGGAAAAATCCGGGGGGATTTCAAAAGCCGGCAAATACCGGGACAGATCCTCGGTGTTAATCCGGGGAACGTCGGTAACACAGCGCTCGGCAATGCGAACCGTATTGGCAATGGCCTCGGGATATTCGGAAAACAGGGCTGCCATCTCATCGCCGCTCTTGAAGTAGAACTGATCCCCGTAGTAACGCTTCCGCTTTTCCTCGGTACGGGGCTTTCCGGTACCGATGCAGAGGAGTATGTCATGGGCCGCCGCATCCGCCTGGGTAAGATAATGGACGTCGTTGGTAGCCGCCAAAGGAATGCCGGTACGCCGGGAAATCGCAACCAGGGCATCGTTTATCTGTTTTTGAGACAGGGCGCTCCGGAGGACCCCGGCGGGGATGCCGTGATCCTGAATTTCCAGGAAAAAGTTATCCTCCCCAAAAAGCTCCCGGTAATGCAGGGCCTTCTGTTCCGCCTTGTCAACCATCCCCGCCTGGATGAGCTTAGGAATCTCCCCGGAAACACAGGCCGAAAGGGCGATAAGCCCCTCGTGGTATCTCCCCAGAAGCTCCTCATCCACCCGGGGCCGGTAATAAAAGCCTTCGGTATAGGCGAAGGAACAGAGCTTCATCAAATTTATGTAGCCCGTCCGGTCCGCGGCCAGGAGAATCAAATGGTAGTAGTTGTTTTCGTTCTCGGCTCCATTCTTTTCAAGGCGGGAATTCGGGGAAACATAGACCTCGCAGCCGATTATGGGATGAACGGGGTTTTTCCGGGGTACGTAGTGCTGTGTGTGCTCCCCCTTTTCATTGATGGTTTCCTTGATAGTTTCTTTGCAGGCCCTCAGGAATTCCATAGCCCCGAACATATTACCGTGATCCGTCAGGGCCAGGTACCTCATCCCCAACTCTTCAGCCCGGTCGGCCAGGGCCATTACCGAAACAGCGGCGTCCTGCAGGGAAAAATCCGAATGGACATGGAGATGAACAAAATCGACCATAAATAGCATAGTACCTGCGCATATTGATTTTATCAAGGATATAACCCATCATTCAGGGAATGAAAACCGAGATATTTACGTTCTGTGATTTTGCCCAGGAAAACGGAAGGAAACTTACCATCGTAGGGACCTTCGATACCATAATCGCCCGGAATTTTCCCTGCGTTCACCCCCAGTTGGCGGTGGTTATCCGGATCCGCTTTGATATGTGGGAATTCAACTCCCATAACTTCCGGATCGAGACCGTGGACCTGAACGGAGAGCTGAATATCGAGCCCATAACCGGCCAGGTGAACGTTGCCGGGGAAGGAAGCGGCGGCGCCATAACCCATTTGGTGTTCACCTTTTCCAACCTGCGTTTCACCAACCCGGGGGTGGTCAACTTTGTGTTGTACATTGATAACAAGGAACTAAGCTCAATACCTCTGCATATCAGAAAGAGCTAATTAGGGCTTAAAGCCCTGCTGCATAGCCTTGGTCAAGGTATACTTTAAGAACCCGTTTTCTTTTTTCAGCTTGGAGATTTCGATCTGCTGGGTTTTCACCGTTTCTATCAGATCCCCCTGGCTCAAGGCGCCTGAATGCATCAGCTCTTCCACATATTCCATCTTGTTCTCAAAGTCGATTTCCGCTTCCGTGGCGGCTTCCCGGAACGTTTCGTTAATCTCCTCATCGGTTAGGGTAAAGTGGTCCTCATCGGACTGGAGGATCTTATCGGCAATGCGGTAAATGGCCTGGGAAATGACCGCCTGGGGCTTGTAAATAGTCACGGGCATCCTGGAAGCAAGGCTGGTATCCTGTACGGAATCCCGGTATATAACCCCCAGATGTTCGATTTTGAGGTCCAGGTATATCTCGCAGGACCGGCGTATCTTCGTGGCGACGTCCGCATCCTTGGGGTCCTGCACCATGTTCATGATCAACCGGGGGTGGAGGCGATCAACATGCGCTTTAAATTTGTTGTAGGACTTAACATCGATCTTCTTAATTTCCTGAAGCATCTTGGGCAGGTAGAGCCGCTGCAGCCCGGAGCCTTCCTTGCGGAGCTTTTCAAGGTAGCTATACGCCTTGGTTTCCTTGGCAAAGGCGGTATACATAAGCCGGAAGATTGTATTCTTGAGGAACACGTACGCGTTCAGTGTGGCGGTTACCGTGGGGGCGGAGACGATGATCCCCTGGCCGGAGAGGAGGAAGAATTCCAGGATAGACTGATGGGTCCCGGCTCCCAAATCAAGGATCAGAATATCCGCGTTCAGGGACAGGAGCCGCTTAACCAGGGCCTGGCGCTGGGCGGGCCTGAGGTTCGCGGTTCCGGGGATTTCCGTATCACCGGGGATAAACTTGAGGTTGGGTATGTCCGTATCGGCCACAACCTTAGAAAAGTCCGAGCGGGTATCGCTGAGAAAGGTCCCAATGCCCAGTTGGGGGGCCTGGTAACCAATGAGCAGGTGAAGGTTCGACGCTCCCAGGTCAAGATCCGCGAGAATTACCCGTTGACCCGCTTGGGCAAAGGCCACCGCCAAGTTTGCAGCCACCATAGATTTTCCGACTCCGCCCTTGCCGCTGGCAACTGGAATTATCCGCATTTTTAACCTTCCTCAGGGACAAGTATTCCCCTGTTCAGAATTCTTTTCTTCAATATCGCCCCGCCGAGGATCGTAAAGGCGTCCCCGGCTGAAAGGAGCAGAACGGTTCCGATAACGGTAAAGGCGTCCCGGGAAACGGCCGACAGGGCGCTTCTGATATGGGGCAGTGAAAAAATAAGCCACGCAAAGACCGCAACTACCGCGAGGATCTTCCCTGCCATATACAGGGCGATGTAGGGCTTATAGGCATTAAGCCGGAACAACAAAAAAAAGCTTATCAGGGGAAACAGGCCGTTGGGAACGGTGTAAAAAACATAGGGGAAAACCTGTTCGGAACCCGCCGGGGGAACAAAGGTCATGAGAAGGCTTATCATTACCGCCAGGCGGATGAAATCGAAGATAAAAAAGATAAGCCGTAAAGGCCGGTATGGTTCCATTAAAGAAAATTCTACGTTTCTCCGGGATAAGGGTCAAGGGGGTACGCCCCCCCTATGGACCATTGCCCGGTTTCCGGGAACGCGCGGAAACGGGTTAGGGGGTCCTGTCAGGGGAAAGAACCCTGGGGCCCTCCGGCTGTCTCCGCACTGCCTTCAAGCAATGAATCCCCGGCCGGTGCTGTCCGGGATGCCGGGCAGGGTTACGCCCTCTCCCCCGGTTGACTTTATTGCCAGGCCGGTATAGTATGCTCCCTATGAAAGAAAGGTCTGCCTGCCGCGCCTTGCTCACGCGCCCGTTATTCCCCGTTCCCGAAGAGGAATTTAACCGCAAAGGCGCGGAGAAAATGGCGGTCTCTGTTCCCTGTTACTTGCCGATTTTTACCCCCCCCCCCCCCCACGGAGTTTCCCCGGCAAGCCTCCGCTGACTTTTTTCCCGTTCTTACCCTTTTTTATCTTCTCCCTATTAACATACAACTTTTCCCTATAAGGAGGCCGTTATGGCAGTGATCAATTCAGTAACCGAGGTTTTACACCGCATCAGGGTAAAACTCTACCCCAACTATCTTCCCAATACGGAAGGCGCGTACATCGCGCGCACGGACAACGAGGCGTCCCTGTCTGTCGAGGAGGTCTGCGCGGCCCTGAAGAACCGCGGCGGCTTCACCGGCAATTACGACGACCTGGTGGAGCACGTCAGGCAGTTCTTTGACGAGGCCGCCTACCAGCTCTGCGACGGCTTCGCCGTGAACACGGGCTACTTCTCCGTGCACCCCAACGTGGGCGGCACCTTCGGCAAGGTTTTCGAGGGCCACGACACGGAGAAACACCCGGTAACGTTCCGCTTCCGCACCCGCGCCCCCTTGCGGGCCCTGGCCGAGCATATCGCGGTGGAGGTGGAGGGCCTGGCGGACGTGGCGGGCTACATCGACGAGTTTACCGACATCGCCACGGAATCGGTGAACGAGACGGCCACGCCGGGCGGCCAGTTCAGCGT
>JAITBG010000201.1 GCA_031283725.1 Treponema sp. | reverse complement strand
GGGCCGCCTGTTGTCCGGTATCTGCCCGCTTATCCGTCCAAAATTGTCTATCAATTGCTTAAAAAGTTCCCCGCCCATACCCCCATTTTAGCATGGTTTTTTGATACTTTGAATTCCTGTGAAATTATCGATTTTCCTTGACAGGAAAAAAATCACAAATTTATTTGCACATTAATTGCATGAAATTATTTTCACCTCTCATAAATCTAAAATACCATGACAAATGACATTTTTCGATAGTTTGTCATTTTATCTTTTCCTTAAATTTTTCTTGATAATTAATCCAGCATCGTTATAGTTTAATAAAGGAGAAAGCCTGACTGAAATTGTATAATACCCGTTCGCGGCGGGATGTATTATTTATTTAATTGCTTTAAGGAGAGGGTGCCATGAATGAGAGTTGTTATGGGTGTTCGACCTGCGCCAGCGCGGATAAGCCTTTGGAAGGTTTTATCGCAAACTTGCCGATGGAGACTTCCCATCACCGGGTGGAAAGTCAGGAAACAAAATGCGGGTTCGGCCTGCAGGGGGTGTGCTGCAGGCTCTGCGCCAACGGCCCATGCCGGATAACGCCAGAATCCCCCAGGGGCATCTGCGGGGCCACCGCGAATGTTATGGTAACCCGGAACCTGCTGCGGGCGGTAGCCTCGGGATCCGGTTGTTATATCCACGTGGTGGAAAACACCGCCCTCAACCTGAAAAACACTGCCCTGGAAAGGGGAAAGCTCAAGGGCCTGGACGCTTTGGAACGGCTCTGTAAAACCTTTGGCGTAAGCGGTAAGGATGATCACGAAAAGGCCCTCAACGTTGCTAACGCGGTTCTGGATGATCTTTACAAGCCGGAATACGTTAAGATGGATCTGGTGGAAAAGATGGCCTATCCGCCCCGGTTCAAAGTATGGAAAGAACTGGGGATACTCCCCGGGGGAGCGAAGTCCGAGGTCTTTAAGGGGGTGGTCAAGTGTTCCACCAACCTGAACTCCGACCCGGTAAATATGCTGCTCGACTGCCTGCGCCTGGGCATCTCCACAGGTATCTACGGGCTTACCCTCACCAATCTGTTAAATGATGTGCTTCTCGGCGAACCGGAGATCCGCATGGCCCCGGTGGGGCTCCGGGTTATTGATCCGGATTACATCAACATTATGATCACCGGCCACCAGCACACCATGTTTGTGCATCTCCAGGAGCGGCTCATTGCCCCGGACGTGGTCGCCAGGGCTAAGGCCGTTGGGGCCAAGGGCTTTAAACTGGTGGGCTGCACCTGTGTCGGCCAGGACCTGCAGCTCCGGGGCGCCCACTATACGGAGATCTTCGATGGGCACGCAGGGAACAACTACACCTCCGAGGCGATCCTCGCCACCGGCGCTATCGATGCGGTACTTTCGGAATTTAACTGCACCCTGCCGGGAATTGAGACGGTCTGTGACACCCTGAGTATCAAGCAGATCTGTATCGACGATGTGGCAAAAAAGGCTAACGCGGAACTCAAACAGTTTGTGTTCGCCGACCGGGGCAAACACAGCGAGGAGATCATCGACGCGATTATCGCATCCTATAAGGAGCGGCGGCCTAAGGTAAAGCTGAACCTGCTTCCGGATCACGGCTACAAGAATAACCTTACCGGGGTGAGCGAAGTGTCCCTCAGGAAATTCCTCGGTGGTAACTGGAAGCCCCTGGTGGACCTGATAGTTTCGGGTGACATAAAAGGTGTGGCCGGCGTAGTGGGCTGTTCCAGCCTTGTTACGGGGGGCCATGATGTACTCACCGTTGCCCTGGTAAAGGAACTGATCGCCAAAGACATCATCGTTCTTACTGCGGGCTGTTCCTCCGGGGGTATCGAAAATTGCGGTTTCATGGTTCCGGAAGCGTCGGAACTGGCGGGGCCGAAACTCAAGGCGGTCTGTAAGAAGCTCGGTATCCCGCCGGTGCTCAATTTCGGTCCCTGCCTTGCCATTGGCCGGCTTGAGATTGTGGCCACCGAACTTGCCGAAACTATCGGTATCGATATACCCCAGCTTCCTCTGGTCCTTTCCGCTGCCCAGTGGTTGGAAGAACAGGCCCTGGCGGACGGCTGTTTTGGCCTCGCCCTTGGCCTGCCTCTCCACCTGGGATTGCCGCCCTTTATCACCGGCAGTAAAGTTGCTGTCCAAGTGCTGACAGAGGACATGAAGTCACTCACGGGCGGCCGGGTAATCATCAACGCGGATGCCAAAGAATCCGCGGACCTGCTTGAGAAGATCATTCAGGAAAAACGCACGGCCTTAAAGATTTAAGGATGCTGAGCATGAAACGAATTATTATCGAGCAGGAAAAATGTGACGGCTGTAAGAACTGTACCTTCGCCTGTATGCAGGCTCACCGGGCAAGTCCGGGAACTATCTATGACCTTGACCTTCTTGATCCCAGAAACGAGGCTCGGCACACCATTGTCGCCAACGGTAAGGGCGGGTATCTCCCGATTTTCTGCCGCCATTGCGCCGTGCCGGACTGTGTAGGCGCCTGTATGTCCGGAGCCCTCTGTAAAGACCCGGAAACAGGGTATGTGCAGTACGATGAGAAACGTTGCGGAACCTGCTTTATGTGTGTCATGAGCTGTCCTTACGGGAATGTCAAACCCGACAGGGTCACCCATAAGAAGATACTCAAGTGTGATTTCTGCAGAGATGATAAAGAGGGGCCGAACTGCGTAAGGGTCTGCCCCAAAAAGGCTATCCATGTTGAGGAGGTGTTCGCGTGAAACATTTGATAATAGGCGCCGGAGCTGCGGGTATCAGCGCCGCCCACAGGATTCTGAAGGAAAAGCCAAACGATGAGATCATCATCGTTTCCCAGGATGAGGAAATTTATTCCCGGTGCATGCTTCACAAGTTCATCTCCGGTGAGCGGGACGCGAAGAGCCTCAACTTTATTAATGATGATCTTCTGGAACAAAAAAATGTTACCTGGATAAATGGGAAAACCCTTACCCGCCTGGATACGGACAGCAAAACTGTCTATTCCGGCGATGAAAAGGTTGCTTCCGGTGATACGATCCTCATCGCCACCGGTTCAAACAGCGTAACTCCCCCAATCGGGGAACTGCGGACCGCAAAGAATGCATTCGGCCTCCGCCACCTTTTCGACGCCCGGGCAATAGTGGATTACGCAAAAAAGGCGGATAAAATCGCCATCATCGGCGCGGGATTGGTAGGCCTGGACGCAGGCTATGCCCTGCTGGAACTGGGCAAGAAGATTACGTTCATAGAAATGGCCCCCACCGTGCTTGCCATCAACGTGGACGCCCACGCCGCCGAAGCATATCAGAAAAAATTTGAGGAGATGGGGGTACAATTCCTCCTGGCCAGGAAAGTAGTGGGTACCAAAGGTGATGGAAACGGCAATATTACTGCGGTAGAGCTTGAGAGGGGCGACAGCGTCCCCTGTGACATGGTGGTCATGGCCGTGGGGGTGCGCCCCGCCATAGCCTTCCTTGAGGGCAGTGGCGTCAAGACCGAACGGGCGGTGGTGGTGGACGACTATCTTGCCGCCAGTGTGCCGGGCATTTACGCCGCCGGGGATGCCGCGGGTCTTTCCGGCATCTGGCCCAACGCCCAGAAACAGGGCGAGTATGCCGCCTACAACATGACCGGCACAAAATGGGCCTACGATGACCGGTTTGCCATTAAAAACACGGTCAACTTCTTCGATCTGCTGACTTTGTCCGTGGGGGCCATCAATCCCCAGGAGGGGGATGAGGTTCTTGTTAAGGAAGACCGGGGTAACTACCGGAAGCTCATCCTTCGTGACGGCGTTGCGGCAGGGGTCATCCTTCAGGGTGAAATCGGCGGTAGCGGTTTCTGGCAGCATCTGATCAAGAATAGGATACGGATCGACAAGCTGGGAAAATCGCCCTGGAAAGTAAGCTACGCGGATTTCTTTGGGGTGGAGAACAACGGCGAATACAAATGGGTTGTGTAGATTGACTTAGGCAGCGCTTGCGGACGGGCCTGAGCGGTCCCGTCCGTTTGACGGGAGCCGTAATGTATATTTTGCCATAAACTCAGCCGTATAAACTTCTTTAATCTAGTATATTATACAAAATCGTTGTATAGTATAGAATCATGATCAAAACCATAGTCATTCATACATTGAAAATCGACGATCCCGAAGCAGCAGTTGCGGAGCTGTGCGGACTTCTCGAAAAGGAAGGGCCGCTTCTTGCCCATTCCATCGGCCTTGTCAGTTGTTTTGCCGATTTTATAAGCTCCGGTATTGTGGCAGATCTGGCAAAAAAGCTCCCCTTTGAAATCGCGGGCACCACAAGCCTTGCCGGGGCTTCGAAAAGCGCCGCCGGGGAAGTCTTGCTATTTCTTACCGTGCTTACCAGCGACGATGTCGAGTTTGTCACCGGCCTTACGGATCCCATAAGCGCTGAGGCTGTTTCGCCAATCCGCGCCGCCTGGAAAAAAGCAACGGCGGGCAGGGCAGAAAAGCCGGCGCTGATGCTGAGTTTTGCCCCGCTCTTAACTAACGCAAGCGGCGACGTTTTGGTTGAAGCGTTCAGCGCCGTTTCCGGCAATGTGCCGAATTTCGGGACCATTGCGGTGGATCACAACGCCGACTATCATGAGTCAAGGGTTATCTTTAACGGAGCGTCCTACCCGGACCGTTATGCGTTTATCCTCTGTTATGGCAAAATAAAACCCATATTCATCGTCGGCGGTCTTTCGGAAAAACGGGCCTTCCGCGACAAAGGGGTGGTAACCGCCTCGGCGGGGAATCAGCTTCAAGGAGTGAATGGGATTTCCGTGGCGGACTACCTTTCCGGCCTTGGGCTTAAAAAAGGACCAGATGGGGCGATCATGGGCATCAATGCCTATCCGTTTATCCTTGATTATAACGACGGCACCCAACCGATAATCCGGGTGATGTTCGCCATTACTCCCGAAGGGTACGCCGTCTGCGGGGGTAATATGCCCGTGGGCGCATCTCTCCAGGTGGGGGTGATCAACGCCGAGGAAGTGCTTTCCATTACCGAGGAAACCATTAAGAGCGCCCTGGTAATAGGGCAGAACAATGGCAGCGACAACGGTATGCTGATTTTTTCCTGCGTGGGCCGTTACTTTGCCCAGGGCTTTCATCCCGAGGCGGAGATGAAAAAAGTACAGGAGGCCCTTAATGGCAGTTTGCCCTTCCATCTGTGTTATTCCGGCACGGAATTATGCCCGGTTTATGAGAAAAACGGAAACACCAGAAACCGGAGCCATAATGACAGTATTGTAATCTGTATGTTTTGATGCCGATCATGGAAATAACAAACAATGGGAGACAACCGGAACCCGATGCAGAGTTGCAGGGGGAATTGAAAAAAGCGCGAATTGAAATAAAAAAACTTGATCGGGAACTCAAGCTGGCACGCCGCCTTATTGAACGTAACAAAATTAACGCCGAAGCGAACGACAGCCTCAGCAGGGTAGTATCCGACAAAAAATCCGAACTTGAAAAGTACATGAACCTTCTTCTGGAAAACTGTCCGGATATTATCATCCTTTTCGATCAGAAAGGGAAAATAGCCCACTGCACCGACGCCTTTCTCAAGCGAAGCCGCATTCCCGGCATCGGCATGATCCAGAATTCGACCTACCGGGAGCTTTTTTCGTCCCGGACCTCGGCGTCCTTTATCGAAAAGATGGATTCCATATTCAACGGCCTTTCGTTTTTTGCCTCGCCCTTTCACGCCGATGAAAGTATCGACATTGGCGCGGATGGCAATAGCCGCGATTACAGCGTACAGGTCACCCCAATGACCGATGAAACCGGGCGGCCTATGGGAGCGATGGCTCTGTTTTATGACGCCACGGAAATTCTCGCGGCAAAGCGGGAAGCGGAATTTGCCAACAAGGCAAAGTCCGATTTTCTCGCCACCGTATCTCACGAAATTCGTACGCCGATGAACGCCATCATAGGAATGTCGACAATGCTCAAGAGCACCCCCCTTAACGGGGAGCAGATGGGGTATCTAAGAAATATCGAAAATTCTTCTAATGTGCTTTTAAGCCTTATAAATGATATTCTGGATTTTTCCAAAATCGAAGCTGGGAAGCTGGAGCTTGTTCCCGAATACTTCAGCCTGTCCGGCATGCTTGAGGATATCAATTCAATGTTTGAATTTCTGTACCGGAAAAAGAAACTTTACTTTACCCCGGTCTTTGATGAAAAGCTCCCCGCGGTTGTGTACGGTGATGAAAAACGCATAAGCCAGATTTTAATCAACCTGCTCAACAACGCGCTTAAATATACACCTTCCGGGGGCGTGTATTTCCGTGTTTCCCTTGAAAGCGAAGTCGGCGCCGGGCATACTGCCTCCATACGCTTTGATGTGGAAGACACAGGCATAGGGATTCAGGAAGACGCTATTCCCCGGCTCTTTACCGCCTTTGAACAACTGGACCTTGTTAAAAACAAAAAAGTAGTTGGCACGGGCCTGGGGCTTGTCATAACCAAACGGCTCTGTACGATGATGGGCGGTTCCATCGACATCAAAAGCGAATACGGAAAAGGCTCGGTGTTTACCGTAACCCTTGACTTAAAAACGGGCTCCCCTGAGGATTTACCGGAAGAGAAAATCACCGTAATAGAATTTACCGCGCCCGAAGCGGAGGTGCTTTTGGTGGATGACATTGAAATCAACCTGGAAGTGGCGTCCTTCATGCTTGATTCTTTTGGTATTAAACCCGATACGGCGAAGAGCGGCACAGAGGCGGTAAAAATGGCTGCGGAAAAGCACTACGATCTTATTCTTATGGATCACATGATGCCGGACATGGACGGCGTTGAAGCCGCCGGAATAATTCGGCAGGGAGGCAGTTCCTCCGCTACGCCCATTGTGGCGTTAACCGCCAATGCCGTATCCGAGGCTAGGAATATGTTCCTTGCAAATGGGTTCAACGGCTTTCTTGCCAAACCCATGGACTCCGCGGCCCTTGCCGAATGCCTCCTGCGCAGGCTGCCGGAAGACAAAATCCGTGAAAAGCCTGCCGGATAAGTAATAGACTACTTACTTCTTCCTTACCTATTATTCTTCAATATCCAAAATTGGCATAGTCTTATTCTTTGAATTCATTCATATAATTGAAATCCCACAAATTTGGACTATATCAATAAAGGGATTAAATTCATTTTTAATGTAGTATTATATGATTATTTGGCGGTATCACTGATTTTTTACAATTTTTTCTTAAAAAAATGTAAAAAAACCGGAAAATTAGACTATACCAATTTAGCAAATTTTTACATCAGCGTCATATTACTATTCCAATCGGAAACTATTCTACTAAAATTATAGAAGTGAAATCTATAAACGCGGGAGTCTGGCTATGATTGAGCTGAACCGTAACAGCAGCGTGCCGCTGTATCGCCAATTGGCGGATTACCTGCACGGCGAAATTAACGCCGGTGTGTACCGATCCGGTACGCGTATGCCCACTGAGAATGAACTGATGCGATACGCTAATGTGTCCAGGGGCACTGTCAAGGCGGCATATGCGTTGCTGTGCAAAGAAAAATTGCTGCGGGCCGTACGGGGAAGCGGTATCTACATGCGGGAACATACAGTTCTGGAAACGCAGGAGCCTGCGGAGCAGATGAAGGCATTCTTTGCCGAGGCGTACCGGCGCGGCCACGGTACGGCCAATGTCTACAGAATATTTCAGCGGGAATTAAACCGGTTTTATTCGAATATGCGGCTATTACGCGCGGTACTGGTAGATTGCAACTGGGAAACACTGCACCTCATCGTCCGTCAG
>JAITBG010000016.1 GCA_031283725.1 Treponema sp. | reverse complement strand
AATGTTCACGCATCGAGACTCGCAAGTATCAATGTACGGAGGGTCTTCGGTTCTGCGTTCATTATCAGTTCGACGCTTTGCGCGATTGTCGGAGTTATGCTGGTTTCCCGCTCGGGAAGTGCCGTACCCCGGGGTGTTGAAACTTATTTGACGGACTGTTTCGTGGCGGTTTATGTTGGAACTCTATTGTCCAGAAATCGACGATTTAATGTAATAGGGACGATAGTCGGTGCCTTGTTTGTAGGTTTTTTAAGCAATTTTTTTACGCTGATTGGATTTGGGGCGGCCATGAAAAACTTGTTTAATGGAATATTTATTATTTTAGCTGTTGCCCTCAGCGTACTTCAAGGCAGCAGGAAATAAACGGTAATAACGGAGGAATAGAAATGTTAAAGATCGATGCCCATACCCATGCAGGTGAGGGAGCCGCAGTCTGGAGCGGGAAACAAGTGGTTGAACGAATGGATACCATCGGAATTAATAAGACGGTGATATTTCCCTTCACGGAAGGTTTTTTTAATAATGATGATATCCCAAAATATACCGCCGAATATCCCGATAGGCTGATTCCTTTTTGTGCGGTAAACCCATGGGAAAAGAAAAAAGCGGCGGAAGAGCTGGAACGCTGTTTTAAATCGGGATTTTTGGGGGTAAAACTGCATCCCACAATCTGCGGATTCCGCCTGAGCGATCACGCCCTGTGTGATCCTCTTTTTGATATTGCTCAGTCCTATAATAAAGTGGTAATTGTTCATGGCGCTTCCGATCTTTATAACTGTCCTTTGGAATTCGACAGGATGGCCCATCGGTATCCCAAGGTTCCCCTGATAATGGCCCACTGTGGTTTCTTTTGGGAATGGGAACTGGCCTGCGAATTGGCTATGGAAAACAAGAATTTATATCTTGAAACTTCTCGTGTCCCTCCTTTTGAGACTCAGAAAGTATTGCAAAAAACCTCCGCGGAAAAAATGATGTGGGGCACAGACGGTCCTTTTGCAGATTATGAGGCGGAATATCGGAAAATAGAACGCGCCGCCCGCAATGACAAGGAATTCGAACAGATAATCGGAGGAACCATATCCGGCCTCTTGGGGATTACAGAATGATAAAATATATCGTGTTATTTGAAAAAAACACCCAGAAGAGTGTTCCCAATGAACTGATGCTGAAACATATTGATCATCTTAAAAGGTTAAAAAGAGAAAAACATCTTTTTCTTTGCGGCCCTTGCGTCGGCACAAATAAGGTAATACAGATTATCATTGCCGACAGCAAAGAGGAAGCGGAAAAGCATGTAAAGATGGACCCTTTTGCCGCCGAGGGAATATTTGCTTCATATAGTCTCTTTGAACTGAATGAGGCAAATGACAACAATAACTGGTTGCTTCCTGCAGTGGGGTAGGTGATTAAGACAGACCTGAATCCGTACAAAATAGTCTTGTCATTGATAGGGTTTCACCAATGATGTGCAATTTAAGGCATTGGTTTGTCATGGCACTGAGCTCGATCTCCGTACTGTTAAGGCGGCGCCCCTGTTTGGGCGTATAATGGATTTCCAGTCTTTGGGCATATTGCAAGGCTTCTTCTGTGGAAAATGCATCGTACAACGAGGAGAGACATCCTTGAAGCGGCGCGTCCTTTTGCGTATTATGGGGATATGGCGAAGATCAAGACCCCGGTTTGGCCGGAACTGTCCCCTGCGGAGAGTCTCGAAAACAATAGGCCAAAAGCGCCCTTAAGCCAGGGTATTGCCGCATACCAGAATACCATGAAGCCGAAGGAAACGGTACTTTCCCCCCGCCGCCCCCCGGACCTCCCCGGGGACGGATTTGTAAAAACCGGAGAAACCCCTGAGACCGCGGACCTTCGATCCGATCAAAAAAACGATGAACTCCCTTTTTTAAAGCTGCCTAAAGTCCTGCCGCGCCGGAAGGGAGCGGGTGAAGCGGATTCCAAACTTCGGCGGGTGGCGAAGTTTCTCATCCTCATCGGCGGGGATGAAGCGGCGGGAATCCTTTCCAAGCTTGATGTGGAGCAGGTGGAGGCTATTTCCCGGGAAATCGCCACCATCCGGGGAATCTCCGGAGGGGAGGCTGCGGAAATCTTTGAGGAATTTCGTTCCCTCCTGTCCTCCACCTTCAGCATGTTAGGCGCATCCTCCGGAGGCGTGGAAGCAGCCCGGCGTCTCCTGTACGCCGCTTTCGGACCGGAAAAGGGAATGACCTTTCTCAACAGGGCCCTGCCGGAAACTAAGGAAAATCCCTTTAGCTTCTTAGAGGACTTTACGGGGGAGCAGATAGCTTTGCTCTTAAAAGAAGAGTTTCCTGCGGCGGCGGCGCTGATCCTTTCCCGGCTGCCCTCCAAGTTATCCGCAGCGGTACTGGTTAATATTGAACCGGGCCGAAAGATGGAGATTGTCAAACGCATAGCTCATCAGGGCCAAACCGATGCGGATGTCTTAGAACAGGTGGCGGCAGCGTTACGGGAAAAGGCCCGGCGCCTGGGCAGCAGCGTTTCTGCGGATAATCAGATCAATCTGGACGGCCGGAACGCCCTGGCGGCGATCCTGAAACAATCGGATTATTCCTTTGGGGATCGTATCCTCCAGGAGCTTGATAAGGAGGACCCCGAATTAAGCCTGGAACTCAAGGAACGGCTCCATACCCTTGAGGATGTAATCAAAGCTGAAGACCGGCCCCTCCAGGAAAAACTTCGATCCATGTCCGATCAGGATATTGCCATGCTTCTCAAAGGTAAGAATACCGAATTTACCGACAAGATATTCTCCAATGTTTCCGCCCAACGGCGTATTGAGATACAGGAAGAGGTCCGTATCATGGGGCCGGTCCCCCGGCGGGATGTGGACGAGGCTACTAAGGCCTTCCTTGCCTGGTTCAGACAATGCCGTGAGGAAGGACAAATTTTACTGCTTGACGACGAGGATGTGATCTTATGATACTGGACAGCGGTTTTGAAATACTGGAAACAGTCGATCTTACGGAATTGGAAGCCAAGGGTATCTGGGCTCGGCACATAAAAAGCGGCGCCGAAGTTTTTCACATCCTCAACGATGATAAGGAAAATCTTTTCAGCTTTGCCTTCGCCACTGCCCCGGAGGATTCCACCGGAGCGGCGCATATTCTGGAACATTCGGTCCTCTGCGGCTCGGAAAACTACCCTCTCAAGGACGCCTTTCTGGTTTTAGCCCAGGGAAGTCTCCAGACCTTCCTCAACGCCTGGACATTTCCGGACAAAACGGTCTACCCCGCAAGCTCGGTAAACGAACAGGATTACTTCAACCTTATGGCGGTATATGGGGATGCGGTATTCCGGCCCATCCTTTCGGAATGGACTTTCATGCAGGAGGGCCACCGTTTGGTTTTTTCCCCGTCAGGAGAAAACACTAATATTGAATTTCCCGCTCCGGGAAATTCGAAGCAGCTCTCCGCAGAAAAACTGCACATAACCGGGGTGGTCTACAACGAAATGAAGGGCGCCTATTCGTCCCTGGACGAGTACGCCGGGCGCTGGTCCGTACGGGCGGTATTGCCCGACACTCCCTACGCCTTCGATTCAGGGGGCGATCCGGAGAAGATACCGGAACTGACTTGGGAAGAGCTGCGGGATTTTCACCGGCGGAAATACTGTCCGGCTAACTGCCGCATCTTCTTGGCGGGGAACATCCCCACAGAAAAACAGCTTAGTTTTCTTAACGACAAATTTTTCTCCGCCCTTCCTGCGGGGAAAGCAGCTCCGCCCATTCCCAAAGCTAAAAGATGGACCGTCCCTCAAAACATCACTATCCCATGTCCTGCCGGGACGGAACGGAAATCCCTGGTGGTGCTCTCCTGGCTTTGCAATGCCGGCGCCCCCGGCACTGATCCTGCGGATCCCAACGAGGCTATTGCCCTGTCCGCCCTGACAGAGATACTGCTTGGCCACGACGGTTCTCCCCTGACCCGGCTGCTTATCGAATCCGGCATGGGAGAGGATTTAGCCCCGGTGACAGGGGTGGAAAGCGAATTCCGGGAAATCGTCTTTACCGCAGGGCTGCGGGGGGTAGATAAACCGGGAAATACTGAAAAAAAAATAGAAAAATTGATATTAGGGGAGTTACAGCGGCTTGCTTCGGGGGGAATACCCAAAGAAGAGATTGAAGCAGCATTACTGTCCATGGAATTCGCCAACAGGGAGATACGGCGGTCCGGGGGTCCTTACTCCCTGGTATGGATGCGCCGTTCCCTCCGGTCCTGGCTCCACGGAGGCCGTCCCTGGGACAGTCTCCTTTTCACCCCGGTTTTTACGGAATTAAAACGCAGGCTTTCCGAGGACGGCCGGTACTTTGAAAAGCTCATCCAGCAATACCTGATCGACAATCCTCACCGGGCCCGGATTACCATCACCCCCCGGGAGGGCTTTCAGGAACAGAAGGACGCGGCGATGGCGGAGGAACTCGCTAAAAAAGAAGCCGGCCTCTCCGAAACGGAACGGCAGGTAATTGTTAAAAAAACTGCGGAATTGGAAAAGGCCCAGAGCGAAAGCGACAGCCCGGAAGCGCTGGCGGCTATTCCCCACCTTTCTCGAAAAGATCTTGTTCCGGAAATTGAAACAATCCCCCGGGAAATCATGGACCTGCGGGGCATCCCGGTGATAACCCATAAGCTTTTTACCAACGGTATCAGCTATGGTGATTTCTTTCTTCCCCTGGATGTCCTGGAGAGCAATGACTATCCCTGGCTTCCCCTCTTCTCCCGTTCCGTAGTTTCCTTGGGTCTGCCGGGGATGGATTACGGCGAAGTATCCAGCCTCCTGGCCCGCACCACCGGGGCTTTTTATGCCGTCCTCCAGTCCGGCTCATCCTTGCGGGGGGCCTCCGCTGTCGCGGCGCTTCCCACGGGAACCTTGGACCTTATCGGCCGGGACTGGATAAACTTCCGGCTCAAAACGCTGGACGAAAAAATACCGGAGTCCCTGAATTTGGCCCTGCGGCTCATCACGGAAGCGGACTTTTCCGACCGGCGGCGCATCCGGGATATGGTCCTGGAGATGAAAAACGATATGGATTCAAGCCTGGCCCCTTCAGGACACAGTTATGCTGCGGGCCGTTCCGGCTGCCTCTTTTCCCGGTCCCGGGCGGTGGACGAACTTTGGAACGGCATTACCCAGATCGAGTTTATCCACAGAATTGCTGCCATGGATACCGCCGAGATCTGCGGTACCCTCAGCCGCATTCGGGACATCCTGGTAAACCGCGGCGGACTTTTGGTGAATATCACCGGAAACGCCGCCGCCGTTGCGAAAATGCGGAAAGGGATAGCGGAACGGTTCAGCGGTTTCGGCGCCCCCCGGCCCCGGAACATCCACTCCGCCGGTGAAGCGCCCTTCTTCGCCATGGTTAAAGACGATACCAACCGCGCCGACTGCAACGAAGTTTCCCGCGCTGAAGTGCTGTCCTCCCCGAACCTTCAGGTGGGCTTTGCCGCCATGACCCTGAACGGCGCATCCCTCCAAACCCGGGAGGCGGGAACGGAAGCGGTATTGGCCCACTGGCTTTCCACCGGCATCCTCTGGGAAGATATTCGCATGAAGGGCGGCGCCTACGGAGCCTTTGCCAACAGCGACGGGGTGGAGGAAACCTTTTCCTTTTCCACCTACCGTGACCCCGGCCCCCTCCGCTCTCTCGAAACCTTTCCCGCCATTTTGAAAGGGGCGGTACAAGCCGCACCGGACGAGGAGACCCTCACCAAAGCGGTGATTGGAAGCTTCTCTAAAGAGACCCGCCCCAGGACTGCCGCGGAAAAGGGCCTCGCCGGCTGCCTGCGTTTCCTCTACGGCATTGAAGACCGCCGCCGGAAAGCCAAGCTGGAATCCATCGTTTCGATCACCGCCGCGGAGCTTGCCGCCGCCGCGGAGCGCCTTGCCGCTTCCGCTGAAACGGGCCGGGGGATTCCCACGGTAATTGCCGGGCCGGGGGAAGCGGAGAAAGCCGCGGCAAAGCTGGGCGTAGAGATACGGACGCTGCCGGTTTAACACAGTGACGCGGCGGCAATGCCGCCCTGTATAGGAGTAACCATGAGCAATAGCGAGAGACCCGGGGTAAGCCCGGACCCGGTAGTATTTTTGCACGGTTTTAAGGACGATGCCCTGATGGCCGCGGTCCGGGCGATAAAGGCCGCGGCCGCGGAAGCGGGGATGGACAGCGAGAATATCGCCTTTACCACCTCAACCCCCGTCAACCTGGAATGGAAGATGAAGGCGCTGATACGGGAAGTACGAAAGGAGCATAGCCATTTCCGGAAGGCCGCGGAAGAATAGCGGACCATCGCGGACAGACGCGGACGAATTAACGGATAATCCTCATTATTGCCTCCGTCCGTGGTTATTCCGAATTCCTGCACAAAAAGCGAATTTTTTTAGCAAAGTAAATTTTTTTCTTTGACAAACCGGCGAAAAAGCGTGGTATAATGCGCTGTGGCGAATAACCGTATGACGATAACAGGATTGCGTCTTTTTACCCGCGCCGCCGGCCGCGCCGCGTCTTCTTCACTTGTTCCTTGTTTCCCGGTCATGCGTAATTCCTTTACCCCCCCCCCCCCCCCCCATATATAGTATAGTTTCAGCGTCCGGCGTCCCGCATACGGTATATACAGGGACTATTCTTGCCGCAAAATCTCAAGAAGTTGTCTTAAAATCTCAAGAAGCTGTCTTAAAATCTCAAGATGTTGTCTTAAAAACTCAAGAAGTTGTCTCAAAAACTCAAGATGTTGTCTTAAAAACTCAAGAAGTTACCTTGAAAACTCAAGATGTTGTCTTGAAATCTCAAGATGTTGTCTTGAAATCCCGGGCCCTTACTCATGCGGGCCGGGCGTATGCGGCGACAACCGGGGGAGCGTTGGCCCCCGTAATTCATATTTTTTAAGGAGAGCGCCATGGCTGATTATCTTTCGCTGCCGGACGCGGACTTTGACCGCTTTTTCAAATTTATGAACGAGTACGTGGAAGGCAAATGCACCGGGGCCCAGCCCGTCTGGCCCCACATCCCCCAGGCGGCGCGGACGGCGATGGCGGACGCCTGCACGGTGTGGGCGGCGGCTTTCGCCAAGACCGCGGGGCCCCACACGCCGGTGGACACGGAGGCGAAGAACGACGCCAAGGAAGCGGCGAAGCGGGTTATCCGGCCCTTTGTGAACCAGTACCTGCGCTACCCGCCGGTAACGGACGAGGACCGCACGGCGATGGGCATCCCCAAACACGATACCAAGCCCACGCCGGTTCCCGCGCCTGAGGACGTGCCGGAGGTGGCGGCCTCGACGCCGCTGCCGCGGGTGCTGCGCTTTAACTTCCGCAGGCTGGGGGCCAAGCGCTGGGGCAAGCCGGCGCACGTTCACGGGATGGAGCTGGCCTGGGTCATCGCGGACGCGCCGCCCGCCGAGACGGAAGGCCTGCTGCACTCGTCTTTTTCCACCAGCAGCCCGCTGGAGCTGACCTTCAAGGAGAGCGAGCGGGGTAAGCGCGTGTACTACGCGGCCCGCTGGGAGACGGGCACGGTGAAGAAGGGGAATTTTTCCGAGATATTCAGCGCGGTGGTTCCGTAGGGGAAATGAAGAATGAAGGATTAAGAATGAAAAGTGAAGAGAGAAGAATTAAGAGAGGGAAGGCGGGCTTGTGGTCCGATGAAGAATTGCCGGTGGGGGCGTAAACCTACAAAGGAGTGAAGAATGCAGACAAGAAAAGTTTTATTTATCGGGAGCGCGCGGGCGGCGTTGGCTTGGGCAGGCGGCGGATCGGGGGTGCTTGGGGTTACGGCGGGGTTTTTTTATCTTTGTTCATTTTCTTTGAGGAGTCTCATATGATTATCATTGGCGAAAAGATCAACGGCTCTATCCCTTCCACCGCAAAGGCCATCGCGGACAGGGATGAGGACTTCATCAGAAACCTGGCCCGCAGGCAGGCCGGGACCGGGGCGGACTATATTGACGTTGCCCCGCAGGGTGATAAATTGTGCTTGACAAGGTAACAAGGTTATTCTAGTATTAATAATCAAAAATTTGAAGTCAGATAAGAAAAATCTACATATATATGCGGCACAAAATGTAACCGGTTACATTCAGATTTTTTTGAAGAAGGGTATCTATGGCGGCTGAATTGGTCAAGGTAGAGCATATTTCCAAATCTTTTTCCGGAGTTGC
>JAITBG010000163.1 GCA_031283725.1 Treponema sp. | reverse complement strand
ATCTTGAAGGTATAATCTTTGAAGTGCCTGTGGAAACAACAGGAACGCCAACGGCTTAATGGTTTTATAAATAAAGTTACTGTGTCAATTAATTAAATAAAAACATTATCCCACGCCCTGCACCGTCCGTGGCGCAGGGCGGTCTGGTGGTGGTGGGCAAAAAAATGTCAGATACAGCCGGAACGTTATGTGCAATATGGCCCCAAAATTTTCTGTAGAATTATGTTACATTCATAAAATCATCACAAAATCGGTTATTTTTTAACGTTGGTTGTAAAAGAGTGTAATGACTATTTTAAGAATATAGTTTATTTGTTGTTCTATCTCCTGAAGGCACAAACAAAAAACAGGGGGATGTCGTTTACCAATTTTATTTCCGTTATCAAAACGATGCTGTTCCAGAGGATCAATCTCTTTTCTTTATATATCGCCGCTCTCACTGTCTGTTCAACACTCGGCGTGTCTTTCCTTCCAAACCGTTTCTCGTCCTGCCCCATTGTAATATCGTCCTTGAACATCCTTATTAACTCGGGATGTAATTCGAGAATTGTATCTATCAATCCGAACTCAGGGCTCCTAGACCAATTCGCATCTTCAAATTTAAGTACTAATGGTTCAAATAATTTCATGTGTTCACTGTAACCTTATCTTTTTAAATATTGACAATAATCTGACTTTATAGACAGGCTCTATGTAGACGTATCTCCGGGCCTTGGGTTAGACTTAGTATCTAAATAGGAGACAACAATGAAAATTAGTAAGAAAACCTTTGGCGTACTTGCTTCCGGAAAAAAGGTACAGCTCTATACTTTAAAAGCCGGAGGGTTGACCCTTTCCGTATCTACCTTGGGCGCAGTCTGGACATCCCTATTGGCGCCCTCACGGAATAACAAAATCGATGATGTGCTTTTAGGTTTTTCTACCCTGTCAGGGTATGTCACCCCCAAAAACCAGGTGGGGGCAACCATCGGACGTTTTGGTAACCGCATAGGCGGGGCGCGGTTTACGCTGAATGGGCAGACCTATAATCTCTATAAAAACGACGGGGAGAACAGCCTTCACGGCGGCCGCCGGGGGTTTGATAAATACCTCTGGAAGGCCGAGGCTTATGAAGAAAAGGACGGGGTCTTTGTCCGGTTTGAGCTCCAGAGCCCCGATGGAGACGAAGGTTACCCGGGGAACCTCAAGGCGGTGGTAAGCTATGGCCTTACTAAATCTCAGGAGTTGATCGCCGATTATCAAGCCCAGATAGATGCGGAATGTCCGGTAAACCTGACAAATCATGCCTATTTTAACCTTGCCGGAGAGGGCCGGGGCACTATCCTCGCCCATGAAATGCAAATTCACGGTAAATTCTATGTGGAAGTGGATAAAAACCTCATCCCTACGGGGAAATTACTTCCCGTACAGGGCGGCCCCTTTGATTTTACCGCCCGGAAGCCCATAGGCCGGGATTTTGAGGGTACCCGGGGTACGAACGGGGCCAAACTGCCCGATGGGAAGGACGGTCCCGGCTACGACCACTGTTATGTCTTGGAGGGCGATCCGGGTAAACTACGGCCCTGTGCGGATGTTTTTGAGACCCTTTCGGGCCGTTCCATGCGGGTTTTTACCACCCAGCCGGGGGTACAGTTCTATACGGGGAATTTCCTGGACGGACTTGCCGGAAAGGAAGGCTCGGTGTACGGCAGGCACGCCGGGTTTTGCCTGGAGACCCAGCATCTGCCGGATTCCCCGAACCGGAAAGAATTCCCGTCATGCATCTTCGGGCCCGGCCGGGATTATCATGAACGATCTATTTTTTCGTTCAATATTTTTTAATTTTGAAATTGGATCGTGGTATTGCATATTTTGTTCGCAGCTTATACACTATGTCTAGCGCTATAAAGAGGAATATATGGAAATTCAACTTCAGGAACTTATTGACAAGATAAAAAGGGATGGAATTGTCTCCGCTTCGGAGGAAGCCTCCCGTTTAAAATCCCAGGCGGAGTCCGACGCCAAGCGGATTGTTGAATCTGCCCGGCGTGAGGCTGAAGGGATCATCGCCAAAGCCAAGACGGATTCGGGACGCTTCGAAAAAGCCGGCGTTGCCGCGCTGGAACAGGCTTCCAGAAACCTTATCCTTGCCTTTAAGGGTGAAATTGAGGCGCTTTTGGACAGGATCATCGTTCTCAGGGTGTCCGCGTCCTATGGAGATGATGCTCTTAAGGCGATAATTCCGGAATTAGTTAAAAACTGGGCTTCCAAAGGAGCCGATTCCCTGGACCTCATCCTCAGTGAGGATAGTCTCGCGAAGCTCCGGGGATATTTCACCGATCAGCTTGCCGCCGAAATAAACAAGGGCGTTGAGTTAAAATCCGACCGGAACCTTGGGGACGGTTTCCGTATAGCAAGCAAAGACGGGTCCGCGTATTACGACTTTTCCGCCGAATCCGTGGCGGCCCTGCTTTCGGCTTACCTTAATCCCCGGCTTTCGGAGATACTTAAGAAAACAGTAAAGGAAAACTAGACGGTGGGTTCTTACTATTATTTAGCAGCCCAGCTTCCTACTCTCGTCTATGGACAGCCGGCGCCTATGACTTCCGCCCGTTTCCGGGATTTAGCCAAATCGTTGATGAATCCCGGCGACGGCGCCCTGGTGGATCTGATCAGCCTGGACCCGGAACAGTCCGGTGTGGAAGGCGGCGCCGGGGAAGCGAAACCTTCATACTCGGAGAATATCCCCAGGTCGGGCTGTGAATTTATCGACAAATGGCGGGAATGGGAACGGGCCCTGCGGCTTAACGTGGCCCGGTTCCGCGCCCAACGGACCAAACGGGACAGCGCCGCTCCGGTGGACCCCCCTGCCCAGCCTTTGGAAGCGGCTTTGGCGGCGGTGAAGGCGGCGGCGGCCGTGGAAACCCCCCTGGAAGCGGAAATAATTCTGGATAAGGCCCGGTGGGACGCCATTGGGGAATTACAGGGATTAGACGCCTTTGACCGGAATATTGTCTACGCCTATCTGCTCAAGCTGCTCATCTTGGAGCGGCGTTCGTTGTTCAAAACGGAAGAAGGATTCAAGGAATATAAATCACTCTACGCCGCCATATTGGAAGGCGCACAGTCGGGTGTACCCGTGGGAGAACGTACATGATCGGAACAAAAGGTACAGTGATAGCCGTTAACGGCAATATGGTGAGCGTCCGCTTTGACGGGCCCGTATCCATGAACGAAGTGGGCTTTGTCAAGGTTGCGGACAAGCAGCTTAAAAGCGAGGTCATCCGTATCCGGGATGATATTTCCCAGCTCCAGGTCTTTGAGGTTACCAAGGGGATCTCCGTGGGCGATACGGTGGAATACACCGGGGATATGCTCTCGGTGGAAGTAGGTCCCGGTCTTTTGGGTCAGGTCTACGACGGCCTCCAGAATCCCCTGCCTAAACTGGCGGAGGCGGCGGGTATCTTCTTGGAACGGGGCGTTTACCTGGACCCCCTGCCCATGGATAAGGCCTGGGAATTTACCCCGGTTGCGAAAGCCGGTGATACGGTTGAGCGGGCGGATACGCTGGGTACGGTGCCGGAAGCGGCCTTTACCCACCGCATCATGGTTCCCTTCAACCTGTACGGAACCTATACTGTTATCTCCGTAAAAGGAGCCGGTTCCTATAAGATACGGGATACCATCGCGGAACTCAAAGATGAAAAGGGCAATACCGTTCCGGTAACGCTCTCTTTCCGTTGGCCCGTAAAGAGGCCCATAGACTGTTTTGCGGAGCGGTATAAGCCCACGGAACCCATGGTTACCCGTGTCCGGCTTATCGATACCTTTTTCCCCGTAGCCCGGGGCGGTACCTACTGTATCCCCGGACCCTTCGGCGCCGGGAAAACCGTACTCCAGCAGATCACCAGCCAGAACGCCGATGTGGATATCGTCATTCTCGCCGCCTGCGGTGAACGCGCCGGTGAAGTGGTGGAAACCCTCAAGGAATTCCCCGAATTAAAGGACCCTAGAACCGGTCACTCCCTGATGGAACGGACCATCATCATCTGTAATACCTCATCCATGCCCGTGGCTTCCCGTGAAGCTTCGGTGTACACCGGGGTGACCCTGGCGGAATACTACCGGCAGATGGGGTTTAACGTGCTGCTCTTGGCGGACTCCACCAGCCGTTGGGCCCAGGCCATGCGTGAAATGTCCGGCCGGTTGGAGGAAATCCCCGGGGAAGAAGCGTTTCCGGCTTATCTGGAATCCACCATTGCCAGTTTCTACGAACGGGCCGGTACGGTCCGGCTTCGGGATGGAAATGTCGGGTCCGTAACCATAGGCGGCACGGTCAGTCCTGCGGGGGGTAACTTCGAGGAGCCCGTAACTCAGGCTACCCTCAAGGTTGTCGGCGCCTTCCACGGCCTTTCCCGCGAACGGTCCGATGCCCGTAAATTCCCCGCCATCCATCCCATGGATTCCTGGTCCAAGTACCAGGGCATCATAAGCGCCGAAAAGGTCGCTTATGCCCACAGTTTTATGCGCCGGGGCAGCGAAGTTGAACAGATGATGAAGGTTGTCGGTGAGGAAGGAACCAGTATTGAAGACTATGTGATTTATCTCAAGGGGGAACTTATCGACTCGGTGTACTTCCAACAGAATTCCTTCGACGCGGTGGACGCCGCGGTCAGCCCGGAACGCCAGATACACAGCTTTGCCCTGCTCCTCCGGATAATGGCCTCCCAGTTTAGTTTTCCGAATAAAAACGACGCCCGTAGTTGGTTCAACCGGCTCAGGCAGAAATTCCTGGACTACAATGGATCGGAATGGCAGAGTGAAAAGTTTAAGACCTTGGAAAAGGAAATTGAATCCACCGTGGCCGGACAATCCAAGGGCCTGGATAAAGCGGCCGACAAAGTGCTTCAAAACTGAGGTTTTGAAGCGGCGGAGTTTTCTTTGAAAACTCCCCATGAATTGAAAGGAACAGGATGGGATTATGAACAAGGTATATAGCAAAATCGAATCCATAACCGGAAGCGTTATCACCGTCAGGGCCGAAGGTGTCCGTTATGGGGACCTCGCCGAGGTGGACACCGTATTCGGCACTTCCCTGGCGGAGGTTAACCGCCTGAACGGGGACCTGGTTTCACTCCAGGTATTTGCCGGCGGCCGGGGTATCTCCACCGGTGACACGGTCCGGTTCCTGGGCCGTCCTATGCAGGTACCCTTTTCGGACAACCTCATGGGCCGGGTGTTCGCCGGTTCCGGGGCTCCTCGGGATAACGGCCCCGCGCTCCACGATAATCCCATACCCATAGGCGGGCCTTCTGTTAACCCCGCTAACCGTATTATTCCCCGGAAAATGATCCGTACCGGTATCCCCATGATTGACCTCTTTAATACCCTGGTGGTGTCCCAGAAGCTGCCTATTTTCTCGGTCTCCGGCGAACCCTATAACGAGCTTCTGGCCCGTATCGCCATGCAGGCCGAAGTTGACGTCATCATCCTGGGCGGCATGGGACTTAAATACGACGACTACCTGTTCTTCAAGGATACCCTGGAAGAGGGAGGCGCTCTTTCCCGCACGGTGATGTTCGTGCATACCGCGTCGGACCCGACCGTAGAATGCCTCATGATCCCCGATATGTCCCTGGCCGTGGCGGAACAGTTCGCCCTGCAGGGCAAGGACGTGCTGGTCCTTCTTACGGATATGACCAACTTTGCGGACGCTATGAAGGAAATCTCCATCATCCAGGAGCAGGTGCCTTCCAACCGCGGTTACCCTGGGGACCTCTATAGCCAGCTCGCCAGCCGCTACGAAAAGGCGGTTGAGTTTGAATCCGCTGGTTCCATCACCATCCTCGGCGTTACCACCATGCCCGGCGATGACGTTACCCACCCGGTACCGGATAATACGGGGTACATCACCGAAGGCCAGTATTACCTCAAAAACGGCCGTATCGAGCCCTTCGGTTCCCTCTCCCGGCTCAAGCAGCAGGTTAACGGCAAGACCCGGGCGGATCACCGGGCCCTCATGGACGGTATGATCAAGCTCTATTCCGCGTTTCGGGACACCCTGGAAAAGAAGGCCATGGGCTTTATCATGACCCCCTGGGACGCCAAACTCCTCAAATACGGGGATCTCTTTGAGAAAAAAATGATGGACCTCACGGTCAATATACCCCTGGAAAAGGCCCTGGACTTGGGTTGGGATATCCTTTCGGATTGTTTCAGCCCCGAAGAAACGGGATTACGGACCGAACTTATTTCTAAGTTCTGGCCTAATAAGGGCTAAGCAGGCAATATGGCAAAAATAAAGCTGACCAAGAATGAGCTTAAAAAGCAGAAAGACTCACTCAAGATGTATCAGCGGTATTTGCCGACTCTGATGCTCAAGAAGCAGCAGCTACAAGGTGAAATCCGTACTACCGAAATACGGATCAAGGAATTGATGGAAGAAAAGGACAAACTGGATGAATCGTTTAAGGATTGGGTTGGTGTTTTCGGTGAAACCGGATTTTTTACCCCGGGGATACTGAAGATTACCAGGCTCAAAACATCGGAAGGGAACATCGCCGGTGTGGCTATTCCGATCTTCCAGGGCGCCGAATTTGAGACCGCCCCTTACGATCTGGCCCGTACTCCGCTCTGGCTTGACGTGGCGGTAGAGAAGATGAAGCAGGTGATACTCCTGGATTTGGAAGCCCGGATCCTGGAAGAACAGCGCAGCCGCCTTGACCATGAACTTCGGGTTACCACTCAGCGGGTGAACCTTTTTGAAAAGATAAAGATCCCCGAAACCAAGGGGAATATAAAAAAGATCGGGGTCTACCTTGGGGATCAGCAGACATCCGCGGTGGTGCGGGGCAAGATCGCCAAGAGCGGATTGGAAAGGGCTGCGAAATGAACATTAAGGCGATGAACGGTCGGAGGAAAGTCCGCGTAAGGAGGTTTCCCTCATGATTGTGCCCATGAAAAAAGTTTCCCTAGTTATCCAGCATAAGGCACAGATTGATGCCCTTACGAAATTACGGGAATTAGGGGTGGTGCACCTGGAGCGGAAAAGTGTTTCCTCCGATTCGTTGTCCACCCTATTTGAACGAAAAGCGGCGATAGAAACCGCTCAGGGACTTATCCAGTCCTATAAGGCCCCGAAAAAGAAGTCGGCGGTGAATAAAGGATGGCAGGATCGCAAGGTTGTCACCGGTCACAACCGGGGCCGGCGGGCCACGGATATCTATGGGGATGAAAATTCGGAATTCTACTCCATGGATGCGATCAATGCCCCGGTACGGCCGGATCTGGTGGAACTGCTTTTGAGCCTGGGAAAGGAATTAAAGATATATCAAGACCGTTTGGCCGCCCTGGCCCGGGAGCAAACCAGGCTTAAAAATTGGGGTAATTTTGATCCCGAATCCATCAGGGCCTTAGCGGAAAACGGGGTACGCATCTATCTTTACGAATTGACCCCCGCGGTCTTTGCGGATATTCCGGAGGATATTGATTATATCATCAAGAATCAGGATAAAGATTCGGTCCGGATTATCGCTTTTGACAAAGAAATACCCGGGGTAAATCCCCTGATGATGCCGGAAAAGTCCCTTTCCAGGCTGGATGCCGAAGCGGCGGAATTACCCGGCAAAATAAAGGCGATCGAAAAAAAATTGGAAGGATTCGCCAGCCGTAAGCCGATTTTGAAAAAAGAAATGGACTTTGTTCAGCGCCAGATTGAGTTTGAGGCGGCCCGGGCGTTCCTGGAAAAGGTGGAGGATGTTCCCGAAGATCTTGCCGTTTCCTGGTTCTCCGGTTTTGTGCCCCAGGATGATGTGGGCAAACTCAAGCGGGCTGCGGCGGAAAATAATTGGGCTCTCGTGGCGGATGAACCTGGACCGGAGGACGAAGTCCCCACCAAACTTAAAAACAGTAAATTTGCCGGCCTTATTTATCCTCTTACGGATTTCCTCGAAGTCGTACCGGGCTATAACGAAGTTGATATTTCGGGCTGGTTCCTGTTTTTCTTCTGCATATTTTTCGGCATGATCTTTGGCGATGCAGCCTACGGTGCCATATTTTTACTTGCCGGTATTATTTGTATCCTCAAGACAGTCAAAAAAGGGGTTCCCCCGGCGTTCAAATTGCTCTTCCTTTTAGGACTTTCAAACTTTGTATGGGGGGTTCTTACTTGTACCTGGTTTGGGGTTGAAGTGAATAAGCTTCCCCAATTCCTGCGGGACCTGTCCCTGCCCCTTATCTCAAACGTTACCGCCGGCAGGTCGCCCCGCGATGAAGGTATCGTCCGGCAAAACCTGATGATCTTCTGTTTCTCCCTGGCGCTCTTGCAGCTTTCTATAGGGCATATCCTTGCCATTATAAAGAACCGTTCCCTAAAAGCCCTGGGGGATATGGGTTCCATGGCTATGCTGGCGGGTATGTACTTCATCGTGCTTTCCCTGATTGCCAGTAACGAGTTTCGTCAAATTCCTCTGATTATGCCCATGGTGTATGTCTTTTTTGCCGGTTTTGTTTTAAACTTTATGTTTGCCAACTATGAGGGAAACGTTGGCCGGTCGGTGCTGGAGAGCTTCAAAAACATCATCTCGATGATCCTGGGCATTGCCAATGTGTTCTCCGATATCATGTCCTACATACGGCTTTGGGCGGTGGGGCTTGCCGGGGCGGCCATAGCTTCTACGGTTAATCAAATGGCCGGTCCTATGCTGGGGCATTTGATGTTCTTTATTTTTGGGGTTGTGCTTCTGTGTTTTGGCCATGGCCTCAATTTGGTTCTGAATGTGCTTTCGGTTCTTGTTCACGCGGTCCGGTTGAATACTCTGGAGTTTTCGGGCCATGCAGGACTTACCTGGTCGGGTACCGTATATAAACCGTTTGCTGAAACGGGTAGTAAATAAAAGCAGGAGATTGCGTCCGCAAAATGCGCGGACGCAGGAAATTGCAACTAAATAGGAGTACGTTATGAATTTAGGATTACTGGGAGCAGGCCTTGTGATGGGTATTGCAGCCATAGGTTCGGGAATTGGCATCGGTATTGCCGGACAGTCGGTAATCGGCGCATGGAAGAAATGCTATGCGGCCAACAAGGCAGCGCCGATGACTCTTCTCGCATTCGGCGGAGCGCCGTTAACTCAGACCTTTTACGGCTTTATACTGGGCTTGCTCTTTATGAAACCTGCGGCCTTGGCTAATCCTGAAAACGGCCCCCTTTACCTCGGCATGGGGCTGGCTTCCGGGCTTGCTATTGCCTTTTCGGCGATTGCCCAGGGTAAAGCGGGCGCCGCCGGAGCGGACGCGGCCGGTGAAACCGGTAAAGGCTTCGTCAACTATATGATGATCGTCGGCATCTGCGAAACCGTCGCTATTTTTGCGATGGTTCTTTCGATGATTAGCCTTTAAGCCCATAACCGGACGGCGGATATGGTAATCCCAAAGGCGCAGGGAAGACCGTTTGACGCGAAATTAAGAAAGCGGAAGGAAAGAACAAAACTACTTTCTTCCCTTTGTGTACCTTCCCGCGCTTTTGTGGCTGATATTCTTCGTGGTTGTTATACAGTCTCCTGTGCAAGCTAGAATTTCTAACGTAGTGCGGATAGGCGGCTTTGATCATGTCGAGGCTGTCAATATTGGAGGTGATTTTCCCGTGGTTATTCAGACCATGTGGAAGGACCCTCTTTCTTTTTCTGATCTTGAGGGTTCCGCCGGAGAACAGGTGATTGAACGGATAGGGCAGCTTAAACAGATGGGCTGTGGACTGCTCCGTTTTGCCGTCCCCGATATTGAAGCCGCCGAAGTTCTTGGCAGGCTTGCTTCCATGGTGTCCATGCCCCTAGCGGCGGATATTCACTTTGATTATAAGATTGCCCTTCGCTGTCTTGATTTTCCCATAGCAAAGGTACGTATTAACCCCGGTAACATCGGCAGCCGGGACCGGGTGGAACGTGTTTTAACTAAGGCCGCCGCCGGGGGTATACCCATCAGAATTGGGGTAAACGCCGGAAGCTTACCCAGGGACCTTGCCGCCCGGGCGGACGCGGGGGAGCTGAACCCGGCGGAAGCCCTTGTTGCCGCGGCGGAACGGGAACTGGCAATATTCAGGGAATTTGATTTTTCCGCCTGCCTGGTATCTATGAAAGCATCCTCCGTTGCGGATACCCTAAGTGCGAATAAACTTTTGGCGGAAAGGACCGATGCGCCCCTCCACATAGGGGTTACCGAGGCGGGGCCCCTTATCGCTGGGGTGGTGAGGAATACTGCGGCCCTCCATACCTTGCTTGGCGAGGGTATAGGGGACACCCTGCGGGTTTCTTTATCGGACACCATGGAAAACGAGATCATCGCCGGCAGGGAGATACTGAATACGGCGGTGGAAACTTCGGAACACGCCCGGAAACGGTCTTCCGCCATGGCGGGGAAGAAGGGGGTAACCATCGTTTCCTGTCCCCGTTGCGGTAGGAATAGCTTTGACACCCACGGTTTTACCCGGCGTTGGCAGGATACCCTGTATGTTCTGGATAAAGACCTGACCATTGCGATAATGGGTTGCGCGGTAAACGGCCCTGGGGAAGCCCGGCACGCCGATCTGGGGATAAGCGGCGCGGGGAACAAGGTACTGCTCTTCCGCCACGGCAAGGTGATCCGGACCCTTGATGCCGCTGACGCGGATACGGCCTTCCGGGAAGAGCTGGACCGTTTGTAGGAAGGATGGCTTTTTTTGCCATGTTGGGATACAGTGGAAGCGGAAGTTGTTCGGAAACTTAAGGTTTCCTAAAAACTCTAGTATCCTGTATATAATACTACACAAACCCCACGAACAAGCCCGGAAATTTCAAACGAAAAGTTCGTGAGGTTTGTGGTTATATGTCAGTGTCTTTAGCCTTTACAAGGTACCAGTATGGAAAGGGGCGGCGATGCGAAAAAAAATCTTAGTTTCCCGAGCCTTTCCCAAAACCCGGTTGGTTTCGGGAAAGGCTTTGGAAAAAACGGTCAAAAGCCCGTTTTTTCCTCTAAATCTAAGGCTACTTTCCCAAAAGCTGAAGTTTTGGGAAAGCCTCTCCCTTTATATCATTTTTTTGTCTCTTAGCTGTGTTCCAGCCTTTGCCCAAAGGCAGGCGGATCGTCCTTATTGGTATACCCTGGAACGGGGGAAACTCTTTTTCAGAAGCGGCGATTACGGGGAGGCGCTCATGGCCTTTGAGGAAGCCCGGGATCAGCGGAGGGCCATGTATACCCGGATGGAGGAGGATATTATCACCCTTCTGTCCATACCGGAAGTCCGCCGTATGGGGGACTCCCTGGAACTGATCGAGCCCTATATTGCCGAACGGGGACATATAGATGCGGCGGCGGCCCTGGCGGAACTCTATTACCGTGTTCCACGGGAGTCTCTGAAGGATTCCGCGTTGGCAGCCCTGGAAGCCATAAGCCGTTTTAAGGACTTTCCCGATGCCGAATATTGGATAGGCGAGGCTTATAGGGTGGAAGGGGAGCTTGGTATAGCCCTGCGGCAGTATGAAAAGGCCTATGAACAGCGGGCTCTACTGGAAACCCCGGGGTTTGACCTTGAAATTCTCTATAAAATTGTGGATATACATCGGATCAGGCAGGAATATACCGCCATGGAAGAACGGCTTCTGGAGATCCTGAAGCGGGATACCCTCTGGTCGGAGGATTCTTCCTCTTTTGTCAGAACTGCCATGATGCGGACCCTGGAGAATGAAGGGGTGAGCCGGTTTTTGACCCTCTACCGGTACAATAACCAGGATGTAGAACGGGCCCATCGGCTTTTAGGGCTCTATTACCATGCCTTAGGCCGGGATAACCGGGGGGTGGAACACCTGCTTTTTGCCTTTTTAATTCAGAATAGTGTGATGATCGAGGAGATCATTAGAATCCAGTTCGATTTTTCCTTTACCACCCTGGATATTCTTATAGCCCAGACCCCCCGCCGGCCGATTTTGCTCTCCTACATCAAAGAAGTTGAATATTACAAGACCATATATTATCTGGGTACCAGTCTGAACGGGAGCGGCAGACTGTCCCCGGCACGGGAACTCTGGGCCTTTCTATCTCTCCGGGGCGCCGCCGCCGGAGAGTGGAGTACCCGGGCGGCAGCTCAGCTGCGGCTTCCTTTCCAGGAACGGGCCGTCGAAATGCCCTGAACTGTGAATGTTGATCAAATAGCCGTTACAAACTATGATGCAGGATATGAGCAAGGTTGTATTAAAGGCGGAAGATTTAGACGGGTATCTCACCGAATCGGATAAGACCTATCTTTCTAAGATGAATAAGATTTATCAGGAAGTGCTGGGTTGTTTTAATATCCTTACGGTCACTCGTTCGGTTACTGAACGGAAGCAGGCAGAGGATAGCCTTATCGCCTTCTATAACGAGATGGGCGGCCTTATGCAGGAAATATGCAAAAAAGAGCCGGGTATTCAGGTATACTCCTTTTTGACTCCCCACGAAAGTCATGCCGAAGCATCCCGGCTTATCGCCAAGCTCCGGGATGTGAGGACGGAAAACCAGGAATTTGTTTACTATATCCAGCGGGCCTATGAGATGCTCTTTAAGCTTGCCTACGGGGGGACCGCGGGGGAAAACAAGAATTACCTTATCGTAAAAACCCCGGTAACATCCCCGGCGCAGAATTATGCGGTACACAAGATTACTAATATTGACAGCCGGATTGAAAATACGGTGATGTGTGTTATGCTCCGGGGGGCGCTGCTCCCTTCGATGATCATGTCCAAGGAGATACAGGAATACTCTTCCCACGGTTATGTAACTCCCTTTGCCCTGTTCAGGATACGCCGGGATGATTCCAAGCATGAAAATGATATGGAGTACATTCTGGATCTGGACAGGTCCTATTTTAAGCTGGCGGATCTGGACGGTAAGGATTTGATTTTTGCGGACCCCATGAATGCCACCGGGGGAAGTTTGGTAACCGTGGTTAAGTACCTGCTGGACCAGGGTATTAAACTCCGATCGGTTCAGTTTTTTAACGCCATCGCCGCGCTTAAAGGAGCCCTTAGGGTGGTCCGGGCTCTGGAAAACTGCCAGGTGTATACCCTGTGGATGGATCCGGTGCTGAACGACGCAGCCTATATCATGCCCGGCCTTGGGGATGCGGGGGATCGTATCAACGGCAAAGATATGGAAGAGTATCCACGGAATATCATTCAACTCATCGCCGATTACGGTTCCAACATAGCGCGGTTGTACCGGGCCCAACTCAGGAGAATTGAGTATACGGTTCTCGGCATACAAAAATGAAAACTCGCATACTATTTCTGATGATTGTTTCTCTCAGTTTTTTTGCCTGTGCTACCCGGGGGGTAACCACAGCGGAGGAGTATTTTTCTCTGGGTATGGCTTATTTTGATCTGGGAAAATATGAGGAAGCGGAAAAATGGCTGAACCGGGCCCGTTTAATGGATAAGACCAAGATTGCCTCGGAGTATAATCTTGGCAGGATAGCCTATGAAATGGGCCGTTTTGATGATGCGGTTAAGTACTTCGAAAGGGTTCTTGCCAAAGATAAGGATAATGTTTTGGCCCTTAAGGCCGCATCCTATGGGCGGATAAAGATCGGGGATCTGCAGGGGGCGGAAGCGCTGTACAACCGGGTTCTTGCCATGGAACCGGACAGTGTCGATCAGGGATACAATTATGCCTTGGTGCTGATGGCCCTGGATAAACCGGAAAAGGCGGAAGAGGTTCTTCTAAAATACAAACTTACCATGGCGGATAATAAGGATACCATGCTTCTTTTGGCGCGGGTTCAAAAAACCTTGAATAAGATAGAGGCGGTGGATACCTACAGCCAATGGCTTGCGGGAAACAACGATGTAAAAGTACAGTATGAATACGCCCAGGTATTGGAATCCGGTCAGTTTTATGCCCGGGCCTTGGAGGAATACCGGGCGGTGATCTCCGCCCTTCCCCAGAGACAGGGCGTCCAGGAAGCGGACAAAAGTGATCCCAATGCCATTGATCGGGCAGCGGTTCGTTTTACCGCCGCCCGGCTTTTACTTATAGCGGACCCGGAAAAAAATGATGGTATCGCCGAATTGGAAACGGCGGTAACCGAGGGTTTTACCGGCACAGAAAAACTAACTACCCTTTTAGATGAACCCGGTATTTCCGCAGCCCATAAAGACGAAATACGCCGTATTATCGAAGGCATTGAAAAGGCTGAGATAGAGAAAGAGGCTGCTCTGAAAGAAACTGAAGAAAAAGCGGCCGCGGAGACTGAAAACGATGGATCTGCCGAAAGTGATACTGCTTTCTAGAAACTGATATTCAATGTTGTCCCAATAGAAGCGATAAAGGATAGTATATCTGTGCCTGAATCGTGGGTGCAATTTAGTTTTCCGAAGGCGGATAAGCTAAGCCGCCCCAGGATACGGATCATAGACTCGTGTCCCAGTATTACCGATAGCTTTGGGTCCTCTGCGGTAGTATCGATAACCAGTTCCAGAGATTCTTTCCGCAGGCGTTCGTATTCCATTTCTGAAATCCGGGAGAGGGCAGGCCAGGTAGCGCTGTTCCGTACCTTGCCGCAGAACCAGTCGTAGAGGATCCCCAGGAGGGTTTTTTTTGCCGGTACGGTCCACTCCAGGATAAGGCCGTCAAGAACGCCGGAACTGCTGCCTGATACACCCGCCGTAAGGGTATTGGAAAGGGACAGCACCGCTCCGTTAAAACCAAAAAAATCTACCCCGAGCTCGTCCTGGAAACGCCAGGACACAGCTTCGTTTTTAGGGACATTTACCGCGGCGATCAGGGTATGGCGAAATTCATCGGTTTGGTAAAATGAAAAAAGCGGAACCGCCCCCAGGGCTCCAAAGATATTGAGGGAAGAAAAGCCCAGGGATGTATTGTAAGAGAGCATATCCAGGGAGGTATCCAGTTTTTTCTCCAGAGCGCGGGTAATCCCGGCGTCAATTTCACGGGGAAGGAAAAAAGAAGAAAGGCCAAACCGTTCCGGCAGGTACAGGGTAAAGGCGAATGTATCGGAAAAAAAGCCCGCATCAAAGATATCCGCCGAATCCGATTTTTCCTGAGCAGCGTTTATACCGGTTCCCCAGGTGGGATCAAAAAGGACGTACAGCGGTACTGCGTACCAGAGGGGAAGAGAATCCCCCAGGGCTTCGGTAAATTTAGAGAGGTCATCCGAGATATCGTCTCCCCTATAGCGTAAATTTCGCCGGAAGTACCGCTCTTCCCGGAAACGGAGCCGATAGGCGCCCAGGCTCAGTGGAAATTCCAAGCGCCCCCGGGTTTCTGATTGGGTAAGGGGCGTAGCTTTTGTAAAGTTGGACAGTCCCTCCAGGGATAATTCCGCTCCCAGGGGCTCCGTTGTCAGACTGGTTTTGAACAGGGCTCCTGCTTCCCGCTTATGGACGCCAAAGCCGGCATCGATCACCATGTCCGGCCAGCTCTGTACCCAGGTTTCTCCGTAATTGGTGAGCCGCCTTCCGATGGAATTTTCCGTCCATTTTGCGGACGATTGCAGGGAAAAACCCAGGGGCAATGCGGGGCTGTCATTCATCCCCAAGGTTGCCTGCCATTGCCGTTCCAATTTTTCATCCTCATATTTTAGATTAGATCCCAGGCTGGAATATAGTTTTGTTGCGAGATCCATGCCGAAACCATGAAGCATGGCATCGTCAAGGGGAGAATCGGAGAAGGATTCACGGAACGAGAAAGGGCCCCAGGCGCGGGAAATTGCATGCCCCGCACTCCAATTTTGGTCATCCTCGGAAAGGGCAAGGGTAAGATCCCCCTCCAGTTGAGCGCCCAGGAAGTGTATGTTTCCCCGGGATCGGCTTTCAACTCCCGCAAATCCAGCGGACCCGTGATATGCGGGGCTCAGGTCTGATGTCTCCTGGGCAAAGGGATTCCCCCGCAGGCCAGTTTCCAGGGCGGTGCTCAGGGTAAGGTCCTTCAGCACCGGCATATCCCGGTAACTGACCAGGGTTCCCGGCCGGGCCCATTCCACACTACCCCCGAGGTTTGTCTGAAAAAAGGAGACAGGTTCCTCCAGGATAATCTCGTCGATAGAAAAGGAACCGGCCCGCAGTGTTGCTGTGCCTGTAGGCATAAGAAAGGCGGCCATATACGCCGCTTGATTCGATACTGCGTAACTGCCCGCCTGCTCGCTGTTGTTTTGCCGGAGTACCTCCGGGCGGTATTGTACATATTGGCTGCCCGATCCTTCCCAGCCGTTAACCGAGATCCGGCGTTCACCCGCTCCGTAATGTACCTCCACCTTGGTCCATTCTCCGGGGGATAGGGGTGTAAAGGCATCGCCGGGGATGCGTACATCCAGGGCCAGTTCCCGATCCTGCTTCAGGGAATCCGGTCCGCGGCCAAGGATAAAACGGAACTGGGTATTGGGTAAATCGGCTTTCGGTGTTTTTATAAAAAAGCTCAGGACCCGGTAATTTGAGAGCGGTATGGCTCCGGATCTGCCGTCGGTCCCGGCGGCTTCATCTGAACCCGGCATATCTTCCCACTGAACTTCCAGGACCTGCTGCCGCGCCGATTCAGGATGAAGCCGGTCAATAATATCAGGATACTTTGAACGGAGGCCGATGTCAGACAGTTCCGCCAGAGAAACCGATCCCGCACTATTAGTGTCCACTGCTGTTTTTATGTCAACGCCGCCGCTCACGGTGATAGGCCTCCAGGATGCGCCGTAGAGTATAGGTTTGCCGATGAGGACCCTGCCGGAAAAGGGAACCGAACCGGTATTACTAATGATAAGGACCCGCATGTACTTGGCGTCCCGGAGTTTCCGGCGGTCCGCGTCGGTTAGTAGGTAGAATTTTTCTTTAGTTGTTTCCCATCCGTCCGAGGGGTTATCCGTGAAATCAAACAGCACCTTTTCTACTATTAGGTCCGGGTTCTCCGAGCCGGCTCCGCCCTCGTCAAGCATGGAGCCAAATTGAACCACCAGCTTGATCGCCCCCGCAGAAGGAAGGGGACCGTGGAACCGGAAAGGGACAATGAGCTGCCGGGCCCGTTCCAAAAGCTCTCCATCCGAGCCCAGAGGAACCTGAAAGCCTGTCCAGGTTTTTGTGTGACCGTCCAGATTATCACTTTCCGCGACAAAAATTTCATTGTAGGTAGAATCCCTGACCGGGTAGGGGCCGTTTTTTCCGGAAATAAGGGAACTGCCGGACCAGTCTATGGACATGAGGCTGGTAGACCCCAGGATATCTGTATTCCGGTAGTTACGGTAAATCAGATCCGCCCGTTCACCGGCTGCCAAGACCGGAACGGTGGGGGTCTCGGAGATGAAGGCGGCGGTTGTGGAAAGGGATAGAACTATTTCCGAGTTGCCCTCCATACCGGCAATACGATAGAGGCCGGTGGTATCGGTCTGTTCAAAGCCCAGCCCCAGGGTAAGGCCCGCCTTGAGGTGTTCATAGTTCCAGTCTGCCCTTCCGCCGAATCCCACGGTTCCCGGGCTGGCGGCCCCCTCCTCGGAGAAGGATTCTCCGGCGACATTCCAGCGTACGCCTAAACCTAGGCCGGAGGAGAAGTGGCCCCCGTTGTTGTAAACCGCCCCGATACCCGCGGCAAGACTGCCTAAGCGGGTTTCTTCACTCCTTTTAAGATAGGTAATCCGGATTGTTTCCGAAGGACCCACGGGGTTTTTTATCTGTACCGTGCCGCTGCCGGAGTCAAAAGAGATATTCTGGTCCGAAAGCCCCCCGCGGAAAACCTCCACCGAACCGGGTACCACATCGGTCCCTATATCGTATACCCCGGCGGGACCATAATTAGTAAAACGGAGGGTTAGGTCATCTTTAAAGGCGCCTCCCCCGGGCAGGTAAATTGCCGGAGAGCTTATCAGGGGCCAGCGGGTCCGAGGGTCCCTGGGATTAGACTCGCCGGTTATATTGACCAACTCATAAATTCCCCGTTGGATTTCCGGAACCGGCAGCAGGGGAAGGTTGGCGGATACCATGGTATCCGATACGGGAAGCAGATCATATCCATCGACGCGTTCTCCCGTGGAAGCTGTAGCCAGTATAGCCTGGACGGAACTGCTGGCGGGGGCGCTGTAACGGCTCTGCCGTTCAAAGGGGGAGAATGTCCCCGGTTCGTAGATGACCAGCGCCTCAAGGCCGTTGATGATAACCGTACCGGGCCTGCCGCCGCCGCCGGGTTGGGGGTAATTTTCAAGTTTTATATCGATACGTGTGGAATCAAAATAATCCTGGGCTTCCCCAAGGAAACCGGTTTTAGTGCTGTAAGCTCCCAGACCGGCGCCTGCACCGGGGTAACTAACTGCCGCCATGCCCTTCGGCTCGGCGGCCAGTTCCAGAAGGCCGGAGCGGGCGCTTACCCCGTATTCGCCAGGCAGAGCTTTCCGCCAGCGGTGTCCGGCACTATCCCGAAGATCCCCATCCTTATCCTCAAGGTATACGATCGGTGCGGCGCTGATATTCTCGTGGGGGAGCACAAAGGACCGGCCTCTGAATATACGATCCGGGGAAACCTGGGAATAGGTCCGTTCCCGGTTACCCACAAAGGTCCGTTCCTCCCGGGCCGCGGCGTCATAGCGGAACATACTGTGGAACGTCCAGGGGCCTAAACCGAAACGGCCGTAGGCGCCAAAGGAATAGGCGGAATTGCCCCCCAGATCGAGGTATGGAAACAAGGGGTAGTCCAGCCCGGTATTTCCCACCCCTACATACTGGATCGCCTCTCCATCCTTACCCTGATATCCGGCGCGGTAGGTATTGAGATCATAGTCGTCCAGGAAGCCGGCTTCCAGGAACCAGCGTTCCCGTAGCCAGAGGGAAAGGGTAAGGTCCGCTTCCTGGGCAAAAAGGACGGGGGAATCCGTTGAAGCCGCCTGTAAACCCAGTTCGCTATGGGATACGCCCCAGTTTCCGGTGAGGGTTCCCTTCCAGGAGCCCTTTAAAAACAGGGATACATCCGAATCTCCCAAATTAAAGGTCAGCAATTCCGGGGGAGCTTCTTCGCTGACCGCCTCGCTCAGGCGCTCAAGATCATCCGGAGGAGGGGCGCGGTCCGTGCGAGTCTCACCGGCGGTTTCCGCCGGAAGAGCTTGGAGTACCAAAAGGAAAAAAAGTATTGGTAATATGAACCTTATACCCCCAGGGTGGCTGCCGCGTTGCGCGGGACTTCGCAAAACGTCCATTTATGATGTATAGTACCCCATAAGAATGATAGTTTCTATGATACAGGTGATTTTTCAAATACCCGACGTGGATAGCGTTAAGGCGAAGCGGCAGATTGTCCGTTCCGTTAAAGATAAGCTCCAACGCCGGTTTCATCTGAGCGTCGCCGAAGTGGATCTCCAGGATTCGCTGTCCTTCGCCCAAGTAGGCGGAGCCCTGGTGTCGAATTCCAAGGCCTTTGGGGAGTCGGTGCTCCAAAAGGCTTTTGCGATGATTGAAAACGAGGTGCCGGTCCGTATTCAGGATGTGAGCATCTATTCTGAGGAATTTTAGGGGATATTGATGAGAAAGACGGCGCTAATCCTGCTGCTCGCTGCGGCATTTGTTTTCAGTTCCTGTATAGGAACCGCTACGGAAATCATGATACGCCGGGATGGTTCAGGGACGATAGCCATGGAATACCGTATTTTCCGGGAATTTGAATCCCTGGGAAAGCTGGACGGCAATGAACGATGGCCTCCCCTGCCGGTGGGGAAAGCGGACTTTGAACGGACCGCCGCCCGGGTCGATGGGCTTTCTTTACGATCCTTTACCACAAAAACCACCGAAAAGGATGTGATATATCAGATAAAACTGGATTTCGCCGGTCTGGAGGCGCTGGTATATTTCCTGGACGCCTCCGGGCAGCGAGCGTCTCTGGGCCGGGAGGGGGAAAAGAACAGGCTTACCCTGAGCTTTAATTCTTTCTCCGATACGGACCCGGAACTTCTGGTCCTGGTCTCGCCCGTCCTGGAGGGTTACTCCCTGGATTTCAGTCTTACCCTGCCGGTAAATGCGGAGTTACGCATCCTGGACGAAAACGGCGGCGTTCTGGGGACCCCCCCCGCGGGGTCCGCGGCCGTACAGGGGACCGTGGTGAGTTTTTCTTCCCCCATGGCGGAATTGTTCACATCCACCCGGTCGGTAAACCTGGAAATCTTATGGTAGTAAATCAATAGGATAATGCTCTATCCCGATGGGGTAGCGGTGAATTATTCTGAATTGCCCTTCCTCTCCCGCCGGTTCCGGACAAAGCGCTTCGGCCCGGAGGAATCCAGTAAAATCAAGGGGTAACACAATTTCTGTAGTAAAAGGATTGGGAGGCCCCTCTCCAAGGATAAATTCGATGGAATTCCGGTTTGGAGAGTTGCTATCCTCAATGTACCGGGAGGGCATAGGGGCAGAGTAAATAACCGGTATTTCATCCGCCGCCGCGACCTCCAGGTACAGGCTGAACAGCAGGGGGGGTACCGGCGCTTCCAGGGTGATGGTCAGGGTTCTCCGTTCCAGCAGGATACGGTCTTTCACTTCCATCTCAAGGTAGTTAGTGCCTCCGGCAGTATCGTTTATGGTTCTCTCCGTCGTTTGCCTGATTGGATAGCGGGTAAAGTGAAACGTGCATATCCCCAGAATAAGGGCGGTAAAGGCAAGAAATGAAATTCCGGGGATCATGTACTTAAACACCTTAAGCGGTATAAACCGCCTGGGGTTCCGGTTTTTCGCCGCCCCCGCCCGCAAAAGGCTTCCCCTCTTTATGGTGGTGAAGAAGGGCAAAGATATCAAGGCTATGTAAAGGATAATCGCAGTATTTCCCGAAAGTATGAGGGACCCCAGCCGCCTGTTCTCTTCCCGGACTATGGTAAGCAGGATGGAGAGCCCCAGAAAAAAAGCCAGAAACGAACAGAGCCAGATTAAGGGCGGCCTTTTAATACAGGCAGCCAGGAAGGTAAAAACGAAGGCCCAAAGAAATATGGGAATGAAGGTGATATCAAAAAATACGGCCAGGAGTATTTCCAGGGAAACCAGAATTACCGAAGCGCTGCCGTAGAAATTTGCTCTCCGCGGTACGTAAATAAGATCCCCCGCAGGGGAAATCAATATAAAGAGGGCCGCCCCAAACAGGATCTGTACCGCCGTGGTTCCGTAAAAAAGCGCAGCCGGCGGGGCAAAGTCTTCCATCCTCCCTGCGCTTCCGGTCAAGAGCTGAAACATCAGAGCCGCTCCCTTTAAAGACAGGATCAACAGGAGGTAAAAGAGCACAAGTATCCAGGATCGTTTGAGAAAGACCTTCCATTGAATAGCCAGCCGGTACCGGAAAACCACGGAATAGATGAGCAGCGCGAGGAAAAGCAAGGCTGAAACAGCGAAGAACAGTATCACTGTGGTATATTCCGGTATAAAGAAGATCTTTCCGGCAAATTGAAACAGCAAATAATGGTAGTCGGGATTTTCCGTACCAATGTCTAGGGAAGCGGCGTACTCAAACAGCAGGGTATCTAGAGCCGTAATGCGCTTTTCTCCGCTGCCGGGACCCGTAAGGTAGAGGGCTGGTATTTCCCGGGGCAGGACAAATTCCAGGACCGACGGACCGTCCGCCAAACCAAGCTTGTATAATTCATTGGAACCTATGCCCAGCGAATAGGGGATCGACCGGGAATCGCAAAGCCGCCCCAGGGGCCTGAGGAGATTCAGGGGCGCCAGTTCCCGCCTCGCCCCGTGGTGAATAACCAGTTCCGTAACTTCTCCGTACATATCCAGATATACCATGGCAGTATCCTCCGGAACTTCCAGCCGGGAATAGAGATCCGCCAAACCCAGATGAGGATCCTCCGCGTTGGGGCCCAAGGCCGACCATTCATCTCCCAAAAAGACCACCAATATATCTGTTCTCAACGGCTCTCCAAGGATCTTGTCGATAAGGGAAAGGGCGGCCTCAAAGGCGTAGGGAAAATTCCGCTGGTCGTCTCCGGTAAAGGAAAGGGGAACGGCCAGAATGAAGGTCCCCGGTTTTTTTTCCTCCCCATTGGGAGATGCAGGAAGAAAAACATGGATGGATGAGCCGAAACCGCCGTACTCGGTGAAGAGGGGACGTACTTCAAAAGGGATTTTCCGTTCGTTCAATATGCCCGTGAGCATAGCCCGGCGGGAATTTTCCAAGTTGTTACCGTAAAGTATGCCTGGTATGAGCAAAAGAAGGATCAGCGCTAAACTCTTGGTAGAGATCACCAATCAAACATAGTCTTTAGGGTAGTCCTCGTCAAGAATCGACCGGCAGGGCAATGAGCAGGGCAAAGGCATTTAGGGAACGGCTGAGAACTCCTATTGAGTTCCCTGCAATCAGCCGTTTGGGGCTTTGGGCGGCTTTCGGGGAAAATTGATCAGGGCCCCTCGTAACGCCTCAAAATAAAATCTAATCGTAGCTAGATATTCTCAAGGGCAGTAGCGACGAGGGACTGCTGCCGCATGAGCGCCTTCTGGCGGTTCGTTCCATGAGCGCCGCCATCGCCCGGTGAACCTCCTGCTGGAGGCGGACCGGGTTGTAACCCTGGTATCGCCGCCTCAGTTCCGCTTTCACTTGGTCTGAAAGGTCCGGAGAAGCCGGGAACCGCCGGCGGGGCTTGAAGGCTTGTCGTAGACCTTACGAACCTTGGAATCGACCCTGGTTTTATTAACGAGTTTGATGACTGGCAGGAAATAATTCAAGAGGGGCACAGGGAGCGATAGACCATGGCCAGAGCCTGGAGCTCAGAGGGGATATCGAAGCGGAGTAGCCGACATAGTCGCGGACATATTTCAGATTTTTTTGTTCAACAAAACAGTTATCATTTTTCTTGTAGGGGCGGGTTCGGGTGAAGGTGATGCAGTTGGTATCGCACCAGGAGACGAGGGAGCGGTTGATAAACTCCGAGCCGTTATCGCTGTCGATGCCCAAAAAGGGGAACGGGAGGCCGGACAGGATGTCCGGGAGGGCTTCCATAACCCATTTTTGGGCTTTATTGAGGAGGGGGCGGAGTTCTCGGACTAAAGTCCGTGCCCAGCCGGAGGTGACATCGGTGGCATTCAGGGTGATGCAAAACTCCCCGGAATCCCGGTCTCCGCAGTGGTGGACGGTATCAATTTCGAAAA
>JAITBG010000122.1 GCA_031283725.1 Treponema sp. | reverse complement strand
GGCCCAGAATGTCCAGGTGGTACGGGATATCTCCCTGACAGTCGAGGAGGGGACGACGCTCGCCCTGGTAGGGCCCTCGGGAGGCGGAAAAAGCACGATCCTTAAGCTGGCCGCGGGGCTCCTGGTTCCCACCGGGGGGGATGTGTTTTTCCGGGGGAAAAATATCGCCGCCATGACCCGTGGACAGAACCTGGCATTCCGCAGGGAGGGGGCGGTGGTTTTTCAGGATTCGGCCCTTTGGTCAAACCAGGACCTGCACCAGTGCCTGGAACTTCCTCTGAAGATACACTTTCCCCAAATGAGCCGGGCGGAACGTAACCGGCGTATTGCGGAGGCGCTGAAGGATGTGGGATATACAAAGGATATCCATATCCGGCCTGCCATGCTCTCCATGGGGGAACAAAAGCTCATAGCCTTTGCCCGGGCCATGATCCTAAAGCCGGAATTACTCTTTCTGGACGAGTGGAGCGAATCCCTGGACGATGCCGCCGCAGCCCGGCTTGCCGGCCTGGTGAAGGAGCAGCAGGAGGAGAAGCGTACCATTGTTTTTGTAAGCCATGATTTCAGGATCATTAAAAATTTTGCCGACAAAATTATTATGATCGTTGTGGGGAAGCTGTATCGTACTCTTACGAAGGATGAGATTACGGAGAATGAAAATCTGTCAAAGATGATAGAAAAGGGTATTGCGTCATGAAATTCAGGATACGGTTTGCGGACCAACTTGTGGGCCTCCTGATCATTGCTGCCTTGGGAATTCTTGTTTTTTCTATTTTCATGGTCGGAAAAAGACATCGCTGGTTTGCCAAGGATCAAACCTACCGTACCCATTTTGAATCTGCTTCGGGGCTCAGCGCTAATATGCCGGTTCAGTACAAGGGATTCACCATAGGGAATGTAAAAGCCTTTGATCTGACCGGTGATGATAAGGTGGAAGTTAGTTTTACTATTTATGATACCTACCTTGACAGGGTCAGGGAGGGTTCTCTGGTTGAAATTCGTATAAACCCCATCGGCATTGGCGGCAGTCAGTTCCTTTTTTACCCCGGGATACGCCGGGACCCTCTGGAGGGAGATTTTATTCCCAGCGTGAATTCCGATGCAGGGAAGGACGCCCTTGAAAAAGGGCTTGTGCTTATTCCGGTTTACGATGATAGTATTACTGTAATAACAACCAGGGTTAATACCCTGCTTCAGAATATTAACGGTGTGGTGACCCAGCTTCGGGACGCCTTTAGGGGTACGGATACAGAAACCAGTTTGGGACGGACTGTTTCCGGATTAGAGGGTACCGCCAGGAGCGCCTCCGCTCTGGCTGAAAATGCGGAAAGCGCCCTTAAACCGGTATTTGGAAACATAGAACAACTTACCGATGATATGCGGTCAGTAATAAGGGACCTGAAGACCGTCACCGCGGAACTGTCGAATCCGGACAGCCTGGTTTTAACCGTCCTGGATACCGGCGGCGCCGTCTACACTAATCTTGAGCGTTCCCTTAAGTCTCTTTCGGGGACCCTGGAAAGTGTTGAAGCAACTGCGGTGACTTTTCCCGCCCAGATGCCCCAGGTAGCGGCTCTTATCTCGGAACTTCGATCCACCCTGGAAGCTGCGGAGGATGTGATTATTGCCCTGCGGAATAACCCCCTGTTGAAAAAAGGGGTTCCTAACAGGGTTCAGCCCGGAGCAGGCGGAATCAGTCCCAGGGACGTTGCTTTTTAAAGAGGAGTAAGAAAGGTTGAAGTATAGGGTTTTGTGTTCAACCATACTGTTTTTATTAATTGGCTGTTCTTCGGCGCCAAAGGGGCCGTTGGAGGTACGGGCCCAGCGGCGTATGGGGCTGTCCCAGCTTGAGGCGGCTAATACAGAGACGGAGCGGGGGAATTATGAAACTGCCCTGGCGCTGATCAGCGAGGCTCAGCGTCTTGCGGTAAGTGCGGATGATCCCGCCCTGATTATCCGGACGGCCCTTTCCCGGGGGGATATACTTTCCTACCTGAACCGCCCTGTGGAAGCCCAGGCTGCTTTTGACGGGGCGCTTGGGGAGGCGGAGCGGGTAGGCAATACGGAACTGGCGGCGGTAAGCAGGATTTATATCGCCAGGAGCCGGCTGCGCGGCGGCGGTAACGCAATGGAGCTGCGGGACCAGGTGCGGAGAGAGCTGTCTCTGATAAAGAAAGAACAGACCGACCTGGCTCTGGGCTGGACCGTTATGGGCTTAGCGGAGAAAGAGCTGGGCCGTTGGAGCGATGCGGAAAACGGGATTAAAAACGCCCTGGATATTCATGTAAAGGGAGGGTACCTGGAAAAGGCGGCCTATGACTGGTATCTTATCGCTTCCATTCGTTCCGTATCCGGAGACTATCAGGGCGCCCTTAACGCCCTGGAGGAAGCCTTAAGCTACGACCGTCGTGCGGAGAATACCTATGGCTTGGGAACGGATTGGAAGGCCATGGGGGATGTCTATAAAAAGGCGGGAAAGGGCCCCGCAGCGGATATCGCCTACCGCCGTTCCGCGGATATTTTCAGGTCCATCAGTATGGAAAAAGAAGCCGCTGAGGTTGAAGGGAGGATAGGGGGGTAACCCATCCACCCCCGGGAAAACCGCTGGGCCTCCCTATAAGTCCCCCCTTCCAGCGCCGGGTAGGCATCGGTTAGGGGAATGCCGTAGAGACCAAGCCCTTGGAGTAAAGCTTCGGTGAACCCTCCGGGGGAAACCGTTGTGGGGATGGATGCGCTTGAAGTTCCGGGCAGGGGATTATCTTTTCCGGCAAGGAAAGCGTTAAGGAAAGGTCCCGCGATAATCCTCGTTTGGAAAGGGGCATTTCGGGATCGTGCCAGGAGAAACAGGACGCTGCCCTGGTTAAAGCTCTGGAAATAGAGGGCGTCAATGTGTATCGTTCCGGAATCTGCGGGGATTTCCCAGGGCTTTTCGGAGAAATCTATCCGCTGTACCGAACCGTCAGGATTAAGTCCCCGCAGATTCGAATGCGTCCCCCGCTGCCAGGCTTTCTGAAAATCATCCCGGATGGCTCTGTCATTGCCGGGGAAGTCCCCTACCGCTCCCGGCATTGAGGTTTCTTCTTCAGAAACAGGGAGCTTGTGGGGGATAAAAGCCTCCGTACCCGCAGCACCCGCATGGATCAGGCCGTAGTCAAAACATTGGGCTATGCCGCCGTTGTATAGAAATTCCTCGCTCAGAGGGGCTCCATATCCGGTGACACCGTTAGCCCCGTTGATGCCTCTGCTCCTCCCGTACATATTGAGGATGACGCCCCGGACAATAAACACCGCGTTCCCCGTTATGCCCCGGATCGCTAAAACCAGGGACGGTATACCCCAGGTATTGGGGGAGCTGCTGCGGTCCCGCCAGTTTTGAACCCAGCTCAGAGGCGCCACAGGAGGCCAGCCATGGACAAAATCGCCTCCCAACACCCCCTCCAGGGACGATTGCCGAAGCTGCCCTTCGATATAGGCAGTTTGGAAGGATTCGGCAAGGGTCTCTTTCTCATGTTCACTAAGGCCTGCGCCGGGATCGTTCTGTTCCCGGGTAATAACGCCCACTCCCGGCGCGACGGCAGGCCAAGAAAAGGAGGCGGGTAAGAATACCATATCCTCCGGGAGATGATATTCCCTGAGAAGAGGTATCCTCTCATCTGGGTTTTTTTCATCTTCCCCAATATCTTTACCGGAAGCTTTTTTTGCATTGTTAAATCCGGCGCATCCTGCGAGAAGCAAAGTTACTAATACCAGTCCTAAATGTCTTTTAATTATCATGATTATATTGTACCATGAGTAGGATAATTCAATAAGAGTTTTATGGAGAGATCTATGAATGCCCAGGAACTTCGTTCCAAATATATCGAATTTTTCAAATTAAAAGAGCATGCCCAGATCCAGGGTAAATCCCTGATACCCGAAAATGATCCCACGGTACTTTTTACTACTGCGGGGATGCATCCCCTGGTGCCCTATCTCCTGGGGGAGCCTCATCCCGCGGGTAACAGGCTGGTGGATTACCAGAAGTGTATACGTACCGGAGATATTGAAGCGGTGGGAGATCCCAGCCACCTTACCTTTTTTGAAATGCTGGGAAACTGGTCATTGGGGGATTACTTTAAGGAAGGGGCCATTAAGATGAGTTTTGAATTCCTTACTTCCCCTAAGTGGCTGGGCATACCCCTTGAGAAGCTGGGAGTTACCGTTTTCCAGGGGGACGAGATTGTTCCCCGGGACGATGAATCCGCCAAGGTCTGGAAAGAGCTGGGCATTCCGGAAAGCCGTATCGCCTATCGCCCCCGGGAAGACAACTGGTGGGGACCCGCCGGAACTACCGGCCCCTGCGGGCCGGATTCGGAGATGTTCTTTGATATTGGCAAGGAACCCTGCGGCCCCGGCTGCGGTCCCGGTTGTGCCTGTGGGAAGTGGCTTGAGATTTGGAACGACGTGTTCATGCAGTACAACAAGACCGCCGAGGGCGTCTATGAACCGCTGGCCCGTAAATGTGTGGATACCGGTATGGGCATTGAACGGACCGTGACTATCCTGAATGGGAAGCAGTCGGTGTACGACACGGGGATTTTTGCCCCCATTATTGCCGCGGTGGAAAAAGCCTCGGGCTATACCTATGGTTCCGATCCGGAAAGGGATAAATCGGTACGGATCATCTGCGACCATGTCCGGGCTTCCGCCTTCGTATTGGGGGATCCTAAGGCGGTAACCCCTTCCAACATCGGCGCCGGGTATGTGCTGCGCCGGCTCATACGCCGGGCGGTGCGGCACGGGCGCAAGCTGGGTATTGAAGACCGGCTGGTCCTGTCTCCCATTGCAACGGTGGTGGTGGATCAGCTCAAGGGGCCGTACCCGGAGCTGGAAGAAAACCGCCTCCGGATTGCCGGGGAGCTTGATAAAGAAGAACAGAAGTTCCTGGAAACCCTCCAGAAGGGGGAACACGAGTTTGAAAAGCTCCTTCCCAATCTTATGAAGGACCCCCGGAAGATCATGTCCGGACGGCTTGCCTTTAAGCTCTACGATACCTACGGTTTCCCCATGGAGCTTACCGGTGAGCTTGCGGCGGAGCAGGGACTTACGGTAAACTGGAAGGAATTTGACGAAGCTTTCAAGAAGCACCAGGAGCTTTCCCGGGCGGGGAGCGAACAGATTTTTAAAGGCGGCCTTTCGGATCATTCTGAGACAACCACCAAATATCACACCGCGACCCATCTGCTCCAAAAGGCCCTGCGTATTGTGTTGGGGGACCATGTGACACAGCGGGGCTCCAACATCACCGCCGAACGCATGCGTTTCGACTTTTCCCATGACGCCCCTATGACGGCCGGGGAGATCAGCAGGGTAGAGGCTATTGTGAACGAGCAGATCAAACGGGATTTACCGGTTACCATGGCGGTGATGGACCTGGAGGCCGCCAAGGCTTCCGGGGCGATGGCGCTCTTCGGGGAGAAGTACGAGTCCCAGGTAAAGGTCTACACCATCGGGGATTTTTCGAAGGAAGTTTGCGGCGGCCCCCATGTGGAACATACCGGAAATATGGGAACATTTAAGATTCAGAAAGAGCAGTCTTCCTCCGCCGGGGTCAGGCGTATCCGGGCTGTATTGGGATAGGTGCGGAAGCTGTTCAGAAACTTCAGTTTCTGAACAGCTCCAGTATATTTAGGGAGTGGACATGAAGAAATTTATACAGTGTTTTTCTTTTTTTACCGTTTTCGCTATTCTTGAAAGCGGTTTTCTATTTGGCGGCGGCAAGTCGGAGTCGAAAGGGCAAGAGCCGCCGCCTCTCGCCGCCGAGGAAACCCCCATCGTCACCGCGTCCGGAAGCGCTTCTGTAGCCAAGATATTCCTAACCAAGAGCGAGGATATTTTTATTGAGCAGCTGCGGCTTGAGGTGGAACGTCAGATTAGAATGCAGGAAATCCCGCAGGAGTGGCTTCAAAAAACCCCGGCGGAGGTCCGGCGTGCAACGTTGAATGGCATGATCAACAACAGGCTGATCCTTCAGGCCGCGGATCAGGATAAGATTAGCTTCACAGAGGCAGAGCTGAAACAGCAGACTGATATTGTCCGCGCCAGCGCCGGAAGGCCCCTTTCGGACGAGCAGTTCAGAAGGGGCGTTGAAGTACAGTACGGAAGCTATTCTGCATTTCAGAACTACCTGCGTGAGTACATTATCAAGCAGAAATATGTGCAAAAGTATCTTATGGAAGTGACGGAAAAAGCCAAAGTCGGGGATTCCATAACCGAAAGCGAAATCAATAGCGGGGTTCAGAGTTTTAGGATGCAGGTAGCCGCGCAGAAGTACGCCCAGACAGGCCAGAGCTTGTCGGATGAGGAATTTAACGAGTTCATACGGCAGCAGGGTATGGATTTAAACGCCCTCCGGGGGGAAGCCCGGCGTCAGTTGATGGTGCAGAAATATCTGGTCTCCCTGGCGGGGGGAGCTCCCCGGGAAGACCAGATAGAGGCCTATTACAACGACCACAAAGCCCAGTATGTACGGCCTGTCACGATTTCCTTTGACTATATACAGATACCCTTCGGCTCCACCGCCGCCACAAAGACTTCCGCCAGAACCCGGGCGGATGAATTGGTACGGAAAATCGGTTCCAGAGCATCGGCCTTTAATGAGGAATGTGCCATTTTGGAGGCCTCCAACACCAACAACGCCGGAGCCGTCCGGTATCTCCAACTGAGTACCGAGGATCCTCGTATACAACAGTTGTTAGGGCAGGATTTTATCGATAAAGCCGCGCCTCTGGCGGAAGGCGCTGTGTCCGGGGTGATTGAAGGGCGGCAGCACTTTTTTATCATCAAGGTAACCAGCAAATTCCCAAAGGCGGACCTTAGGCTTGATGATAATTACCGTTGGGGGAGCGTCGGCACGGTCCGGCAGGGAATCAATGACCAGTTGATGGCGGAAGCCCTCGCCGGCATCGAAGATGTGGTGATCAATACCATAGCCGAGGATCTCCGGAAAACGGCCACCATAACAATACACGACGAGCTCCTCTTCTGGTAATATAATGGCGTCACGCAGAAAAGGACGGATTTTGGCTTTTCAAGCCTTATATTCCTGGGAAGCTGCGCCTTTCGCCCTTGAAGATCTGCTCAGTTTTTCCTGGCTGGAAGCGGAAAAACAGGCTGCTCTGGATGGGGGGATCGCGGAATTTTCACGCCTTTTAATCCGGGGAACTATTGAGAATATTGATGCTGTTGACGCCATGATCCGCGCTCACCTGAAAAACTGGGATTTTTCCCGGTTAAACCGGGTTGACCTTGCCCTGCTCAGGATGAGCGCCTACACCCTTATGTATCAGGATGATGTACCCCCCTCGATTGTCATAGATGAGGCCATAGGCATATCCCGGGAATTCGGTACCGATGATTCCTACCGTTTTATTAACGGCGTCCTGGACAGTATCCGGCGGACTATACAAGAAGGCCCGATGCTCCGGCAAGACCCGAAATGAAGACGGCAGTCCCAAAGCTTTGGGTGGTATGTATCCTGGGGATAACCCTTTCCCTGGTTCTTGCGGGGGCAATCGCCTTCCTAAGCTACTATGCGGGGTGGAGTGATTTTTCGGAGCAGGGGAATTTTTTCCGGGAAATACGGAAGTTCGATGCCCTGCTCCGGGAAACTCCGGAAATCACGGCGGGGCGTACGCCGGAACGTCTTAACGCTATGCTGGACCGGCTGGGGAAAAAAGCCATCGGGGTGGAAACCCATCTTTCGGTACTGAAACGCCGCAGAAAACTGGCTATGGCAAACCAAGCCCGGTTTCAAAACGCCTACCGGGAAGCCGCGGAAAAGGCCGCGCGGGCCTTCCCCTTTTCGGGACACCTAGCCGCCCTTGCCGCCGATGCCCTGATACTGGAATATCCGGACCAGGTTCCCCCTGAGATTCAAACCAGGCTGCGGCAGTATGCCGGGATTTTATCGGACCCTCCCCTGAATTCCCTGGCCTTGGCTATAAGCGTGCTGCTGGGGGATCTATCGGAGCCCGCCGCTGCCGCCGCGCTGCCCCGGAGCGGGGAATTTCTGTCCCTTGGTATTAGCGCTCTCGGCGGGATTGAGCGGGAGGGGTTCCTCGTCAATTCGGTTCTTCTAAGCCTTCTTGCGAAAGATACCACGGCGGCCAATTCCCAGATCGTTTCGTTGATCGGCTCCGGGGATGTTTCCCAAAGAGCCCTGCGTTTTGGGGCGGAATATTTGTATGATACTAATCCCCTCCGGGCGGCAGAGCTTTTTTCCCAATTTTCCGGCGCCCCTTCTCTGGGCCGCCTGGCGGATTCCCTCTGGCTGGCGGATTTCCGGGAGGCCGCCGTCGAAATTTGGACTGTCCTGGTCTCCCCGCCGCAGGATGCCCAGCCCTCCGGGACGGAGCATGTTCCCCAGGACCTGAGGGTTCGCAGCCTGTATAATCTGGCGTCGGTAAGCACGGAGGAACAGAAGAAGCTTGACTATTATAGGGAATTGTTTAGAGAGGCTCCGGGGCATATCTATGGGATTATCGGGTATAGCCGCCTTTTTGACCGGGATCAGGCGGAGCGCATTCTTACGGAACAGAACTCCGGGCAAGCCCTTCTAGATTTGGAATTGGTCCGCCGGCAGTTGGAAGGATGGGAAATCAGGCGGACCGTAGCGGAAACCTGGCTGCTTCTGGGCCGCCATCCCCGGGAAGAGGGGATCTACCGGTGGGGTGCATGGTACTTTGATCGCCAGCGGCAATTTCCGGAAACCGCCCTGCTTCTGCGGCAAGCCCGGATGAATGGCATAGACAACATTGCCCTGGTCCTCCACGATGTTTTCCGCCTTATCCGGGAAGACTTGCTTGTGGAAGCGGAAACCCTTCTTGCGGAGCAGGCGGAACATACCCCGTCTTGGCAGATACCGGCAAATCTAGGCTTGATTGCGGAAAGCCGCCGGTCCCTTTCCCCGGCCCTGGAGTACTATGAACGCGCCGCCTCCCTGACAAAAGACCGGCTCAGCGAAGCCAAGGTCCGGCTTCGGATAGCCCGGTGTCTCCGTATGCTCGGCCGGGACGAAGAAAGCCGGCAGGAACTGGAACATATCCTGGAACTGGACGGCGAAAACCTCAACGCCAAGCTGGAAATTCGACGCCTGGACCTATAACCTCCCGGTGGAGCCATGCGCCTTTACGGGATGAAGACGGTGACGAACGCCGTAATCTGCGCGGCGGGGATGCCCCAGTCCGGGGGGTCTACCGGGGCGTTAATGATGGAAATCCGGTTCCGGGCCATTGCCGACTGTTCCGTCCGGGACGTGGGCATCCAATCTGTACTGGTCATAGCGTGCTCCTTTTGCCGCCCGTAACGCCGAATCGCACCAAGGGTTCGCGGCCGAATACGGGGAAGGGTAGATTCCTTCCGCGGCTGCTGCAACAGCGGCCTGATCATACTGTGCGGCGCCTCCTTTTTTATGACGTTATGTACCGGACGCCCAGGGTGATGTCGTTGTTCACCGTACCGGCGCCATAGCCGCCATGTCTGGCGAAACCTTGTTAGTGAAGAATTGAGCGCGGCTCTTCCCCCTTCACCTTCTATGCGGCGTAATCCGGCTTTCCCGGCATCGGCCCAATCCGGCCAAAGGATGAAAGAAACGAACCGAAACCGATTGCGGCCGCCGCAATACCGGTAACCGAAGAAGCCATTTCCGGCGGCACGATGACCGAAGCTCGTACATAAAAATACGGCATGGAGAGGCCGTACTATAGCCCATGCTTGGTTGAACGGGAACAAGGAAGTTAAAAAACCAAGAGCTAAAATAAAAAATATTGCCCCTATTAAACATTTAGGGTATTTAGAGTATAGTTGGCAGGTAAGCGAGTCGCGGTATATCACCGTAGAACAATTAAGGAGGGAAAAATGAAAACAAAATATTTTTTCAACGTGGTTATGGCGGTTTTTATTGCCGTCATTTTTTCAGTGCTTACGGGGTGCGCCACCACCGGCAAGGATGGCGGCAGTAATGGCGACAAAGGCAGCGGGAGCGGCGATGCGCCCGCACCGGCTGTTCAGTTGGCTGCGGACATCAACGCTATCGAAGCGGGGAGCGCGGAGGTAGACGGCAGTACGGTGGTTCTCTCAGGCGGGGTGCGGCTCGAAACCGCCCTCACCGTGCCCGCAGGCGTTACGCTTGACTTGACGGCGGGCGGCGCGGAGATCGAACTACAGGACGGCGCGGTCTTGACGGTGAACGGCGCGGTGAATGCCCGCGGCCACAGCAACCACGGCGCGGGCTGGGTTGAGGGGAGCCTCCGCATGGGAGACGGCGCAACGGCCGTCAACGGGAGCGGGACCATCAACCTGACGAGCAATGGATGCCTGCTCAACATCGGGAGCGACCAGGGCAAAAGTCAACTCACCCTTGAGGGCGTTACGCTGAAGGGGCGGGGAAACAGCGAGAGCATCGCCAATAACAACGCCCTTGTTCGGGTGAATTCCGGAGGCGTTTTGAAA
>JAITBG010000090.1 GCA_031283725.1 Treponema sp. | reverse complement strand
TCTCCTGCCGGGTGTTGAAGCTCCCCCGGACGGTTTTCCCGTCTATAAGGGGATACGCCTTGTTTCGTTCTATCCTGGAGTCCTTGCTATGCTTGAAAAAGTCGATTAAGGGCGGTATTGGCTGATTGTTCATATTCCCCTCCAATCTGTCTTTATCGACCCCTGCATCGCCCTCTTTTAGTTGTTTTTATATGCGGTTGCCCTGGTGGCATTAAAGTGTCCCCCGCCCCGTTGACAGGTAGCGAAAAAGGACGTAGACTTCATTTAGGAATTATCATTACTGTAGGAGGAAAAAAGTCTTTATGAAGAAAAACAACATGATTCTGCTTATAAGTATTAGCCTGTGTCTTTTAAGCCAGCTGGTATTCGCCGGCGGCGGACAGGCCGGCGGAAGCGGCGGGACCGCAGGCGGCCCCTCAACCCTAACGGTTTATGCGGGAATGCTGGAGGAACATGCGGCCCTGGAATGTCAGGAATTTGAGAAAGCCACGGGGATCAGGACCAGCTTTGTCCGTATGTCCGGGGGTGAAATCCTGGCCCGGATCAGGGCCGAGGCGGGAAACCCCCAGGCCAGCGTATGGTACGGCGGCGGCTCCCTCACTTTTATTGAAGCGGATAACCTGGGCCTCCTGGAGCACTATGTCAGCCCCACGGCGGCGAAGATTCCCGCCCAATTCAAGGACCCCAATGGCGCCTGGACCGGTATTTACTCAGGTTACCTGGGTTTTTATGCCGACGGCGAATGGCTCCAGAAGAACAACGTAAAGATGCCCACCAGCTGGGACGAGCTTTTAAATCCCGCATTCAAGGGTGAAATTGTCATGGCCCATCCGGGTTCTTCTTCCACGGCCTACAATATGCTTACCACCATACTCCAGCTCAAGGGGGAGGCCGCCGGGTGGGATTATCTCCAGCGGCTAAACGAAAACATCCGCCAGTACACCAAATCCGGTTCCGCCGGGGGCCGCATGGTCCAGCTCCATGAAACGGGGCTTACCATCGGGTACCTCCACGATGCGGTGGCTTTCAAACGGGAAGGCTATGATCACATCGTCATTTCCGCCCCCCAGGAAGGAACGGGTTATGAAATCGGCGCCGTGGGCATCATCAAAGGGGCGCCCCAGCTTGAGGCGGCCAAGAAATTTGTCGACTGGTGCCTGACCGCCAAGGCTCAGGAGCTGGGACAGACCGTAAACGCCCTGCAGTTCCTTACGAACCCGGAAGCCAGACCGCCCAGTGAAGTGGAACCTATCAGGGGTACCAAGCTCATCAATCAGGATGACGTGTGGGCCGGGGCCCACCGCTCCGAATTCCTGGAACGGTTTAACGAGATTTCCAAGTCTAAACCGATAAATTAGGTTTTGTTCATGAAGCCCGTCCGGAAGGTTTTTTGCTTTCGGACGGTTTTTTTATCTTCTATAATAAGAAGGGACTTCCGGGAACCCAATTAGGGTTTCCGGAGGCCCCCAATATCCTTTTCCGGGAGGAATTCAATGGCAGCCACGCCTTCTTTATCAACAAAGATGAGTAAATCGGACCGGCGGAATAATGATATAAAACAGCTGCTGTTTACCCTGCGGGACCCGGTCCTGTTGGTTTCTGTTTTAAGCGTTTTGATTGTGGTTGTGATGTTTATCGTCATCCCCATGGTGATGATCTTAAAAGAAAGTATCCTGGGAATCGGTCATTTTTCCCTCACGGCCTATCTTAAAATAGCCAGGAGCAGTTTTGACCGGGGAGTCATCTGGGATACCATCAAATTAGGGTTAATAGTGGCGGTTCTGGGGACGTCCATAGCCTTTCTCTTTGCCTATGCTACCATTTACTTAAAGATAGTCCACAAGCCTCTCTTCAAGGTTCTTTCAATACTGCCCATGATTTCTCCTCCCTTTGTTATATCCCTGGCTACCATCCTTCTCTTCGGGCGGAGCGGCCTCATATCCTATAACATCTTTGGGGTACGGAACGATATATACGGCTTCTGGGGGCTGGCCGTAACCCAGGTGCTTTCCTTTTTTCCCGTGGGTTACCTGATGCTGACCAACCTGCTTCAGAACATCGATCCTTCTATCGAAGAAGCTGCCCAGGCCCTGGGGGCTTCTCAGCGCAAGGTTTTTTTAACCGTAACCCTGCCGCTGATGCTGCCGGGTATAGCCAACGCGGCGCTGCTCATTTTCATCCAGTCCCTGGCGGATTTCGGGAACGCCATTGTCATCGGGGGGAACTATACCACCCTGGCGGTGCAGATCTACCAGCAGGGCATAGGAAGTTACGACATGGTAGGGGCTACAGCCTTGGCGGTGGTTCTGCTGCTGATCTCCATGTTGGCCTTTTATCTGCAAAACAGCGTGGTGGGAAAGAAATCCTACATCACCGTTACCGGAAAGGCCGCAAAACAGCGGGTCCTCATCGCAAACAAAGGGGTTACGGTCCCGGTCTATACCGTCTGTATGCTCATCTCGATTTTTGTCATTGCCATGTATATTCTGGTGCCCTATGGCGCCTTTGTTACCCTTTGGGGGGTTAATTATTCTTTTACGCTCCGGTGGATCAAATATGTCCTTACCATTGGCCGGCGCTACATCATGGATTCCCTCACCCTGTCTCTTCTCGCCACCCCCATTGCGGGGCTTTTGGGGATAGTTTCGGCTTTCCTCATCGTACGTAAGAATTTTCTGGGTAAGCGTTTTATAGAAACCTCTATACTGATGGCTATAGCCCTGCCGGGGACCGTCTTGGGTCTGGGCTATGTGTATACCTACAATACGCCTCCTATCATTCTGACAGGGACTTCCATTATCCTGGTGGTGGCTCTGGTAATACGGAGTATGCCCGTAGGAACCCGGTCGGGGATAGCCGCCCTAAAACAGATAGATCCTTCCATTGAGGAAGCCGCCAGTATATGCGGAGCGGGCAGCCGGAAGGTCTTTACTTCCATCACCATACCCTTGATCCGGCCGGTTGTCTTTTCCAGCCTGGTTTATGCTTTTATCCGGGGGATGACCCTGGTCAGTACGATTATTTTTCTGGTGTCCGCCCGGTGGCAGATGCTGACGGTGGCGATAATGAATCAGGTAGACCAGGGCCTGTATGGCGCGGCCAACGCCTACTGTCTGGTGCTCATCATCCTGGTGGGTTTTGTCATGCTGGTCATGAGTATGCTGCTCAAAAAAATAGGCGTCAACATCAACGAGGGGTATTAATTATGGAGAAATCTTCGGCAAAAGAAGTTCGGCTGGTTAATCTTACCAAAACCTTTATCACCAGTACCCGGGGTGAAGTACGGGCGGTACAAAATGTGAACCTAACCATCAATCCCGGGGAATTTGTCTGTCTTCTGGGGCCTTCGGGCTGCGGCAAAACCACCCTGCTCCGTATGGTGGCGGGGTTTGAGATGCCCAGTTCGGGACAGATCCTCATCGATAACAATGATGTGATCTCCAAAACCCCGGATAAACGGGACCTGGGTATGGTTTTCCAGAACTACGCCCTTTTTCCCCATCTTAATGTGTTCCAGAACATAGCCTATGGCCTTAAAATCCAGAAGCGTCCGGCGGGTGAAATCAAACAGCGGGTTCTGGATGGCCTTAAAACCGTCAGGATGGATGACTTTGCCGAAAGAGTCCCTTCCCAGCTGTCCGGGGGCCAGCAACAGCGGGTGGCCCTTATCCGGGCCCTGGTGATGCACCCCGGGGTGCTCCTCTTTGACGAGCCCCTTTCCAATCTGGACGCAAAACTGCGGCTCTATATGCGGGAAGAGATACGCCGGATTCAGCAGGATGTGGGGATCACCACGATTTATGTAACCCACGACCAGAGTGAAGCCATGGCAATGAGCGACAAGGTGGTTATCCTTAAGGACGGCCTGGTCCAGCAGGTGGGGAGCCCCCAGGATGTCTACCACCTGCCCCGGAACGAATTTGTGGCAAACTTTATCGGCAAGGCCAATGTGCTGGACGCCAAACTGGTTTCCAAAACCGGCGATTCTGCCGTTATAGACCTGGAGGGCTGCCAATACACCATACCCCGGACCACTTCCCGGAACCCCGGCGATACGGTACGGGTGGTTATACGCCCTGAAGCGGTACACATGGGTAAGGATGAAATAAAGTCGGAGATCCTCAAGACCATCTACATGGGGGTAAGCCAGGACTACTGGTTATCCGTCCAGGGTAAGGAATTTGAAGTTTCCGACTACAACCCCTCGGCCAAGCAGGTATACCGGGCGGGGGACAAGATAGGCATAGGCCTGGACGGAAAATCCCTGCATATTCTGGATAGCGAGGATTAGCGGCGGAGGATGAACCGCCATGCTAAAAAGTGAGGCATCATGAAGGCAAATCCCCTTCCCGGACCGGTACATCCAACGCAGTTCTCTGGGGAGGAAATAAAAGCCCTGGTTCTTGATTTGGACGGAACGCTCCTGACCGGTGAGAAGACCGTAGGCCCCCGTACCTTTCGGGCATTACAGCTCCTGCGGGAGCGGGGGCTGAAGCTTGTCATTGCCAGCGGCCGTACCTACGGCACCGCCAAGGCCTATACCGAATCCCTGGATATACGCGAACCCTATGTGCTGGCTAACGGCGCCCTGGTGGTGGAAAGTCAAACCGGGAAAGTCCTCCTCTCCCACCCCCTGGACTGGGATGTGTCCCGAACCAGCATAACCCTGGGCCGGCGGGCGGGGCTCCACATCCACCTTTTTGCGGACCGGCTCTATTACGAGGTGGACGATCCCCATGAACGGCAAATGGACCCCCTCTGTTTTGAGCAGGGCAAACAGGTTAATTTTGATGATATCTTCTTTCCTGAGTTGACCAAGCTGCTCCTGGTGGGCGATGAAAACGCCTCCCGCGGGGTGGTTGAAGAGCTCCACCGCCGTTTCCCCGGCCGCCTTTACGCGGCCCGGTCCGCTCCCGGATATTACGAAGTGATGAATAGCAGGGCAAACAAGGCTGCCGGTGTACGGGAAGTGGCCCGGATGCTCTCCATCCCTATGTCCCGCTTTTTAGCCATAGGCGATGCGGAAAACGATATGGAAATGTTAAGCCAGGCGGGGATCTCCGCTGCCATGGGGAACGGCATGGCAGCGGTCAAGGAAATTGCCGATTATGTGCTCGGAACCAATAATGAAGATGCCATCGGCGTCTTTTTGGAAGAATTTTTCAAGATTTTAACCTGATTTTTTTAACGCACAA
>JAITBG010000088.1 GCA_031283725.1 Treponema sp. | reverse complement strand
TTTAACATTTGTTACTGTGATAAAATCGCTTTACGGTTCTTAGTAATCCATTCCGCCCATTCCTCCGGGAGGCATCGCAGGGGCTTCCTTCTTCTCGGGAATGTCCGTGATGGCGCACTCGGTGGTGAGCAGGAGACTGGCGATGGAGGCGGCGTTCTGCAGGGCGGAGCGGGTGACCTTGGCGGGATCGATGATACCGGCCTTAACCATGTCTACCCATTCCAGCTTGGCGGCATCAAAACCGATACCCTTCTTTTCGGTCTTGGCTTTGTCGGCGATTACCGCGCCGTCCAAACCGGCGTTTTCGGCAATCTGGCGAATCGGTTCTTCCAAGGAACGCTTTACGATCTTGAAGCCCACTTTCTCGTCGTCGGTAAGGCCCGTGGTATCCGCTTTGTCCAGGGCAATGGCGGCTTGGATTAAGGCCAGCTCGCCCCCGGGAACAATACCTTCTTCAATAGCGGCACGGGTGGCGCTTAAGGCGTCTTCTACCCGGTGCTTCTTCTCTTTCAGCTCCACTTCGGTGGCGGCGCCTACGTTGATTACTGCCACACCGCCGGCGAGCTTGGCCAACCGCTCCTGGAGTTTCTCCCGGTCGTAGTCAGAGGTGGTGTCTTCGATCTGGGCCTTAATCTGGGCGATCCGGTCCTGGATATCCTTGGGTTTACCGGCGCCGTTGATCACCGTGGTGTTATCCTTGTCGATCTTCACGGTCTTAGCCTTACCGAGCTGGGAAATGTCGGTGTTTTCAAGCTTCAGACCCAACTCTTCGGAAATGACTTCGCCGCCAGTGAGGATGGCGATGTCTTCCAGCATAGCCTTGCGGCGATCGCCGAAGCCGGGGGCCTTGACGGCGCAAGTCCGGAGGGTGCCCCGGAGACTATTCACCACCAGGGTGGAGAGTGCTTCACCGTCCACATCTTCGGCAATGATGAGCAGGGGCTTACTGCTCTGGGCTACCTTCTCCAGCAGAGGAAGGAGATCCTTCATAGAAGAGATTTTCTTGTCGTGGATGAGGATATACACATCTTCGTATACGCTGGTCATGGTGTCCCGGTCGGTAACGAAGTAGGCAGAGATATAGCCCCGGTCAAACTGCATACCTTCCACAAACTCGATGGTGGTGTCCATGGTTTTGGACTCCTCCACGGTGATGACCCCGTCTTTTCCGACCTTTTCCATGGCGTCGGCGATAGTGTTGCCGATTTCGCTGTCGTTGTTGGCAGATACCGAAGCGACGTGGGAAATTTCTTCCTTGTCCTTGATTTCCTTGGAATTCCTCTTGATTTCGTCTACAGCAATTTCAACCGCCTTGTCGATGCCCCGTTTCAGTTCGATGGGGGTCATCCCGGCAGCCACAGACTTAAGGCCTTCCTTTACCAGGGAGTAGGCCAGGACCGTAGCCGTGGTGGTACCGTCGCCGGCCACATCGTTGGTCTTGGTAGCCACTTCTTTGAGGAGTTGAGCCCCCATGTTTTCGTAGGGGTCCGCAAGTTCCACTTCCTTCGCCACGGAAACGCCGTCCTTGGTGACCGTGGGGGATCCGAATTTCTTGTCCAGAAGGACATTCCGCCCCTTGGGACCAAGGGTGACCTTAACGGCCTTGGAAATCTGCTCAACCCCAGCAAGCAGCTTGCGCCGGGCATCTTCGTTGAACAATAACTGTTTCGCCATGATTCTTTTCTCCTCTTTTATTACCGGTCCTTCGGGCATAAAAGGGAACTTTCTCCCCCTTAGCGGAAACCGGTATAATCTGAAATGGATTAACAGCCCCTATTTAAAAATGAGGCCTGATTATAAAATACTAAAAATAAGCATTAACGGCAATAGGAAAAATGGAATTTGGTAAAAAGAGATAGACTTTAATGCGGATTTGACATATAAAAGAAACGGGAGTAAAATAAAGGCGCAAATTATTTTCAGGTGATACCCATAGGAGTTTATAAAATGAATGGAACCATGAAAGTAGCTGTAATGACCGGTATCGGCAAAATGGATTTTGTGCAAAGGCCCATTCCTGTGGCAAAAAGCCATGAGGTACTGGTGAAAGTGGAATATGTTGGGATTTGCGGCAGCGATTTGCACTATTATGAGGCGGGGGGAATAGGTAACAACAAAGTTAAGCCTCCATTTGTCCTTGGGCATGAATCCGGCGGCGTGGTAGTGGAAGCCGGTGCCGATGTACAAAACCTGAAGCCCGGGGATCGGGTTGCCCTTGAGCCGGGTATTGGCTGTGGGCATTGCGAATTTTGTACCACCGGCCGGTATCACCTTTGCCCGGATGTCATATTTTTCGCCACCCCCCCGGTTGACGGCGTTTTCCAGGAGTATGTGGCTCATCCGGCTTCTTTATGCTTTAAGATTCCCGCAAATATGGATACCATGGAAGCGGCCTTGATTGAACCCTTGGCGGTGGGGTTTCACGCGGCAAACCGGGGCGAAGCCCACATCGGGCAGACCGCAATAGTTTTCGGTTCGGGCTGTATCGGGCTTGTGTCCATGATGGCGCTCCGGGCCGAGGGTGTTTCCCGCGTTTATGTGGTTGATATTATGGAAAAAAGGCTTGATAAAGCTATGGAGCTTGGTGCAACCGGCATTATTAACGCGAAAAAAGAAGATGTTATCCAAGCGGCGCGTAAATTGACCGGCGGCGCGGGTTTTGATTTGGCGGTGGAGACGGCGGGAACGGAAATAACCACACGGCAGGCTATTGAGGTGGTCAAAAAGGGTTCCAATGTCGTACTGGTGGGGTATTCAGCCACCGGTGAATTAACCCTGCCCATCAGTCTTGCCCTGGATAAGGAATTAACCTTCAAAACCATCTTCCGGTATCACCATGTGTATCCTATGGCTATAGACGCTGTTTCCACGGGAAAGGTTAATCTCAAGGGGATAGTAACCGATGTGTTTGAATTTGACGACATTCAAAACGCCATGGATAACAGTGTGCATGATAAGGCCAACATTGTTAAGGGCGTAATAAAGATCGCTAAGTAAGAATGTACAAACGGAGGTGAGGGTATGGAAAAACTGCGGTTGGGGGTGCTTGGGACATCCGGTCATTATGAGCTTCGGGTGGCAACCCCGCTTAGATCGTCTTTGCTGGTAGAGCCCTATGCTATAGCGTCTAGAAACCAGGAAAAGGCTAAGACCTATGCTGAAAAATGGGATTTTTCCAAAGCCTATGGGTCCTATGAGGAACTATTAGCTGATTCTAAGGTAGATTTTGTCTATCTCCCCCTGCCGAACCATATCCATCTACAATATATCAAGAAAGCCGCCGATGCGGGAAAGCCCATTCTCTGTGAAAAGCCCCTGGGGCTCAACGCCAAAGAAGCGGTTGAGGCTGCCGAATATTGCAAGAAAAAAGGGGTTCCGTTAATGGAAGCCTTTATGTACCGTTTCCATCCCCAATGGAGGCGGGCTGTAGAGCTGGTGAAGTGCGGCGAAATAGGAAAAGTTATCAGTACCGGCGCACTGTTTTGCTATGATAATAAGGACAACAATAACATCCGTAATATTGCTGAGGCCGGGGGCGGGGCTATCCTGGATATCGGCTGTTATGCCGTGTCCAGCGCCAGGCATCTTATGGCCGCCGAACCGGAACGGGTCGTTGGAACCTTTGTATGGGACCCGGTTTTTAAGACCGATATTTTAGGTTCCGCCATCCTTGATTTCGGTAATGGGCGCAATTCTATTTTTACCCTGAGTACCCAGTTATACCCGTATCAGCGGGTTACCGCTTTAGGTACCGGCGGCTCTCTTTCTATACAAATCCCCTTTAATATGCCTGCGGATATTCCCGGGGAGATAACGGTTCTCACGGGCGTGGGTAAACGAATCATCAAAACCGAAACAGCCGATCAGTATCTTTTGGAATTTGACGGATTCGCCGAATCCGTTATCAATAAGACCGGTGTACCCACCCCTGTTTGCGACGCAATTGCCAATATGGCTGTGTTGGACGCTCTCTTTGCTTCGGCAAAATCGGGTAAATGGGAACCGGTAACCAAATATTAGGCGGTAAATGTATGCATCTTAGTATTTACACCGATGGAGGCTGTTCCGGTAATCCCGGCCTCGGAGGATGGGCTTACATGATTGTAAGCTCCGGCAAAAAGGGAAAGAAAAAGACCGTGGCATTGCGGCCCCCTCCGGGGGAGCTTTTCCCCCGGGAGGGTTCTCCCGGCAAGCTGATCTGTGAAAAATGGGGGGCTGAACGGAATACCACCAATAATAGGATGGAACTTTATGCCGCCGTGGCCGCCCTGGAAGCCTTGACCAAACAGGGGCTTTCTCCGGAGTCAGTGACGGTTTATACCGATTCCCAGTATGTTCAGAAGGGGATGACCGATTGGATCAACGGCTGGAAACGGAACGGCTGGCGGACCAGCGACAGAAAACCCGTAAAGAATCAGGAGCTTTGGCTCCGCCTGGACGAACTGGCCCCGAAATTTGCCGTTAAATGGCAATGGGTCCGAGGCCACGCAGGTAACGAATTCAACGAACGCTGCGATCAAATGACACGGGAAGCAATAGCGAATCTAAGGAAGAAGCGATATAGAGAAAAGGAGTAATACCATGGGTTTTTTGGACAATTTTTCTCTCAAGGAAAAGAAAGCAATAGTTACCGGAGGTGCTCGGGGAATCGGCGGAGCGTCCGCGCTTGTGTTGGCGGAAGCCGGAGCTGATGTGGCCATTATTGATCTGCTCCAGGGGGCGGACACGGTTAAGGCAATTCAAGCCTTTGGACGCGAATCTTTTTCAGTGCAGGCGGATATGACCGTGGAAGAACAGGTTAATAACGCCTTTGATACGATTAAGAAGAAATTCGGCCGGATAGACATTGTTTTTAGTAATGCCGGTATCGCCCATTGCGTACCCTGTGAAAAAATGACCTGGGAAGAATGGCGCAGAGTTATGTCTATTGATATTGACTCCATGTTTCTGGTTAACCGCGCCGCAGCCCGGATTATGATCGCCGATGGAAACGGCGGATCTATCATTAATACCGCTTCCATGTCAGGGATGATAGTTAACTATCCCCAGGAACAAGTTGCGTATAATGCCGCTAAAGCGGGAGTAATTCAGTTGACAAGGTCTTTGGCGTGCGAATGGGCAAAATATAATATCCGGGTTAACTCAATCAGCCCCGGGTATATCTGTACCGATATGACCCCCGCTACCAGCAATAAAGCCTGGATGGACACCTGGTTTGCAATGGGGCCAACCAAACGCCTGGGAACCGCCAATGAAATCGCCGGGGCGGTACTGTATTTTGCCAGTAACGCCGCTTCCTTTACGACGGGCGCTAATCTTGTGATTGACGGTGGATATACCTGTTACTGATCTCCCAGGGCGGCGGTTAAAAGTTCCAGGAGTTTAGCCGCCTCTTCCCTAGTAAAGGTGATTCCCTTCCCCATTTTTTCGTGGTCCGGAGACCAATCCCGAATATCTAGTTTGGGACTTCTCCCGTTCCATGAAACCAGGTTCAGTTCTTTTCTCCAACCGCCCTTTTCTTCCGAAAGGACACCGTAATTTTTTTGAATATCGTGGGTAATATCCGGCATAAAAACCTCATTCGTATAATTAGCGGAAGCTTTCCCAAAACTTCAGTTTTTGGGAAAGCCCGTATAATGATATAGTAAGCAAATTAAATATACAAGCTCACGCGTTGCCACACGAAAAATGTTACCGAAAAGAGACTACGCCTCAAAATAAAAATCTTATCCAACTATGCTTACCCGGGGGAGGGGCCGGAGTGGCGTCTCCATCATATTGCTATTCTCTGGCGTCTTACGCTACAATAGACTTGTTCGATAATGGGGAACCTTCGGTTCCTTGTTGGTTACCGAACAAGTCTAATGATCCCAAGAGGATTCTGATATGGATAAAGAAAAACTAGCCTATGTAAAGGCTCAGGCCAAGGCGATTCGTACACTTACTATTGAAGAAATCGGTACCTTTGGTTCGGGGCATATCGGGGGTACCATGTCCATTGCGGACGTGCTTGCTCTTTTGTATTTTCATCGCATGAAGGTCGATCCCGCCCAGCCCCGGTTGAAAGACCGGGATCAGCTGGTGGTTTCCAAGGGACACGCGGGGCCGGCGGTGTACGCAGCCCTAGCGCTGAAGGGTTTTTTCCCCAAGGATTGGCTTAAGACCCTTAACCAGGGGGGTACCAGGCTTCCCAGCCACTGTGACCGTAACCTGACCCCCGGCGTTGATATGACGGCCGGTTCTTTGGGGCAGGGTTTTTCCATCGCCGTGGGTATAGCGCTGGGGCTTTGGATCGACAAGAGCCCTGCCAGGGTCTACACGATAATCGGGGATGGAGAGTCCGACGAAGGACAGATCTGGGAAGCCGCCCTTTTCGGCGCAGCCCATCACCTTTCTAATATCACCGCCTTTACGGATTACAATAAACTGCAGTTGGATGGGTATATTAAGGATATCCTGGACCTGGGGGATCTCAAGGCCAAATGGGGGGCCTTCGGCTGGTTTACCCAGGAAGTGGACGGCCACGATTATCAGGCCCTGGACGAAGCGATTGAAAAGTCCATAGCCCAAAAAGATACACCTTCGATGATCATCATGAACACCATCAAAGGCAGGGGCTGTACTTTCGCCGAAGGGATTGAGAAAAATCACAGCATGGCCTTTGACCTTGCTAAGGCGCGGGAAGCAATAGCCGCCCTGGAGGAGTAAGAGATGGAAACAAAAGCAGCTTCAACTGTGGAAATACGCGCCGCATATGTGGATACCTTAGTCGAGTTGGGGGCCAAAAATAGTAATATTGTGGTTTTGGAAGCGGACCTTATGGGTTGTACCAATACAGGGGTTTTTAAAAAAGCCTACCCGGACCGGTTTTATAACGTAGGTATTGCCGAAGCCAATATGGTGGGCCTTGCCGCAGGACTTTCTTCGGTGGGGAAGATCCCCTTTGCTGCCACATTCGGCTGTTTCGCTTCCCGGCGGGCCTACGATCAGTTCTTTATTTCCGCTAATTACGCCAAGCTGAACGTTAAGCTGGTTGGCACCGACCCCGGGGTTACTGCGGCTTCTAACGGCGGGACCCACATGCCCTTTGAGGATCTTGCCTTGATGCGGGCTATCCCCGGTTTAACCATCGTAGAACCCTCCGACGCGTGGAACGCCGCAGCCTTTGTTAGGGAAGCTGCGGAAACCTACGGTTGTGTGTACTTCCGGTTCCCCCGTAAACCGGTTCCGGTACTGTATACGGAAAACGACAAGTTCCGGTTTGGGAAAGCCAAGGTTCTTAAATCGGGTAAGGATGTCCTGTTCGTTGCGCTGGGGAGCCTCATGGTGAACGAATCCTTAAAAGCCCGGGAAAGCCTTGCTGCCGAAGGAATCGAGGCCGGAGTTCTGGACGTTCTTACCCTTAAACCCATAGACCGGGAAAGGATACTATCGGAAACCAGTAACGTAAAAGCGGTGATCAGCGCCGAAAACCACCAGATTAACAACGGCCTTGGCAGCGCAGTGGCGGAGATCCTTGCGGAAGGCGGTTTCCGGGGCCGGTTCGCCCGCATCGGCGTTAAGGACGAGTTCGGAGAAGTTGGTTCCCAGGATTACCTGACCAAGCGGTTCGGGTTGGACTGCGGATCACTGGCGGCTAAGGCAAAGGAACTGCTCTAGCTGTTTTACTTTACCGCTCCATGACAGTGTTTATATTTTTTTCCACTTCCACATGGGCAGGGTTCGTTGCGTCCTACCTTGGGGGCGGCGCGGACCATTGTTTTTGGAACCACTTCTCCTTCATCGTAGAACCATCGGCCGTCAATTTTTTTAAATTTGGCCCGTTCGTGGTGGATATCCCTCAGACCATCCCGTTCATAGGAGGCTTCAAACTCCACGGTGCCGGTGGTGTCGGCGGTTCCGCCCTTGGTAACCGAGAGTATTTTTAGCCCGAGCCACCGGGAGTTTTCGCTCCAGGCCCGGGTTTCTTTTATATCAATGCTTTCTTTGCCTTCCTGAACGTAGGTTTTCACAATGTAATCAATGGCGTGTTCCGCATAGGCGGTGTAACGGCTCCGCATCAAGGCTTCCGCGGTAGGAGGGGGTCGGGCTCCGGTGATGTAGGGCTCGCAGCATTCGGTATAGAGGCGGCCGGAACCACAAGGGCAGGAATTCATCAGTTTCTCCTTAAAACTATAAGGTATCGGCCAGGGCGGAAAGTTCCGCCGGAATGGTCCGGGATTGGGGGTTGCGGCTCAGGGCGGTTTTTATGGATGCCGGAACCGGGATGGAACCGATCAGGGGTTCCACGGTTTCCGCAAATTTTGCCGGGTGGGCGGTGGCTAGTACCGCCAAGGGGCCTGTGACCGGAACGTTGCCGGCGGACAGTATGTCTACCGCCCGCCAGCCCACAGCGCCGTGGGGATCGAGAAAGTAGCCGCAGTCACCATGGACGGCGCTTATGGTTTTTCGGGTGTCGTCATCGGACACATGAACACCGCGGATCATGCTTCGCAGTTGTTCCAGGGTCCAATGGGCGGCCATGCGTTCAAAGTTGCTGGGAGCGCCTACATCCATGGCGTTGGAAATGGTTGCCTGGGATACGCGGGCATGGTATTCACCGCTTTCCAGGTAATCCGGTACGGTCTTGTTACTGTTGGTGGCAGCGATGAAACCCCGGATAGGGGCACCCATCTTTAGGGCGTAGAGCCCCGCAGTAAGGTTGCCGAAGTTCCCGCTGGGTACACAAAAGGTGATGGGGCTTCCAGCTTTGACGCCGCATGCCACGGTGCTTTTGGATGTACCGTAAGCGCCGGATACGCGGGGAGTGGCTTCGCCATCGGGATCGGTTTTCCCGGCAAAGGCTTTGCCAGCAGCGGCGCTGTAGTAAATGGCCTGCGGTATGAGCCGGGCCACGTTAATGGAATTTGCCGAAGAGAGGTCCAGTCGTTTCCGTAAGCCTTCGTTGCCAAAAGCGGCTTTTACCAAGGCTTGGCAGTCGTCAAAGCTGCCCTCCACCGCAAGCGCCTCGATGTTCCCGCCGAGAGCGGCGATCTGCTTTTCCTGCAGAGGCGTTACCCGGCCTTTGGGATAGAGCACCGTTACGAAAATGCCCTCCACCCCGTAAAAACCATCCGCCACCGCGCCGCCGGTGTCTCCGGAGGTAGCTACCAGTATCCGCAAGGGCTTATCTTCACCGCGGCGGAGGTAGGAAAAGGCGCGGGCCATAAACCGGGCGCCGAAGTCCTTGAAGGCGGCGGTGGGGCCGTGGAACAGTTCCAGCACCAGCCGGTCCCCCACGGGAACCAGGGGCGCCGCAAAGGAATAGGCAGAGTGGACCAAGTCCTCCAAAACGGAACCGGGCAGTTCGGGGTGGACGTAGGGACGGATAGTTTCAACGGCGACATCGAAATAATCCATGGTTCCCAGGGAATTCTTCACTTTTTCCGGATAAGAGGGGATCTCCCCGGGTATGAAAAGCCCCCCGTCCGGGGCAAGGCCGGTCAAGGCGGCACCAGCAAAACTGACCGGATTTGACCGGCTCCTGGTACTATAATAACGCATCAATACTCCTATCGTTTCATCCTACTCTTAGATCAGTACTAACGCAATGGGCCATAATAACCGCGAAGGCGGCGAACCTTACGAGCGGAAGAAGCTATTGCTTGTTTGTATGGGCGGACCACAGGCCCAACGAGGTTTTTT
>JAITBG010000081.1 GCA_031283725.1 Treponema sp. | reverse complement strand
CGTGGAAAACGAGGCGGAGTTTATTTCCTGGGGGGCGGTGATACCCCAGGAGCGGGAACACTAAACAAGGTTAATCGTTCAGTGCCAAAGGGGGTAAGCGATGCTGGTGCTGCGGGGGGTGCCGAAGGAAGCGATAAAAAGACTTAGGGCGGGGGACTTTTTTATGGACGGCCCAATCATCAAGATTCAGAAAAAACCTAAGCTGATTTCTATTGTTACCATGGCGGGGAGCGTTTTTAACGCCCACGAGAAACCGAACGCGTTTAACGTGTTTAAAAAGATAAAGCGGCCGCCAAGGGTTGTTTCGTCCCGGCCTACGGTTGATACGTAATACCCCGCGGTTGTTTCTTCCGGCGTTTCGGAATCCATACTATATGGTACCGCTTTGTATTTGTACCTGTGCTGGGATAAAATAATACAAAAAGGGATGGATATCTGAATGATCAAAGTGTTAAACGCCTGTACGGCGGAAATCGACGATGTGGATCTGGCCGTTTCGGAAATTCTTGAACAATTAGATGTGCCGGGGAACTTACGTAATAATTCTATAGGTATTATTGCCTGCTATTATGAATTTATCGAAACCGGGGTGGTGGCGGAGATTTGCAAACGGCTTCCCTTTGATGTGGTGGGTTGTACCACCCTGGGTAATGCCGCCATATCTGCGGCCTGGAACTCCTGAGCATATCGGTTTTAACCAGCGATGATGTATTTTTTTCTTCCGCCATGTCCGCGCCGCTTGACCCGGCGGATATAAGTTCTGCCGTCCGGGAGGCGTATGAGCAGGCTCTGAACGGCCTCCAGGGCGATCCTGCCATGATCCTTTCCTACGCCCCCATGATGAATTCCCTAGGGGCTGTCCCTATACTGGACGCGATAAATCGCTTTGGCGGGGGCATACCCATATTCGGCACCATTTCCTGCGATTCAACCGCGGCTTTCCAGGAGTGCCGGACTATTTATAACGGCCAGGCAATGCCGGATACCCTGACCCTGGTTTTACTACATGGGAATGTGCGGCCGAAGTTCTATGTAAACACCATACCGGATGAGAATATCCAAAAATTAGCCGGAATTATCACCGAATCCGACGGGTGTCTGGTGAAAAAGGTGAACAATATGTCTTTCCTGGACTATCTGGCCGCCATGGGGCTTTCAAAGCAGGGGGTTATTGACTCCCCTTCTTCATTTCCCATCATGATACAACGATAATACGCGGCCTGCCGGACGGGCTCTTTATATGCTCACCCCCGAAGGCTATGCCCTCCTTGGAGGGGAGGCGCCGGTTGGAGCCGGGGTATTCATCGCCGCCATGGATTATGCCGGGGTTCTTGAAACCGCGGAAAGCGCCGTAAAAAAGGTGATTGCCTCAGGGGATATCTCGGGGCTGCTTATCTACCCCAGCTTGTCCAGGAACCTCATGTTGGAAGCCAATACTGACGATGAAATGGAAAAAATAATAGAAACCCTGGGAGGAAACTATCCCTATCAGGTATGCTATTCCGGAGGCGAAATCTGCCCGGTGAGTACCGGGGACGGCAAACTTTTAAACCGTATTCATAATTTTACCCTGGTGATTTGTGCTTTTTAGGAATATACTTAGGAATATAGTATGAATAGTTTGAGCCCGGAAGGAACCGCAATACTCCCTGTGCCGGCAGCGGTAGGGGATACCGTAACTCCGGAACTTCTTTTGTATATCAGCAGCATAATCCAAAACAATACCAGGCTTTCCCGGCAGGTACGGCGGCTCCAGGATACTCTGGATCGTAATAAGCGTGTCGCCTTGGCGAATATCAATCTGAAAACCCTGCGGACCGCGGAGCAGATCAAGCAGGAAAAGTATATGCGCCTACTCCTGGAAAACAGCCCCGACATGATCATCATTCTGGACCAGGAAGGCCGGTTTGTGTATTGTACCAATGCCTTTCTCCAGGAGGCGAAGATAGAGAATTTTGGGCATATCATTGGCCGGCCCTACCGGGATGTGTTCGATAAATTTGCCAATCCCGAGTGGGGGGTCATGCTCTTTGAGATATTCTGTACCGCCATGGCGGAGCGGAAATCCCTGACTCTCCAGGAAAGGGTAGATATTAAGGCCGACGGTCATCCCCGGCGTTATGTCATCCACTTTACCCCCATGATTAATGAAGAGGACGCCACCGAGGGCGCCATGCTGATGCTCCACGACGTGGAAGAACTCGCCCAGTCCAAGGAAGAGGCTGAACGGGCCAGTTCCGCTAAATCGGACTTTCTGGCTAATATGTCCCACGAGATACGTACCCCAATGAACGCCATCATCGGGATGACCCACATCGCCAAATCATCCGCCGACGTGAGCAAAAAGGATTACTGTCTGGGTAAGATTGAAAATGCCTCTACCCATCTCCTGGGGGTTATCAACGATATTCTGGATATGTCCAAAATCGAAGCGAACAAATTTGATCTTTCCTATACCGAATTTGACTTTGAAAAGATGCTTATCCGGGTAACTAATGTGGTGGAATTCAAGGTTGAGGAAAAGTCTCAGAATTTCCTCATTAATTGTGATGATAATGTGCCGGAATTTATTATTTCCGACGAGCAGCGGCTCTCCCAGGTTATAACCAATCTTCTCTCCAATGCGATAAAATTCACCCCCGAAAAGGGAAATATTACGGTCAATATTCGCTTGCTGGAAGAAAAGGACGGGATCTGTACTATCCAGATCGAGGTGAGTGATACCGGAATTGGGATTACGGAGGAACAGAAAGCCCAGCTTTTCAATTCCTTTGTCCAGGCGGACAACAGTATTTCCCGGAAATTCGGGGGTACCGGCCTGGGGCTGGCTATTTCGAAACGGATCGTGGAAATGATGGACGGCAGGATCTGGGTGGAATCGGAATTCGGCAAGGGCGCCGCTTTTAAGTTCTACATCCAGGCTGAACGGGGGAAGGAATCGAGAAAAAAAGCTGTGAAGAAGAGTACCCTACGGCTGGACGAACTCCACGCGTTGGTGGTGGACGATTCGGCGGATCTGCGGGAGTATTTCCTGTCCATGGCCCGGAAAATCGGCTTCCACTGCGACGCCGCCGCAGATGGCCTTACGGCGACCAATCTTATCAAAGAGGGCCGGCACTATGACATATACTTTGTAGATTGGCGTATGCCCGGCATCAGCGGTATCGAATTGACAAGGAACATCAGAAAAATTGCGGGTGACCATGCCATAGTGATTATGATTTCCGCGATGGAATGGGCTAAGATAGAAGGGGAGGCGAAGTTCGCGGGGGTGAACGGTTTTATCCCAAAACCTCTTTTCCCTTCCCTCATCGTGGATTGCCTGAATCAGTACTTGAGCTCCCCGTCCGCCGATGACCACGGGAAAGAAACTGAAAAGCCCGAAGACCTGCACATGGAGGGAAAACGTATTCTCCTTGCGGAAGATGTAGAAATTAACCGGGAAATCGTTATTTCCATACTGGAACCCTATGGCCTTAAGGTGGGCTGCGCCGAAAACGGCGTTGAGGTGGTGGAGGAATTCAAAGCCCACCCGTACAACTACGATATCATCTTTATGGATGTCCACATGCCCGAAATGGACGGTTACGAAGCGACCAGGCAGATCCGCGCCATGGACATTGCCCGGGCCAAGGAAATTCCGATTATCGCCATGACCGCCAATGTTTTTGCCGAGGACGTGGAAAAATGTATAGCCGCCGGGATGAATGACCATGTGGGTAAGCCCCTTGATATGGAACAGGTAATGGCCGCCCTGAAAAAATACATCGGTCCGGAATACGCCATCAGCGAGCTGATGCCGGTATAATAGGGGTGTTCGGATTTCTAAACTTCGCCGGCCGTGCCTTTAAGCAGCAGACTCCGCCACTTCCACAGTAATGGTCCCTGTTTGGCTTTTTCACGGAGTATATCGGCCAGGGCTTGAAAATCTTTTTCCCCAAGAGCCTTATGGATAAAGCTCCCCCAGCTTGAGCGGTCCGGATCAAACCATGCGGCTATATCCTTTTCGGTGAGGAGCCGCTCCTCAGCCTGATCCAATACCGTCAGGGTAGTTTGAAACCCCGCCGCAGTAAAACTGTGCTCCATGGTTTCGGTGTCCCAGGTCCAGCGGCCCGGGGCGGCAAAAAAGGCTTCCTCCGCTTCCGCAAGCCGTTTGATCGTATCCGCGGTTTTACTGTTTATGCAGTATCCGGCAAGGACCCGGGAAATGCGCTCCCCAAGCTTTGGCGGGGACTGAAGCAGGACCATATTCCCGCCGCCGGCCAGCAGGAGCCGGCTTGCCTCCGCGAAGGCGGTAAACCCCGCCCGGGGGCTTTCGGCCCCAAAACCTCGCCGCCAGGGTTCCCGGGCAAGGATATGGTCAAAGCTATGACAGTCAAACCAGGCGTCCGCTTCTTCCGGACTAGGCAGGAGCCCTTTCTCTTGTACCGCAATTATGGGCTGTTCCGGCTCATCGATGGTGGAGGCATACCGGAGCAGCGCTTCCCGGGCGGTTTCGGTGTCCACCAGGGCGGCGGCCAGGCCTTCGGGAACACGGCGCAGGCTTTCCCAGAGGAGGAGCCCGTCATTGGCGGCCGCAACCAGAATACGGTCATGCCTTACGGGGTTACATTGCTCCAAAATGGTATCCCGGTCCGAAAGAAGGAGGGCGCTCCGGCCGGATTCCAGGCGTTTAAACCAGCCTTCCCGGCCTTTGGAGGAAGCCGACCAGGAGAGGAATTCCCCGTCCGCCGCGCCCAGAGCGTCTCCCAGGATAAGCGCCGCCTGGAGTTCCCGCTTGGCAAGTACGTCCTTCCGGATTTTGCCCTCGTATCCTATATAAGAAGGGTTGTAAAAGGTTTTTCCCCGGAGCAGGCTGGGAAGGTACTGCTGGGCAGCCCAGTGGTCCCGGTAGGCATGGGGATAGATATAGCCCTCCCCGTGGCCGAAGCCTTCCTTGTCCCGGCTTGCGTCCCGGAGATGGTTTGGGACTTCGGCGTCTTCCCTGTCTACCTCCGCCAGCGCGTCAAAGAAGGCCAGGGTGGTATTAGATTTCGGCGCCGTTGCCAGGTAGAGGCACGCGTGGGCAAGGGGAAAATTACCCTCCGGAAAACCGATGCGGTCAAACGCTTCGGCGCAGGAGATTACCACGTTTATTGCTCCGGGGTCCGCAAGGCCCACGTCTTCACTGGCAAGGATAATCATGCGGCGAAAAATAAACGAAGGGTCTTCACCGGCGCGGATCATCTTGGCAAGCCAATACAATGCGGCGTCAGGATCGCTTCCCCGGACACTTTTTATGAAGGCGCTGATGGTATCGAAATGATAGTCTCCGTCCCGATCGTAGAGGACAGCCCGGCGCTGTATACTTTCTTCGGCGGCCTCAAAGCTAACCGGGATTTCGGTTCCTTCCGCCGGAGGCCAAGGTACGGATGTTTCAACCGCCAGTTCCAGGGCATTGAGGAGGCTCCTGGCGTCTCCACCGGCCACTTCCACGAGGTGTTCCAGGGCGCCTTCTTCGAAGCGTACCCGCCACGTGCCGTAACCCCGCTCCTTGTCCGACAGGGTCCGGTCTGCGGTTTCCCGGAGATTTTCCGAAGTGAGGGGTTTTAGCTGAAAAATACGGCTCCGGCTAACCAGGGCCCGGTTCACCTCAAAAAAAGGGTTTTCCGTGGTGGCCCCCACCAGGATCACCGTGCCGTTTTCTACCCAGGGGAGGAGGGCATCCTGCTGGGCCTTGTTCCAGCGGTGGACTTCGTCCACAAACAGGATGGTCCGCTTGCCGTAGAGCCGCCGCCGTTCGTCGGAACGGTCTATGGCTTCCCGTATATCCTTTATCCCCGAAAGTACCGCGTTGAGGCTCTCAAAGTACGCTCTGGTGGTATTGGCAATAACCCGGGCAAGGCTGGTTTTTCCCGTTCCCGGGGGCCCGTAAAAAATCACCGAGGAAAGGCGATCCGCCTGTATGGCCCGGCGGAGCAGCCTGCCGGGACCGACTATGTGATCCTGGCCGGCTATCTCGTCAAGGGTCCGGGGACGCATACGATCCGCCAAAGGCCCTTCGGCTTTCCCCGCCCCCTGGACGGTAAAGAGATCAGCCACCGCCTATTCTTCGTGGTTCCATTGCCAGCCTCCGTCAG
>JAITBG010000058.1 GCA_031283725.1 Treponema sp. | reverse complement strand
CGTCCCCAGGAGGGCTGCGTTAAGACCGAGGGGAAGGCTTCTTTTGTATTTCAGGAAAGCCGCCTTCTCCCCTGGTACACGGTACTGGAAAATGTCATCCTCCCTATAGAGAGAACCATGGGAAAGAAGGAAGCCCAGGATCGGGGAATGTATTTTTTACGCCTGGTCTCTCTGGAGGACAAAGCCGCTTCTTACCCCAATGAACTTTCCGGTGGACAAAGCCGACGGACAGCTATTGCCCGGGCTTTTGCCTATCCCTCCTCATTTATCCTCATGGATGAACCCTTTCAGTCCCTGGATATCCCTCTGCGAATACAGCTTATGAACATGGTCCTCTCCCTGCTGGATAAAGAGAAGCGGCTCGCCGTGGCGGTAACCCACGATCCTCGGGAAGCGGTTTATCTGGGCCGGCGCATTCTGGTTCTGGATCATAAGGGGGCAGGCATCGTCTTTGACGTGGAGGTGAATCTTCCCCAGGAAGAGCGGGTCTATGGTTCCCCTTCCAATGCCGGTCTTGAAAAGAAGCTCTTGGAAGTCCTTTACACAATCCCGTAAAACCAGGTATACTGAACAATCATGATATTCCCTCTTGAAGAACTTATTGAATACGATGGTAATATGTACGAAATTACTTCCGCGTCTTCCAGGCGATCCCATCAGCTTTCCATGCTGAAGGACCCTGATATTGAGGATAACGAAGGCAAGGTGGTGTCCCTGGCGGCCCGCCAAGTCTTTACCCGTCAGATCGAATTCCATCTGGAAGATTGAATCTCCCATGCCGGCCCTGAGGATACCGGTATTACTCCTCTTCGGCCCCACCGCTTCGGGTAAGACCGAATTTTTAGAAAAACTCTTTATTGAGGTAGATCCTTTTTGTCAGGCCGAGGTCGTTTCGGCGGATTCCATGCAGGTCTACCGGGGTATGGACATCGGCACCGCCAAGCCTCTGGCGGATCTTTTTACCCGGCTGCCCCATCATTTGATTGATATACGGAACCCCGACGAACAGTTCAATGCCGGGGATTTTGTCCGTCTGGCGGACGAGGCCTGTGAAGACATTATCCGCCGGGGAAAGCTCCCGGTGGTTTCCGGGGGAACCGGTTTTTACCTGCGCAACTTTGTCCTGGGCCTCCCCGAAACGCCCTCCTCTGATCCGTACGTCCGAAAGGCCCTGGAGTCTGAGCTCCGCAGCCGCGGCGCAACGGCTTTGATGGAGGAACTGGCCTCTTGTGATCCCATAAGCGCCGCCCGCATCCATAGTAACGATACCTATCGTCTTCGGCGTGCTTTGGAGGTTTTCCGCTCCTCCGGGCGCCCCTTAAGCTCCTACTCCCCAATAGGGGCTGCCCGGGGAAACCGCGACCGGTATCGCTTCCTCATCTTGGGCCTTGAACGCAGCCGTGACGATGTGTATCGCCGCGTCAACAAACGCTGTGCCCTCATGTTCCGTCAGGGCCTGAGGGAAGAAGTTGCGCTCCTCCACGCCGCCGGCTATGGTCCCGGTGACCCCGGCATGAAGGCCATCGGCTACCGGGAATTCTTTGTGGAAAAAAGCCCCGGCGTCTGGGGTATCTCCGCGGATGTTGAGGGAGTCCAAGCCCTGGTAGCCCGGAACAGCCGCCGTTATGCTAAACGGCAGCTCACCTTCTTTTCATCCATTCCGGAGCTTAACTGGATTTCCGCCTATGGCGATCCGGTAGGGGAGATACGGCGGGAACTGGAAAGATTTTTATTCGAGAGCCTGATTTAATACTCGGTAAACCACCTGGTGCGGCTGGTCAACGAAGCCGGAGAAGACACTTCTCAGGTACGAAAAAACAATGCCCCGGAAAATCTGAACATCCTTAGGAAAATAGCCCTTGCGCGGTTACGGACGACAACGGTATCTGAAAAACGGTTCAGCGCCAAACGGAAGATATTCAAGGCTGCTATTAACCTGGAATTCCTCTATTCCGTCCTATTTGGAAAGTAAATGCTTTTGCCCTGACGGGAAACCGGGAAATGCCTGCCAATGAAGGGCAGGATAGTAAATTGAGTTATTTGAAGGCGCTTGAGAAAAGACTGATTTTTATAGTATTATTTAACTATGGACGGATATTCGACAAAGGATTATACTTCGGGTAGTTTATACGAAAATTTCAACCTCATGGGTTATAGGGGGGATAGGGATGGCTGAAAATAGTATTACCGGTTCCAACGGCGCCGTTTATATCAATATTGACGAAGGGCTAAAGAGGGTTGTCAACAACGGCAAACTCTTTGCAAAGTTATTGAGCAAATTTAAAGCTGAAAACGCCGGTCTCCTGGATGAAGCCCTGGGTTATACCGATGCCGGGGACTTTGAAAAAGCTAAGATTTCGATCCATACCCTAAAGGGAGTTGCCTCCAACCTGGCCTTAACGGAGCTCTATAAGCAAACTTTGGAAATGGAAGCCCAAATAAAGGACGGCACCGTAAAAGAAGAGACCCGGAAATCGGTTAAAGAATGCCATGCTGAAACGCTTATGCTCATTGATGAGGTACTAGTAAAATATGGCGGGTAGCACCGATAGCCTTCCGACCGTACTGGTTGTTGACGATGTTGATATGAATGTAATGATCCTTGAGGAAATACTTAAGGATGACTACAACATTATGACCGCCAGCAACGGGGTAGAGGCGCTGGATAAGCTGCACAAAGCCGAGATTCTTCCCAAAATCATCCTTTTAGATGTTTTTATGCCCGAAATGAACGGGTATGAAATGCTGGAAATCATGAAATCCGATAACACCCTCAAACGCATCCCGGTCATTTTCATTACCACCTCGGATAACGAAAGCGAAGGACTTGCCGCCGGGGCGGTGGATTTTATCAACAAACCCTTCCTGGCGGAGATCGTCAAGCTCCGGGTAAAAAACCAGCTGGAACTGAAAACGTACAGCGATAGCTTAGAGAAAATGGTGGCTGAAAAAACTGCGGAGGCCACGGCTACCCTGGATAATACACTGCAGGCCTTGGCGAATATTATTGAATACCGTAACCTGGAATCCGGAAGCCACGTAAAGCGGACCCAGTTCTTCTGTAAAGTCCTGGTGGAATACCTCCTGGAATCGGAATCCGAATACGCCGCAGAACTCCGAAGTATGCAGCCGGAGATCATCACCAAATCCATGGCCCTCCACGATGTCGGCAAGATCGGTATCCCTGACAAAATACTTCTCAAACCGGGAAAACTGGATCCCGAGGAATACGACATTATGAAGACCCATACGGTGGTTGGGAAGAATATCATCGAAGAAATGATGACCGCCGTAAAAGATAAGGACTCCATCTACCTCCTGCATTGCCGGAACATAGCCTACAGCCACCATGAACGTTTCGACGGCAAAGGCTACCCACAAGGGCTCAGCGCCTATGAAATACCCCTGGCCGCCCGGATAGCCTCCCTATCTGACGTATACGACGCCCTGGTTTGTGCCAGGGTTTACAAGTCCGCCATGTCTTATGACGATGCAATTAAAATCATTATGGAAGGAAGAGGAACCCAGTTTGATCCGCTGCTTACCGATGCGGTAGTGAAAATCCAAGACAAATTCCAGGAAATTTCCAGAAGCAACCAATAAATGTTCTATATCCCAGCCTCTTGCATAATACTTAAAAAGACATATACTGTAAAAAGACTCGGGGGTGCACCGGTTTTGACTGGTACGGTTCGGGGTATAAGCTGCAGGTGGAGTGCCGATCTCCTGATTCGGCAAAACTTTAACTGCCAACAATGACAGTTACGCTCTTCAAGCTGCGTAAGCAGTAGAGCGCGAAACCCGGCCCCGCCGCCTTGAGGGACCGGCTTTTCGTCGCAATCAAGGCTGGCCAACTCCCGGTTCCGGACGGGCTGCGGCAAGAAATTCCCGGAATACGGATAGGCCGCATGCCGTAAAGCCAAGCCCGTCCCGACAATTCAATTCACGGCTAAACCTGTAGGGGCTTGTATTTCGCGTAGCAGGACAGGGGTTCGACTCCCCTCACCTCCAAACCTTACGCAACTTGTCTGGGCTTGGCGAATAAAACACGAAAGTTCAATTCTCGGCATTTACATTTTCAGCTTTTTCCGCAGTAGGTTCTGAAACTGCTGGGCGGATCGCGAATCGGGGTCTAAGGCTAAGGCGGCTTCGCAATCCGCCAGGGCCTGGGGTAAATCGCCCAGGTGGTAATAAGCCTGACCCCGGCGGTACAGGCAGTAGTGCTGGTAAGGGTTTATACCTATGGACAGGTTAAAATCGTCCACCGCCTCGGGGTACTGTTGGAGTACCGCCTTTACCAGGCCCCGGTAATAAGCCGATTTGAAAGACTTTGGGTTCAGTACCAGGGATTGGGAGAAGTCCTCTATGGCTTCTTCGTAATGGGAACGGGCAAAATTGGCCATTCCCCGGTGCTTATAAACTAGGGCACGGACCGATGTTTCGGGGTTCATTTCCAGAATACGGCTATAAAAATAGATGGCTTCGCTAAACTGATTTTTGTTATGGGCGTAAAGAGCATTCAGAAGGAGATCGTCCATGGATGCGTTATTCTTTACCTCGATACTGAATTCTCCGGAAATCCCTTCTATCTTTTCTTCCGGTTCATCGGCATTAAATAACAGGGAATCCGTGGCGTCTTCAATCTTCTTAAAAAAAGAATGCCGGCGTTTCCCAAATTCCCCGTTTAACTGCCGTTGGTAAGACCTAATTTCCTGAAAAATAATATCCGCCAGGGAAAGATTGGCGTTTATGGCTGCCAGTTTTCGTTTCATCGGCTCGTCAAAGGGGGTAAATTCGGCTTTATAGAACAATTCATGCTCTACTTCCGCCCAGGCATCCTGAAGTATAGTACGGATCTGAATCTCCGCTACGTCACAACCGCAATCACCGTGCTTTTCGGTCAATCTTTCCGGTATTTTAACCAGAATATGAATTGATTCGTAGCCGAATTCCTTAAAAGTATAGTTAGCCCCCTTCTTTTCAACTTCAACAATCTCAAATATTTTCTTTAATACAGCCCCGACGGTATCAACTTGTTCGAGGAAGGGACAGACAATACGGATACCTATGAGGTCGGTAATCCGGGGCATTCCGTCATCAATGGAAATTTTGGCCTGAAGCTCCGGAGTTTCACTGTTAAGGATGCTGATATACTTCTTAAAAAAACTCTTAAAATCCTTAGGCCTGCACTTAATTGTTGGCAGAGAGGGTAAGTCCTGAACCGCTTGTTCAATTATCTCCCGCAATTCTTTGGTGACTTTGACCATGGCCTCGGTATGCTGGTTATACCTTTCTTGAAAAATACGGCGATCAGGAAGCGTATATTTTTTCATTGGGAGTTTCCTCAGATGTAAAAAAGACTGTCTGGAAAATCCCCGCGATTCTCCAGGCAGTCAATCAAATAAATCATGCCAATCCTGGGGCTCTAAACGAGCGTCCCAATCTCGTAGCGCCGCCCTTCACCGGAGCTATTGCTGATCGGCAGTAGGAGCGGGAGTAAAGGAATTTTCAGTAGCCTGTTTCTGGCTTTCCAGATACCGCAGTACCTGAGCATGCCCAAACTGTTCCATTTCATACACTTTCTTCGCGGTTTCCCGATCCCGAATAATGCCCCACAGAGCCTCATCGTCGATATCCCTATCGGTGTCAAGTACGGCTTTATCGTAAATAAGCTTTACATCCTTGAAATAACCGATATAGTCCCCGCCTCCATTGGCGGCATCCCGCTGTACAAGGAATCCACCGAACTTCACAAAGGGAGTCGTATCGGGATACAGGGGATAGAGACGCAGGTCACGGTTTCTAACCGCCTGGATGTACGCGGGATTCTCCCAGCGAAGCTCTCCCCAACCGTCAAAATTGACATAACCCATAAATACGGTTTTTTCATTTCCCTGGGAGTCTATAAGAATAGCCGAAAGGCTGTGGGGGAAATTAAGGCCATAGACGTCAACCGCCACCGACTTGACGACCCCAACGTTCTTCACCACACCGTACCCGTCTTCAAAGCGGGAAGGCCCGCTAAAATCATTATCCTCGGCGGGTTCGATATTTCCATCGTCATCTACTTCAGCCTGCGCTTCATATGCAGGAATATCAAAAGGCGGCTTGATTGTAGCCCAGGAATTAAAGGGTTCCACGGGGAAATGAATCCGGGCACCCAGAACAGTACCATACTGTTTGGAGGGGGCCTCGGAGGTGTAACTCCGGGCGATATTCCCAATAGTACGGGAAGACGACGCAAGAGTAACTTCCCAGTTGGCTATAGCAAGAGATGTCTTCATCACCTGTTTTTGTTCGGTGGTAAAGCTGTTGCCGGCTACGGTGCCATAATCCATCATGGTCCTGCGGTTTTCATTTGGCCCGCTGTCAGTGTTTACACTGATATCCGCCGCAAGTTTTGAAAAATCAATCAGTACGGCTTCCTCGGAAAATACCGCTCCAACGGTAAATAACGCTACGGTGACTAGAATGAATATCCTTTTCATTCACTGCTCCTTTCATTAATGATCATAGAACTAGATATTAAATAATATACAAATTCCCTATACTTTGTCAACGCTCTTCCGGTTAAATATCGACAATACCTGCAAATATTTCACGAAATTTTTCGAAATACGCTTCATGCCCGGCAATAAACAGCCGGACTTCCTTTACGAAAGAAAAATTTCGCTTAATACCTCCATAAAGAGTATACAAACCGTCAAACACGTCCGTTCCCTCCAGGGGAGGTAAAGCCGCGGATTCCGACAAATTCGCGTATATTACCCCATCCCGGAATAATAAAGACTCAAGCCGGGTTCCCTTGGGGAAAAGCAACGCCGAACCCAGTGAAACCGGCCCCAACAGGGCTTCTTCCACATAATGGGCCACATCATTTTCCCGGGACCCGGTTTGTGAAACCATACGGTCTTCCACTACCGGAGTTCCACTATCTATAGAATAAAATACAAAGGTCCGTCTGACAAGCCCCAAAATAAAAAATTCGGTAAAAGCCAATATTCCCAGAAGACAAAGGTACAAAAGCTGGCGTAGCGCTTTTTTTTGAAGAAATTTCGCCATGACGGCCAGGAAACCCTTAAAAAAATCCTTCATTCGATACTCGTAAATCCTCCAGAACGTTCAAACACGGTTACAAACTGTGTTATACCTTTATATAACGCCTGGGAAAGTTTCATCAAGTAGGTCTCGTCGGTCATGAGGAGGGCGTCGGTTTCGTTTGTAACAAACCCCAATTCCACCAGTATAGAGGGCATGCGCGCATTACGGACCACGAACCATTCTTCCGCTTTGATACCCCTTGACGGAATAAGAGGGCCTAAGGTCTCCTTAAACTGGTTTATGATGAGTTGGGCCATGGTGATGCTTTCGGTGGTGAATTCCTCCTCCATCATGTCGTTGAGGATGTGAAATATCTCCGCAGAGTCATCATACTTTAATTCGTCGATAACGGTCCGGCGATAATCCGGGCTGAGGTACCAAACTTCGTAACCCCGGGCGGACTTGTTAAAGGACGCGTTGGCATGGATTGAGATATAGATGATAGCTTCGTTTCCCCTGAGAGGGACCGAATTGGCAATGGCCACCCGGTCTTCCAGGGTGGGGTAGGTATCGCCGGTCCGGGTGAGGAGCACCTGTTTATCCGGAAAGGCGGCGCTAAGCATGGCATGGATATCCCGGGAAACCCTGAGGGTAAGGTCCTTTTCTACCAAGGTGAACTGCCTTCCATTTACGTTGTGGGTTCCCGATGCGCCGCTGTCCTTGCCTCCGTGGCCGGGATCTACGATGATGGCGGCAATGCGGAAACGGGAAAGCTTCTGCTGCATATATTCATCCAAGGTTTTTCTGCCGGCGTTCACAAATTTTTCGGGGAAAAGCAGAGTTCCCCCCGCAAGATAGGGCGCGGGAAGGGTAAATACATCCCGGTTATCCAATAAGACCAGTCCCTGATCTCCGACGTTCCCTGTCTGAAAAGCCAGGCGGTGCCCCCAGATGGATAATACGCCGGCCCGGAACAGGGGATCCCAGCGAAGCTCCGCCTCCAGCGCCTTCAGGGTTTCCCCTAGACTCAGTGCCTCGGGTTCTTCCGGCGGGGCTGCCGCCGTTTCCTCAGGGAACAGAACCGGGGAAATGTTCAGGGGAAAGAGTAAAAGAAATATACCGAAAAACCGGGGCTGAAAAATTCGCCTGTTCATACGCTTTTCTGTCCTCTCTCAATGTTCAGATTATTCAGGATGGTATCAATGAAATAAACGGCGCCCTGATAGCCCCCCCGAACCAGGGCATTCCAAAAAAAGCGGCCCAGGACGATAACGTCAGAACCGAAAGGGCTGTTTTCTATTATCGGCAGAGACAGGCCGGTTATGATCCGTATTGCGTCAAGGCTTTCCCGGGGGGATCTCCCCGCATAATCCCGTATTTTGCAGCCGGTAAATTCCGGAAAGGGATAGATTTCAAAAACCGGCAAAGCATCTCCATTCCTGATACGTTCCGGTAGTTGTTGTATCGGGAGATGAGCCAAGGAACGGCGGATGTTTTCAGGGAGCCGGTAGGCGTCCGGGGGAAAGGCGGCGCCGCCGGAAGCGAGGAAGGTATCGGTTTCCGGCTGGTCCGGCTCAAGGCGGATCAGGATTTCCCGGGCGCTTTTTTCCGCAACGTTTACCGCGGCGTGCCGGGTGGAGGCGGCGCTTATGACGTTACCGCATTTAGTGACATTGTTTTCCGGGAACTGAACCGGGCTTCTCTCAGCAACCCGGAGAAAGACGTTTTTTACATATCGCTTTTTACGGGCATGGTCCAGGCCGTGGATGGAACGGACCTTGCCGGGGATGGAGATAAAGGCCCGTTCGGCGCTGGTCCAGCCCTGATCCGGTCCGGGCGCCCAGGGGCGGCCTAAAGCGGCGAGTATGGCCCCCCGGGTTACTTCCACACCGGAAGCGTAGGGATAAGTCCAGCCGGACATATAGCCTCCGGAAAGGCGGGCTGCGATCTCCCCTATCATGGGGCCCCGGGGTGTAAGCTTCAGGTCCCCCTTGGCGGCGCCGTATCCGGCGGTAATGCCTAGGGACCGGACCCCGGCAAAAAAAACTTTCAGGATCGCCTTGGTTTCCGTACCGGAGAGGGTACTCGGCATGGTATGACCCATCTCAATAAAGTAGGGGGGGAAAAAAATATGACGATCCGCAAAACCGCAGACTTTGATTTTACCTTTGTTAACAATGGCATCCACGGAAAATTCCGGACCCTCCATGAATTCCTCCACAATGACCTTCCCGGACCGGGAAAAATCCAGGGCTTCCGTCAGTGCGGCGGCTAATTCTTCTTGGGAATTTACCCGGCGGCAGCCCCGGCCTCCCATGTTATCCACCGGTTTTACCACCACCGGAAAGCCGAAGGGAAGTTTTTTAACCGGGGATTTTACGGTAAACGTAGTAAATCTTGGGGAAGGAACCCCGGCGGCGGCAAAACAGCGGCGCATCCGGTCTTTGTTTGAAGCGTTAAGGGCCGCTTCATAGGGAATCCCCGGAAGTCCCAACTTTTCCGCTACCCAGGCTACGGTGGCGGAAAAATCGGTACCCGCGGTCATTACCCCGCTTAGGCCGCCATGGAACTGAAATTTTCTCCCCAAGGCTTTGATCCCCACCTTGTCCTTAAGATCGATACACTCAAAATAGTCCGCCTTTGTCGCCTCGCTTGCCCTGGGGTCCCCGTCTACCACAACCGTATACAGCCCCATTTCCCTGGCTATGGATATTGCGGGCGACTGCATTACCCCCGCACCGAGAATCAAAAGCCTTTCACCGGAAAATTTTTTCATCATAATCCTTCTCTTTAACGGCATAACATTCAAAGGTATCCCCCAGACCAAATAGGTGACTCATGAGTAAAAGAAACTTCCAGGGCAACCCTCTCCTCTTGAGCCTGTTTCCCAGGGGAAAGCGTTCAGGGTGATGGCCTGAGATCCGTATCTTTTTAAGCGTAAACCCATACCGGGCAAGGACACGCCGGCATATACCGGGACTCCATAGGGTAAAGTGATCCTCCGGGCTTTGTTTAAGGAATGTCCAAAGAGACTTCTTCCCCGAAATACCCGAAAAGGAGGGGGTGGAAAAAGCCAGCGCCCCACCGGTTTTCAGGAGCCGGTTAATTTCTTCCAGTACCGGGCGAAGATACTCGAAGTGTTCGATCACATACCAGAGGGTAATTACCTCAAAACTCCCTTCGTTTAACGGGTCCTCCGGGGAAGGATCCGGAAAAAAACCAAGCCGGGCAGGTATGCCCAGCTCTTCCCGAACATAACGAACCGCATCTTCCGCGGGATCAATGCCTTGGGGTAAAAATCCCCCCTGACGGGCGGCGCTTAAAAAGGGGCCATAGGCGCAGCCTATGTCCAGGAGCCGCCATGCCCCATCTCGCCCCGCTCTGCTATTCAGGAGATGCTTAATAACCGAGAGCCGCTTCTTCCCCGCTTCAATTAGGTTGGGAAAATCATCTAAATAAGTCTTTCCGTACTGTTTTTTATAAAGATCGAAAAAATAGTCGGTTTTATATTCTATTGCCGGTGGAGAAGATCGGAGCATGTAGATCATACCGCAGCACATACAACGGCGGTATGTCCGGCCGGGAAAGCGGGCCGGAGTTTGCCCAGGGGATGGAACCCCGCCGTGACCGGGAAAAGAAGCTCCGCAGGCGGGGCAAACCCGGGAAAGTGGGGGAGTGAAGGTCGCAAGAAAATCTCCCAGTTTCTGTTTGGGGACAATATCCAGGCCGTAACGGGAAGCGATATTTTCGCAGCGCCCGGAGAGGGAGTGCAGAAACTCCGCATCGGGGAGGAGTTTGTCAATGCAAGCGGCGGCTCCGGGACCGGTACCGGAGGAAAAGAAACCGGCGCTACGGGCCAGCTTTTCGTGATACATTCCCGGGGAAACTAGAAGGACCGGGAGGCGGGCATGGATGGCCTCAAAGGCGCAGAGGCCGAAATGAGTGACAAGAAGATCGTATTCCGCCAGGTGTTCCCGGAGTTCTGGGATTCCCCTGGAAACGCGGATACAATTTGAACTTGCCCTGAGCGTTTGCGTCCTATTCTCCGAAAGGAACGGAACAATAAGGGTGACGTCAAGCTCACCGGCCGCGGCTTTTTTCCCCAAAGCCATAGCCGCGGGAAAACTAAGGTCCGCGGCATCCTCGGCGCCAAAGCTGATAAGTACCCGCGGGGGGTTACCGGTTTTGTGAAAGGAAGGCCGGCGGGTTACCGGCAGGGACATCAAAGACAGTGCGGTGATATTGGGGAGCGTATATCGTTGTTTTAGAAGGTTAGGAAGAATGTCGATGAGAAAGTCAAAACCGTTCCGGTATAGGCCGCCCTCGTCGATGCCGATCAAGGGCGCCAGGGCCGACCAGGAAGCGGCTTCAGCGGGATTCGTCCTGAATTTATCAAGGATAATAAAATCCCAGTGTTCTTCGGGCTGCGGGGATGTACGGGGATCCTCCCGGCGTATCCAGGATTCACCGTTTAAATCGGTTATCCCGAGCAGTTCCACCGGATAATTTTTCCCGGAAATTACCGGCAGAAAAAGAAAAGCCTCCCGTCCGGCTGTACGGAGAGAACGGACCAGGGCAGCCCCCCGGACCAGGTGCCCTCCGCCGCGGTTCTTTCCAAACGCCGGGACAACCAGAAGAGACCCGGCTTTCACGAATAAACTCCCCTGGGAACAGCGTTGTTAACGGGAAAGGTTTTTCGGAAAACAGAAATTATCGTTTCACCGTTACTGCGTTTTTCAAGAGGCATTGACAACAACGCACAGTATAACTGTTTTGATTTTTCATAGTCTTCCGGCGTGTCCACCGTAAGCCTGATATCCTTTCCCTGCCAGGACGGGGGCGCCATGGGACGGTGAAGGAGAAACCGTTCCGGGTGATTGTAGAGGAAGGGGCATACGTGTTCCCGTTCAACTTCGGTATCCGCTTCTTCTTCCGCCTGTAACAAAGAACGGGCCCTTACCACTTCTACCCCCGCGCCACAGGGCAGGGCGCTGTAGCCCCCATAGTCGGCGCCGAGAGTCCGGGTCTCCCGTTCCAGGGTGACGGCGGCGTCAACAAAAACAAAAGGATTGTCGCCGGTGGCTCTGATAACCCAATCCACCGCATAACGACGGATCGCAATACAGTAACGGCGGAGTACATCCGGCTTGGGCCCTGAAATCAGCTCAAACCCGGCGGTCTTCGCCAGGGATTCAAAGGCGGCAACGCTGTCTTCCGGACAGGCCAGGATATGAATATCCGCCGGCGCCGGTTTTAACGCCTCCATAACCCGGAGGATCATAGGCTTTTCACCAAGGGGAAGCAGGGCTTTGTTGGGAAGCCTTGAGGAATCAAGACGCCCCTGAAGAATAAGCGCTGTCATGCCTGGGAATCCTGCTGAGGTTCATTCAACTTTTCGCTAGGTGCCTCTTGTTCCCAGAGGCCGGTAAGAATGCGGGCATCCCTTTGAAACCGCCTGCTATTCGTTCTTACCCATTGCCGGTTTTCCCAAAATTCTCCCCAAGCCGCCAGGGGATCTCCTCCGGTCTTTAAAAAGTACCCCGGAAAAAACCGCCAGGAGATATAGGCCGAATCCTTCCGGAAAACCGGCGCCAGATTCCGGAGATAGAACCGGCGATACCCCGCGTCCGCGCTGGTATCCTCCGGCCCCATTTCCCCGTCGTAGGACAGCCGGACCAGTTGGGTACAACGTATCTCCTCTCCCCATAGATGGGATCGGAACCCAAAGTCCATAAGCTGCCAATAGAGATTCCGAATAGTCCCGTCAAATCCTCCTAACTGGATAAAGCGGTCCCGGTCGTAAATGCCGACCCCGTCGAAGGGAAACAGGGACAGTTGGGCTTCTGCCTGAGGCGAAAAATACAGAGATTTAGCTGCGTTCCGAAACTTCCAGGGCAGTTTCGAGCGGTAGAACACCGGAGCAGTAAGGGTAGGCAGGGTTTCCAGATCGGAATTCTGGATAACCGGAACCGTACAAAGACGCCGTATCGGACTGGTACCAGGGGGCAGCTTGAGCAATTCTTCCCGGGAAACCCGGAACCAGGCTGAGATTTTCGCAGCGTCCCCGCCGTAGAGGATACGGAGATCATTCCAAAGAACAAAAAACAGGGAACTGTCTATTTCCGATACCGCAAGGTTGATCTGTTCCCCGAGGCTGATGGTATCCTTGAGTATTATAAACCGGACAAAGGGAAAACATGCGGAAAGATCCTCCAGATCATAACGGTCATGGGGACCCTCAAGGGAAATAACATAATCAAAACCCGCCTTCTCCAATTCCGTGAAAACTGTACGCCGGGGATACCGCCCCCCCCGGTTAAGCAGTATAGCCGAAACCCCAGTGGCGGCGCTCCGTCGAGAACCCCCCACGGCGGTATAAGAGGGTATGGTTTCGTTAAAAATTATAGGTATAGTATTCATCACACGCTGCACAGAGACCTCTATAAGAGAACTGTTCCCGGTAGAGAAGCGCTCCCCGGGCCCAGATTGTTTCAAGATCTTCCATAAAGGCATTACCCAGCATTTCTCCGCCATTTAGCGTTTCCCGGCAGACGGGGACTCTTCCGTCCATGAGAATCACCATATCCCGCATAAGATGCCAGCAGGGACGGCGTTGTACCGGGGAAAGATCGGTGGCCTGTAATTTTGGAAGAAACCCGCAAAAATCATCGTACTTCTGGATGATTATCCCGGCCCCCAGGTCTTTCCAGAACCGGTAAAACTGTTCAATATCATCCTCAGCGCCTTTAACACGGACCGCCTGGACATAGCTGTCTTTTGGGAAGAGGCTCAACAGGGTTTTTGCGCATCCCACGGCCTCGGAAAAACCCGGCCCCCGAATTTCTTTGTAGCGGCCGCTGTCGGCCGCATCCAAAGATACAATCCAGGATAGGGGGGCCATACGGTTTTTCCTTGGCGCCGCCTGGGAAGCCGCAGCCGCCAGGGCTTCAAGCTCCGCCGTTTTCCAGCCCAAGCCGGAAGTTTCTATGACGCAGGAAAGGCCGGGACGATCAAGGATCGCCGTGATAAGCGCCTCTTTTTGGGGATGCAGGGAAAGCTCCCCCCAGAGGGACAGATCGATCACCGCATCCCCGGAAAAACCGTTAATCTTGTCCAGGAGTTCGGTGAAACGTCCCGGCTCCAGAAAGTCCTTCCGGTCCGTCACCTTTTCCCCGTTGGGCCCGGCGCCGAATTGGGGGTATGGGCAAAGGGAACAGGCCTGGGGACAGGGCCCGGCTGCCTGGATTGTATAGAACACCGGAAGGGTACGTAGCAGTTCGGGACGGGCGGGGATAATCCGCTCCGCATCCGCCGCAGAGGAAAGACCCGCTTCCATAAGCCGGGAAAGCAGAAGGGTGTTGCGCCGGGAATCCGTGGTAAGGCTTAGACGGTGGACCCGCAAATCTATAGAAGAAATCTCCGTTTCTATATCGAAAGCGTTAATATCTTTCTGGATTACCGAGAAAAGCGCGTCCCGTTCCACCGGCCCGTCATCGCCGCTTATTATTTTAGAAAGTATCCCCGCGGTGCCCGGAGCGAGAAGCTCAGGTGAGAGGCCATAGGGCCAGCCGTCGGCGTAGGAGTATTCCGCCCCGTAACGCAGATGCCGATCCGCAATTTTTCCCGCCAGCGCCGGGTCCAGCAGCGGGCAGTCCGCCCAGGCAAAGTAGGTGAGATCAAATCCGGCGGATTGCCGGGACAGTTCTTCCAGAAGGCTTTTTTTGGTCCAGACCGGCCTGAAAACAAGAAGCACATCCGAAGGCAACGGCGGATAGGTACCCCCTTCCGTTCCCAAAAAGATTACCTTAGACACCCCTGAAAAACCGGACGCCCGTTCCAAAGCTAGGGCGAAGGCGCTTTTGCCTGAGAAAATTGGATCCAAGGCTTCCTCGCTAAGGCTGCCTGCGTAAAGTACAGCTAAGGCATTCATACTTTACCAATATCGGTATTTCGGCGGGAAAAGTGAGATATCCTTGCCCGTTGTCTTATAAAAGGTATAATGCGGTTGCCCTGGATATTTGAGGCTGTTCGTTCTATTGACTTTTTGATCTAAAACAATACAATTGGATTGTTCATGTTTTGGACACGGTTAAAAAATGTTCTAAGGAGGTTTTTATGAGTACGTTAGTTGCTGCAACGGACACTTGGGTTCTTTGGGCGGTGCTGTTTGTTTTTGCGACGGCATCCATTTTTCTGGAACAGCGGTATAAATGGGCGGAAAGAGTTTCGGGGCCGGTTATCGGCCTGATTTTCGCAATTATCGCGGTAAATCTCCGCATCATCCCAACCGCATCGGCTGTGTATGATGCGGTTTGGGATTACTTTATCCCCCTTTCGGTGACCATGCTGCTTTTTAAGGCAAACATCAAGACCATTATAAAAGATACCGGTAAGATGTTTCTCTGCTTTAACGTCAGCGCCATAGGTACCCTTATCGGCGTTGTTATTATGTTCTTTCTGCTGAAGAATTTCATCCCCGAACTTGATAAAATGGCGGGGATTCTGACCGGCTCCTATATCGGCGGCGGCGTCAACTTGTTCGCCGTAGCAAGTTCTACGAAAATTTCCGAGACCATGCTCAGCGCCGAAGTTATCGCCGACAACTTTGTCATGGCCATTGTCATCTTTGTGCTGCTGTGGATTCCTAGCAGCGCATTCTTCAAGAAACGGTTCAAGCACCCCTATCAAGCAGAGATTGAAAAGAACGGCGTAAGCGGTGACGTAAAGACCAAGTCTGCGGCTTTTTGGGGTAAAAAGGCAATATCCCTTCTGGATATTGCCTTGACAGTTGCCACCGCTTTCATCATCGTAACGGTCGCTACAAAAATTGCGGCCGCCCTGAAGGGTGCTTTTGCGCCGGCTGAGGGCGCGGGGATTGTGGCAGGGCTTCCTTCGCTTATTTTAGGGAACCAGTACGTTATGCTGACGGTTATCGCTACCTGTGCGACATCCCTCTTCCCCAAATACTTTGATAAACTGAAGGGCGCCCAGGAAATCGGTACCTATCTCATCTACGTATTCTTTGTGGTTATCGGTTGTCCGGCGGACCTTAAGGATGTGATCCTGAACGCACCGCTTCTGTTTGTGTTCTGCGGAATGATCGCGTTCATCAATATCGTATGGACCCTGGTGATTGGCAGATTGCTGAATCAAAATGTTGAAGAGCTGACGATTGCTTCAAACGCAAATATCGGCGGGCCTTCAACCGCGGCGGCCATGGCTGTGGCGAAGGGTTACGATAAGCTCGTGGTTTCCGCCATCCTCGTGGGGCTTTGGGGGTATATTATCGGGACTCCGCTCGGGCTTGTCATGACCCAGTGGTGTTCGACTTTTATGAAATAAAAGAGGGAAATAGTGAACATCAGCACGGCGGGGGTTCCGAAGGACGGGCTTCAGAAGGGGTTTGTTTATATCGACGATTTTATCGAAGACTGCATAATCGATGCAAAATACTGGGGGACCGATAATTTTATTGGCGACCGTATTGACGGTTATGAACGTCCGCTGGTGGTGATGACCGAAGAACTTGCCGCATGCTGCGTAAAAGCCGCCGAAATTTTACGTAAACGCGGTTGTGTAATGAAAATCTATGACGCCTACCGTCCGCAACGGGCGGTAGACCATTTTATGCGTTGGGCTTCCGATATAGGTGATATTCGGAGAAAGCCGGTGCATTACCCCTGGGTTGATAAAAAAGATGTTTTCGATCTTGGCTATGTGGTAAAGCGTTCAACCCATTCCCGGGGCGCCGCTGTGGATTTGACCATTGTTGACGCCGAATCCTATCTGGAACTTGATATGGGCGCCATATTTGATTTTATGGACCCCCGCTCTCATGTGGTAACATCCGCCATTAGCGCGGCACAGGAACAAAACCGGCTTATTATGCGGGAAGCGATGATTACCGCCGGCTTTGTTACCTACCCGTATGAATGGTGGCATTTTCACCTTGAGAAAGAACCGTATCCGGATACTTATTTTAATTTTCCTATCCGTTAAACTGTAATAGGTTTTTATGCCGCCGCTTCCTAAACTGCCTGAGCCAGCTTCCGTTCCGCATATTCCAGGGCCTTGAGGTTTTTGTACAACAAATCCGACATAACCTTGCTGGGAAGCACGTCATAACAGCCGTTTCTATTTTAATCTGCAGAACGGTCCCACCAAGGATATCCGGGTCCGCCGGGCCATATTGTCGGCGATTAATGTGGATGAAATGGTCCGGGGGCTTTACCGCTACGGACAGGGCCAGCGGGCTTATATTCCCCTTCCCCCGGGGTCCTGGGGTTACGACAAGAGCTTGGAATCCACGTTCCCCGCCTATAATCCTACGGAAGCCAAACGGCTCTTGACCGAGGCGGGATATCCCAATGGTTTTGACACGGAAATTTACATCACCGACAATCAGGTCAGGATTAACACCGCCACGATCATTCAAAAGTACCTCAAGGATAATTTAAATATCAATGTGCAGATCAAAACCTCCGAATGGGGAACCTTCAGCGCCATCGGCTCAGGGGGAAAGGCCCCGATCTACGGGATGAGCTGGACATGGTACCCTGATCCCTATTTCTTCCTGAATAACCTTTTCCATAGCAATCAAATTGGTTCTCTGGGGAACAGGCAGGGCTTTAATATACCCGAAATGGACACGCTCCTGGATAAGGCCTCCAGCGCCAGCGCCCTGGAAGAACGGGCCGGCTATTACAAACAGGCTTTAAAACTCGCCTCGGAACAGCTGCCCATGCTGGTCTATGTTAACGAGAAGGCCACCTACGGCTTCTCCCCCAAGGTTCAGGGTTTTGAGCTGCGGGCGGATAAGAAAAATGTTTTTGTTTCCGAATCGATTAATGTGTGGTTAAGCGAATAGTCTCCATGCCGGGCGGCAGGAAATTGCCGCTCCGGCGTGAAAACAGGCTTCTGGTTTCCGGGACGTTGGGTTTGAATTCTTTTTTAACTGTCCTGGTTTTGCTGCGCAACGGAGACAGACGAGAATCCTATGGTTAAGATGATTTTAAGAAGAATCGGACAGCTTATCCCGGTTTTGTTTATTGTTAGTTCCGTTGTTTTTTTGTTACCCGGGTAATCCCCGGCAATCCCGCCGCGGTTATGTTGGGCCCCCAGGCTTCAGTGGAGGCGGTGGAAAAGCTCACCGAAGAATTGGGCTTAAACCGGCCCATTCTGGTTCAATATGTGGATTATCTCTCGCAGATCCTGCGTTTTGATTTCGGTAAATCCTATTACTATAATGAACCGGTTATTAAATTAATCGCCGAACGTTTTCCCAACACGGTGATATTGAGCCTCATAAGCCTGTTTCTGGCCCTGCTGGTGGGGATCCCCGCGGGAATACTTTCGGCGGTCAAACAATACAGCCTCTGGGATTATTTCGTGATGGCTATTACCCTGGTGGGGGTTTCTATTCCCATCTTCTGGATGGGGCTCATGGTTACCCTGCTTTTCAGCGTTAACCTCAACTGGCTGCCGAGCTTCGGCATGGGGAGTCTCAGCAGGGGCCTCTGGGATGTGATCAGCCACCTGCTGCTTCCCGCGGCCTGCCTTTCCACCATCCCCGCCGCAAATTTTGCCCGGATGACCCGTTCCAGTATGCTTGAGGTGATCAAGAGTGATTATATCAAAGCCCTGCGGGCCAAGGGTATTAAAGAACATGTGGGTTATTTTTAAGCATGGCCTTAAAAACGCCTTTCCTCCGATTGTAACGGTCATCGGCATTCAAACCTCCTCGCTCCTTTCCGGCGCCATCCTGACCGAAACCATTTTTAGTTGGCCCGGAATCGGTAAACTTATTGTGGCCGCCATCGGCAACCGGGTATGCCCTGGTGCAGAGTTCGGTACTCTTTGTTGCTTTTATTTATGCAGTGGTAAATCTGCTGGTTGATATTGTGTATATCTATTTGAATCCCAAAGTGTCCTTTGAAGGGACTGCGGTTAAGGAATGAGGGAAAGGGCTATGGAAGATACGGAAAAGGCGGCCCTGCTTTCTGCCGAAGCGGAGCAGGAAAAACTCCTTCAACAGGAACGGCGGGCGAACAGCACCTTTCAAAAATTAATACGGAACAAACTCGCCCTGCTGGGAGTGGTGATTGTGCTGGCCATGATCGTCCTGGCGGTCTTCGCGCCCCTCTTCACCCGGTATACTCCTACTGAAATGGACATGATCAATGCGTATGCCAAACCCGGAACCGGGGGGCATGTCCTGGGCATGGACGAACTGGGCCGGGACCTGTTAAGCCGCATTATCTATGGGGCCCGGGTCTCAATGATCGTCGCCGTGGGGGGTATGTGTGTGGGGGCGGCCATCGGGATTCTGATCGGTCTGGCGGCGGGATATAACGGGGGCGTCATCGACTCCCTGTTGATGCGTTTTATGGACGGCATGTTTGCCTTTCCCTTTGTACTCCTGGCGATACTTCTGGTAACGGTTCTGGGGGACGGTATGAGGAATGTGATCCTCGCCATCGGGATTGCCAACGTTCCCGGTTACGCCCGGATAGTCCGGGGCCAGGTGCATATCATTAAAAACGACGAATATTGCGTGGCCGCGGGGGTACTGGGAGTCTCCACTCTCAGGTTCCTGTTTCTCCATATTCTGCCGAACTGCCTGTCGCCCATCATCATCTACGCAACCCTGAATGTCGCGGGGACCATTATCTCCGAAGCATCCCTGAGTTTCCTGGGCCTGGGTATCCAGCCCCCTACCCCCTCATGGGGAAACATACTCCGGGCGGGGAGTTCTTCACTGATTACCGCCCCCCATATCGCGACCTTCTCCGGTTTAGCCATATCTATTACGGTGCTGGGCTTTAATATTCTGGGGGACGGCATTCGGGACATGCTGGATCCCAAGATGAAAAAATGAACCTCCCCGAGCTGAAGTTCCCCCGCGTAGCGGGTTCTTGAGGATCGGCCCCATTGCGAATGAGTTTCCG
>JAITBG010000231.1 GCA_031283725.1 Treponema sp. | reverse complement strand
CTGGGCAGATCGTCCTTCTTGTCGAAGTACAGTTTGGTTTGCAGCTTCACCGCGCCGGTTTCGTAGTTGATGATGTTCCGGCGGGATTCCAAAAATATGCCCGCCAGCCAACTGTCCATCCAGATATAGACCGCCACGCTCACCATGATCGCCGCGCAGGTCAGAATAGTCTTGACCTTGTGCCGCGCCAGGTTGCGCAGGGCCAGCCGTTTCAGTTCGATTACGCTTGAAATTGTCATATCCGTTTCCTTTTAATTCGATTAAGAGGGGGGGCTGTTTCCCGGCCTGTTCCCGAAACAGCCGTGTTTTTTGTCTGCCCCCCCTGCCGAGGGATCACTTCACCTCGTCCCGTTCAACCTGGCCGTCCCGGATGCGGATGATCCGGCGGGCGTGGTCCATCACCATCTGGTCGTGGGTTGAAAAGATGAAGGTGGTCCCTTCGCTTTCGTTGAGGCGCGCCATAAGTTCCAAAATTTCCCGGCCAATGGCGGAGTCCAGGTTCGCCGTGGGCTCGTCTGCCAGGATCAGGGCGGGCCGTTTGACCAGGGCACGGGCAATGGCTACCCGCTGCTGCTGTCCGCCGGACATCTCTTTGGGACGGCGTTTCTCCATGCCTTCAAGGGCCACCTGGGCCAGGACCTGCCGGACCCGGTCCCGGATTTCCCGCTTGTCCGCCCCCAAAAGGGTCAGGGGAAAGCCGATATTTTCCTCCACCGACAACACGGGGATCAGGTTGTAGGCCTGAAAGATGAAGCCGATACTGTGCCGCCGCAGAAGGGCAAGCTGCTTCTTGGAAAGTCCCGCCACGTTCTGCCCGCCTATGCTCATGGTCCCGCCGGTAAGGGTGTCGAGGCACCCGGCCAGGTGGAGGAAGGTGGACTTCCCGCTCCCGGAAGGTCCGGCAATGGCGGCAAAGTCCCCGCCCCGGAATTCCAGATTCACCCCCCGCAGGGCATGGACCGTCTGCCCGTTTAGGCCGTAATCCTTCACCACGTTTTCCGCTTTTATCACCGTCATATCATGCCTCCTTGATACTTGCCATTGATTGTACTATTTATCTAGTACAATCTTAAAATGAACTAGTACAATGTGTCAAGTGAAATTTTCAATATTCCGAAGAATTTTATGAATGGGGAGCCTGTCCCAAAACTAATTGACCATGCGCTAACCACGCATGGTTTTGGGAAAGCCTCTGGGAGCAAGTTTTTTGTAAAAGGAACCTGGCCTGAACACGAAGCCGCGCAAGGGATAGAGCGGAAATCCTTTTTTGCCTGCCGGGGGCGGCGCCACGGGCGGGCAAAAAAGATTGGAGTGATAGCCCGGTCGTCTTAGGAAACGAAGTTTTCTAAGGCGATGCGCCCATCTTCTTATAAAAACATTCTATTTCTCACTCTTTTCCCGCCGCAGTTCCGTCAAGGCTTCAAGGCCGAAGATGTCTTTCGCCTTGAGTTCCTCGGTGATGGAGTTGGGGACCAGCATCATGGAGTTCCCCGCCTTGAGGCCCTCGTTTAATATCGAAAGGATTTTGAGCTTCATGGCCGGTTCGTTCTTCGCGTAGATGGCAACCGCCTCTTCCAGCTTTTTGGCGATCTCGATTTCCGCCTCCGCCAGAAGGATGCGGCCTTTCTTTTCCCGTTCCACCTGGGCCAGCCGGGAAAGGGAGTCCTGGAGTTCTTCGGGGATCTGGATGTCGGTGATTTCGATGTGCTGTATGGTGATGCCCCATTCGGTAGTTTTTCGGTCCACTTCTTCCTGGATTTGTTTTTGAATGACTTCGCCGTGTTCCAGAAAGGTGGAAAGGTCGTGGCTGGAAACGGCGTTCCGCAGGGCGGTTTTTGACGACAGAATTACGGCGTCCTCGTAGTTTTCCACTTCCAGCACCGCCTTCTCCGGATCCCAGACCAGCCAGAAGCAGAGGGCGTCTACGGTGACGGTGACAGAATCCCTGGTGAGGGTTTCCTGGGCGGAGAAGTCGGTTACCCGGATACGGAGGTCCACTGTCTGAACGATACGGTCTGCCAGGGGGACGAGGAAGAAGAGTCCCGGTCCCTTTACCCGGCGGAAGCGGCCAAACCGCAGCACGATGGCCCGTTCCCATTCATCGACTTTGCGGATAGAGGGGACGAACAGTACCGCCCCGGCCAGAATCGCGGAAAGGGTGGTCAGAATCGCAGGATCGAAAAACCAGGGCGGGGGCAGGCGCAGTCCGGCGGCGATCCCTGCGGCGCAGAGGAACAGTACAAAGAGCTTTACCCTGATAAAGTCTTTTTTCTTTTCGTCAGGATGGGTGTTCTTTACCAGGGGATGCGGCTCCCCGGCTTTACTCCGCTCGTTCAGCTTAATCAGGTTCATTTATCATTTTCCTCCTCATTGTTAAAGCCCCGGCCTCCGGGAAGCGGGACCGTCTGATTTTCCCCCCCGTAATTTTTCACCAGGGTAATCAGTTCCTCCCCTTCTACTCCCAGATCCTTCATTTCCTGGATGAAGCGGCCCAGTACCTCCCGGATCTTCCGGTTCAGCCTCTCGGCGGAAACCGCGTCCCCCAAATGGGACGCTTTGTCCGATACATAGGTTCCGCTCCCCACCTGGGTTTCCAGCACGCCCCGGATTTCCAGTTCCCCATAGGCTTTGGCGATGGTGTTGGGGTTGGTCTTTAGTTCCACCGCCAGGGAGCGGATCGTGGGCAGCCGGTCGCCGGGCCGTATCCGCTCCGAAAGAATAGCGTACTCAATCTGCTGGATGATCTGCCGGTAAATCGGGATTCCGTTTCCTCCGTCCAGGGAAAAACGTATGGCGGCAGCCTTTTGTGGTTCCGGCTCCGTAATTGTACTATTCATCTAGTACA
>JAITBG010000220.1 GCA_031283725.1 Treponema sp. | reverse complement strand
CGTCTTTGAATTCGTATTCCTCCGCCTCCACCGCGGGGGTAACCGCGTCGGCGAAACTGTACATTCCGGGGGTTATGTCAAAGGATTCCAGGGTGCGCTGGAGCCGCCTGGCTTCGCCTTCCCCCAGGGTCACGTGATCGCTCAGGAATTTCCTGGCAAGGAGGACCGATTCATCCACCCCTTCTCTTTGAACCCTGAGTTCAGCCTGGGTAATCCGGCTCCGTACCCGCCGGAGGATACCGGAAAATATCCCCCGCGGCGTCCATAACCAGGAACCGGTAACGATAGTAACCGGGGTCCAGGGAACGGGGCGGCACGCTGGTATCCGTATGATCCACCGCCCGGTAACGAAATTCCATAGCCTTTTTGCTGAGGGACTCGCGCTCGCCGGGGTTATTAGCAATTTCTTTCCATACCCCTAAATAATCGGGCTTATCCATAATATTCCAGTTGCTTCTGTTTTCAGGGTCCGGCGCAGAGCTGTCCGCCGGCCAAAATTGGATCAGCGAAAAACCGGGGGCAACACCCCAGGGGTCCGTGGCAACACCCATCATAACGCCCCCGGCGACAAGTTCCCGCATTTTCCCCGGGTCCGGTTCCGAAGGGACCTGCACATCTATCACGGGGGGTAAATTTTTTACGACGTACACTCCCTCAAAAATAGTTTCCTTCCCGGTGCCGTCCACCGCTTTAATCTTGATAGGCAAGTCACCGTCCGGGTAAGGGAGCGTATCAACCGCGCCGTCCCAGAGCATGGTATCCGGGTTAAAGACCGCCTGTATCCACTGCCAAGCCGCCTGATCAAGAGGGTTGGGTGCATCAATTTGGGAAGCAGTGGAATTATACTTCTTCTTTTCATGATTAGTGAACAGTTGCCAAATTTCTTATGGGCTTTTGTAATAGTTAATCAAACACCCAGCCGCAAGTATCTGCCGTTCTGTGTCCGTAAGCGCCCCCAAGGACAGCAATATCTCTGTAATTGCAGTATTACAGCTGCCCATCACATAAGCTGAAATGACATCGGACTTTCCCAGCAGGGCTTTCCGGATGCCGGGTACGAATATCCAGTCCCCGTTCTTAAACGCGGCATTGTCCTTTGCCAGAAACGGCAGGATGCCCCAGTTAATCAGGTTGGAACGGTACCGTTTGGTAGCGTATTCCAGGGCAAAGTTTGCCGTCCCCCCCAATACCCGCTGGCAGGAGGCGGCCTGTTCCCGGGCTGAACCGTCCCCGGGCTTATTGGCGTAGATGGCGCTGCCAATGCCCGCCTGTTCAGGCGTAACATTACCGCAGCCAAAAATCGTTTTAATCGCTGCATACAGGCTGGCAATTTCCGCAGAGGCCGGACCGCTTCCCTTCCGCCGCCCCTCCTCCAGGGCTTTCACCGCCTTGGCCTTACCCACGTATTCCGGGTCCCGCCTGCTCAGGGTGAACTCCGCAAGCGCCAGGGGGTTGGACCGGTAAGAAGAAGTTTCCCCCGAGGGGATGATCTCATCCGTGGTAGTTACGCTGTCCGTAATATAACTAACGATCCGTATGAGCAGGTTTTCCGTTAGCTCAGGTATAAGAGGCCAGTCCTTTATATTCGGTCCGAATACTAATTTTATTTTCGCATCCGGTTTCCCGATCCCATCGTAGACCCGCTTATCGTAAATGCTCCGATCGAAAAAATATTTAGGCGTACGGTTATACTGTTCAGAATCACCGGCGGCGGTGAGCCTTCCGCCGTTTACCGCGGTGGCGGCTATGGAACGGGCGTCCATCAGGGCCACCGAGGCGATCTGTCCTTCGCCGGGCTTTGAACCTTCCCGGTTGGGGAAATTGCGGGTAGTATGGCGTATGGAAAATTCCCCGTTTGCAGGGGTATCCCCCGCGCCAAAGCAGGGACCGCAGAAGCTGGAACGCACGATAACCCCGGCGCCCATCAGTTTTGCTACGGCGCCGTTTTTTGCCAGTTCCGCAAAGACCGGCTGGCTGTCCGGGTATACGCTGAGGGAGAAAACACCGCTGCCGGTGGACTTGCCGTCCAGAATATCCGCAGCAGCCATGAGATTGTCAAAAATACCGCCTGAACAGCCGGCGATAATTCCCTGGTCCACATACAGTTCGCCCCCCCGTAGTTTTTCCCGCAGGTTTATGCCTATCCCCGGCACACCGATGGCCTTGTTGGCCTCTTCCTCGGTTTTGGCGATAATATCTGCGGCATTCTCCCTTAGTTCCCGGATCGTATAAACACTGCTTGGGTGGAAAGGCATGGCGATGGAAGGTTCAATCGAAGAGAGATCCACCAGGATCGCCCCGTCATAATAGGCTCCCTCGGCGGGGTTTAACTCACGATAGTCCCCTAAACGCTGATGAACCCCAAGATATTCCCTTACCTTATCATCGGTTTTCCAGACAGAGCTCCAGCAGGTAGTTTCGGTGGTCATCACGTCAATACCGTTCCGGAAATCTACACTTAGATTCGCAATGCCCTCTCCGATAAATTCCATCACCTTATTTTTTACATAGCCGTTCTTAAAGACCTCGGCAACAATAGACAGCGCCACATCCTGGGGACCCACGCCGTTCCGTACTTTTCCGGTAAGGCAGACTGCCACTACACCGGGATAGGATGTATCGTAGGTCCTGCCCACAAGCTGCTTGGCAAGTTCTCCGCCGCCCTCACCTACCGCCAGTGTTCCTAAAGCGCCGTAACGGGTATGGCTGTCCGATCCCAGTATCATTTTTCCACAGCCCGCCATCATTTCCCGGTTATAGGAATGGATAACCGCCAGATGAGGAGGTACGTAGATACCGCCGTATTTTTTCGCCGCGGACAGTGCGAATACATGGTCGTCTTCATTGATGGTTCCCCCCACCGCACAAAGAGTATTATGGCAGTTGGTCAATACATAGGGAAGGGGGAAACTTTCCATGCCGCTTGCCCTGGCAGTCTGGATGATCCCCACATAGGTAATATCGTGGGAAGTCATGGAATCAAACTTTATTTTTAGATTCTGTTCGTCACCGCTGTTATGGGCTTTTAATATCGAATAGGAGATAGTCAGGCGCTTCCCCGCTTCCGCAGAAAAGCTTTTACCAAGCTGCTTAATTTCAGCGGCCCCCGTTTCGTCATCGGCAATAAGCCTGCCGCTGTAATAATACGCTCCGCTCTTCAATAATGTTATCATTCGAAAAGCCTCCTAGTATTTGCGCAGTAATTCTATCGGCGGAACAGCCCCGGCACGGCGCGCGGGAATCCAGGATGCCAGCATAGACATCAGGGTTGTACCGATACCGATAATGAAAACCGCCTTCCAGTCAACAACCAGGGGAATATTTTCCAGATAATAGCCCGGGTCCAGTATCTTTACTTCCCCGCCATGAAAAAGGGCAGAAAAAAACCCCAGCGCCTTTTCCAGCCCGTGGATGATGGGATTTATAGCGGACCCTATTCCTAACCCCAAAGCGATGCCGATAATCCCCCCTGTAATCCCCGTAAGGAATGCCCCCCAGATAAAAATCCGGCTAATGCCTTTAGGATTTGTACCAAATGCCTTTAGTACCGCAATATCCCGCTGCCGCTCTATGGCCAGCATAGACGTAGCAGAAGACACATTTACTGCCGCCACGATCACCACCAGGGCCATGATAAAGAGGAGGAGCTGCCTGGTAGATTCGTAGGAACTGTACTGAGATCGCTGGAGTTCCTTCCAGGTATAGATCCCGTAACCGGGTCCCAGTTTTTTATAGATTTTCAGGGCTGCGTCATCCGCACCGGTATACGGTTCATTGATCTTTATCATAAGGTAGGATGAGGACATTTCAGGCGCCAATATCCGTTTCCCCGCATCGTAGCCTACAATACACCAAAGGGCATCCAGTTCACGGTATCCGGAAGAAACAATGCCCTTAATCGTAAACGGAAAGAGCCGCGGAATATTCCTGCCGTCGGAACTAACGCGAAGCGTCATTATCCGCAGGGTATCCCCCACTTCCGCGCCCAGGCTTTCCGCCAAGGCTTCCCCAAGAATTACATCCTGGGGTCCTTCAATGTTTGAGCTCCCCGAAAGGGTTTTCAAAAACCGGCGGCTTCCCTCATCTTCCCAAAAAGAGCTTTCCGTAGCCCTAATGGTAGCCCCGGTTTTACCTTTCTTTCCCACCAACACCCCCAGGCCCTGACGTTCAAACCATGCGCCTTTTAGTCCATCAAAACCCTTCAGCGCGGTTTTAGTGTCTTCAATTTCCGGGGCATTCATAAAATCGTAAATCTGTATATGAGCGGTGCCAAGTTCCAAATACCGGTCAGTGATGCCCCGAATCATTCCGTCCGCTACCATGAGAGTAACTATTATGGGAATGAGACTCAGGGCAATACCTCCGGCGGCGCCCCTAAGATAACGGCCTCCCTCCCGGGCCCTTCCCAGGAGGTAGCGAAGGCTAATAAAACGAAGGGGTCCCGTTTTCACTGCACGGCTCCTGTAAGCGGGCCTGCGGTCAGCGAAGCTTCATCCCGCAGTATTCCGCTCTTCAGGGTATACCGGACTTCCGCGCGTTTCGCCACACCTATATCATGGGTAACCACCAGGATGGTCTTACCCCATTTTTCGGCGCTGGCGTAAAGAAGCTCCGCCACCATAACGCTGTTCTGGGTGTCCAGGTTGCCCGTGGGTTCATCCGCCAGGACCATGTCGGGATCATTCACCAGAGATCGGGCTACCGCAACACGCTGCCGTTCCCCGCCGGAAAGCTGTGAGGGATAGTGGTGAAGCCGGTCTTCCAACCGGACATCCCCCAGGAGGAGCCGCGCTTTTTCCAGGGCAGCCTTTTTTTTCATCCCCGCAATATATGCGGGGAGCATCACATTTTCCAGGGCGGTAAAATCTTTCAACAGGTAGTGAAACTGAAATATGAAACCCACCCGACGGCTGCGGTAGGAACTGAGAGCGGACTCGGTAAGGCCGGCAATTTCAGCGCCCCCAACCACGACAGACCCGGAATCGCAGCGATCAAGTCCTCCTAAAATATTGAGGAGCGTGCTCTTGCCGCTGCCGCTTTCCCCGGTTACCGCTACAGAGCTCCCCCGTTTAATTTCAAACCCGATGCCCTGCAGGATATGAAGGGTCTCCGTTCCCGAGGTATAGGTTTTAACCAGATCCCGGACCCGTACCAGAATAGGGTCCTGCAGAACACTATCACTCATAACGCAGTACCTCCGCGGGCCTAATCCGGGAGACCCTTCCCGATGCGAACCATGCCGCCAAAAGGGCGGAGAAAAAGCCAAATAAAAATATAATCAACACCTCATGGGGGATAAGCCGTGAGGGTATCTCCTTTATGTAAAATACCGCGGGAGAAAAGATGGCAAACCCCCCGCCCGCAGCATCCGGCCCAAGGAAGGGAGACGTGATCATACTAAGAATATTGATAAAGAAATTTACCACCCATTCCAGGATGGAAAAAAAAACAGGGATATTGCAGGCTATAAGAAGCCCCATGAGCATCCCCATACCCGCCCCGGCAATACCGATGATAAATCCGTCCCAAACGAAGATCAGGCGTATCGCCATATCCGTGGCCCCCACCGCCCGGAGCAGGCCGATTTCCTCCCGGCGTTCAAGAACACTGCGCCGCTGGGCCTGAAAGATATTTAACCCCACCACGATAAAAATAAGTCCAACCAGGACAAACATAAACAGTTTTTCTGTCCGCAGGGCGCCAAAAAATGCCCGGTTATAATCCCGCCAGGAAAAGACCCGGGGAACAGGGTTTTCCATCTGATCCCCATTCCGGGCATTCAGCACTTTCTGTATCTGCTCTAAACCGGCGCGGTCCTGCCATCGGTTTTTCAGCTTGATCCCCAGGAAAAGATCTCCCCGCCCTTCCTCCCCTCCGCCGGTTATTTCACCGGCGCGGTCAATATTGATAAAAGCCCAGCCCAGATCATACTCATAAAAACCGGAGCGGAAAATTCCTGTAACAAGGAACTGGGAATTATCCGCCCCGCCCTCATCATCATCACTGCCGGGGGAAAAAAGATCCCCCCCCGCGCCGGAAACAGATACCATGGTAATCCAATCTCCGACATCCGCATCAAGACGTCTGGCCAGTTCCGCCCCAAGGAGCATGGAAAACCGGCTCCTCAGGTCGAAGGAACCCCTTTCAAAAACCAATTTTTCCGCCATCCCCGGGTCCTGTCCCAAGGCAAGCGGAGAGACGCCCCGAACCACCGCCCCATGATGCCCCCTCTGCAAGCCCCGGATGATCCCCTGAATTTCCCGGAAAGCAACCGCCGATCGAACTGCCGGCAGGACTTCCAGCTCTTCTCTCAGTAGTTCCCCCCGCTCTCCCTGGGGAAAGGGTTCTATCCGTAAATGATAGGATGATATTTCAAGGATACTTTCAATGAATCCCAGTTGAAATCCGTTCATCACCGCGAGGATCACCGTCAGCGCCAATACGCCGGTGGCGATTCCCAGTATGGCAAGGACCGGCGCCGGAGAATTAGTATTTCTGCGGCGCCCCCGAAAATAGCGGATCGCCACAAATCCTATCCAATCACGGGCGACCATTACTCTTCCCTCCCGGCGGAAGATGGGCGGATAAGTTCCTCGGAAATCTTACGGCCATCTTCCCAGACAGCCCGTAGTACCACAGCGTCATTTATATAGAGTTCCTCCACCTCACGCTCATCTTCCCGGCTGACCGCCCGCTCCAAAACGCCGTTACGAAGGTTACGCTCAAAAATACGGTCTCCTTCGCTGTTGTATTCATATTCTATGAGCCGTTCCCCCTCATCGGATTTCCAGAGCACCGAAGCAAGCCTGTCCCCGGACCAGGTATTTATTACTTCACCAAGGATATTGTCATTCTCATCGCGCCGGATTTCGCTGAGGATCCGTCCCCGATCATCGGTGGTGTAAAGTATCCGGTCCCCGGAATTAATTATCACGTCATCAAAAAATTCGGAACTGAAAACAGAGCCGGGTTTGACAAATTCCTGCTCCGAACCAACTCCAAGGATGAGCTGGGGAAAACGGATAAACACCGTTTCCTGCCCTTCTTCGGGGGAACTGAGATACTGCCGCTCCACTCCCCGTAGCGCATAGGAACGGGTGTAACGATAGTAATCGATCCAGAGCGTTTCCTCGGTCCCTTCGTTTTCTGTTTTCGCCGTAGTATCGGGAAAATTTACCGCCCGCGGAACAGGAACCGTCTCTATGCCATCCGTCTCCACCCTGGCCGGTACAGCAGGGGCCGGCTCAACAGGGACCGCGCGCTCGCCGGATACCGCCGTTTCTCCGCCCTCCCCGGCCAGCTCCGGTTCCGGGGAAAAGGGGGTGAAAAGCCGGGTTTCCGCCCGAATCAGAAAACCGCGGTTATAATAATAGTAGGTAATATAATCGGAACCGCCGGCGCTTATCTGGTGGGATTCGCTTATAAGCTTATCGGCATTGTAGAGTTCTATGAACCCTGAATTATCATCATCAAAGGCCGCCGACAGCCTGGTAAGCTCCACGGTGTCCCTGAATGTCCACTGACGTCGTGAAAGGACACCGTCTTCATAGAGGCTTCTCAGTTCTATGCGGTACGATGAATCGTAGTATCGCCGCAGCCTTTCGGGCAGATCCGAAAAAGAAGCGCTTCCTATCGAAAGCGCGTACTTTCCCCTGAGGGCAAACCGTGAAAAGGCGGGTTCCAGGGCCATACCGCCGGCGTTAGAAATATACCAATCTTCCGCACACACAAGGGCGCCGAAAAATACCAGAAAAAAACAAAAAAACGGTTTTTTAATGCCCTGCTTAATCAATGCCGATAAATTCCTTCGTATATTCCTTTGGATCAAAGGGTTTAATATCCCCGTACCGCTCTCCGTTACAGATAAAAATTACCGGAAGGCGCAGTTCCGCCGCAAGCGAAAACACTACCCCTCCCTTGGCGCTGGAATCAAACTTTGTCAGGATAACTCCATCCAAGGCTACCGCCTGGTGAAAAGTCTCCGCCTGGGCCAAGGCGTTCCGCCCGGTAGTGGCATCCAAAACCAGCCACCGCAGGTATCGCGCCTGCGGAGCCTTGGACTCCACCACCCTGTCTATCTTCTTCAACTCCTCCACAAGAGCAGTTTTAGTGTGCATACGCCCGGCGGTATCGGCGATAATCATATCCCCGCCCCCGGCCTGGGCCGCTTCCAGGGCATCGTACACCACCGCCGCGGGATCACCGCCCTGTTTATGCGCAACAACCCGTACCCCCAGACGTTCGCCGTGTATCTTCAACTGATCCACCGCCGCCGCCCGGAAAGTATCCGCCGCAGCCAGGATAGGCTTTTTTTTATCCAAGGACCGGAACCGGTCCGCCAGTTTAGCCGCGGTGGTGGTCTTTCCCACCCCATTCACCCCCAGAAGCAATATCACCGTAAGGGAGCTCCCGGCTGCCCGCTCTGCCTCCGAAAAAAACCCGCTTACCGTGCATAGGCCCTCTTCCAGCAGAGACGCCAAAGCCAAGCGGGCCTGGGGAAGATCGGATATTCCCTCTTTTTTACAAATTGATCGGAGGGCATCCACTGTTTTAAAGGAATACGCGGCGCCGAAATCCCCCTCCACCAGAAGATCAGACAGATCATCAAACAGCGCTTCCGAAACCTGTTTCCCCAGACCGAAAAAGTTTTTCAGCCGCCCGGCAAAACCGGACGCCTTCGTGGCTCCCCGGTTTTCCATATTATTTGACCATCCTGGGAACGCTTTTACTGGCGGTATGGCCATACCGGATCATCCGGTAAATGGAATAAGCCGCGGCCGCGCCAAAAACTATCCAGGCGCCGGTGGAAGCGCCATTCCAGATATCATAACTTTTCCCTACATCGGGATATCCGGCATAGGTATAGGCGTTCTTATACGTGGCGGCATTACCGGAAAGCATAAAGGCCGCCGGCAGGGCGATCCAGAATAAGGTCCATGCGCCGTAAAATTTTCGCCGGGCCGTGCCAAGCGGTTTCGGATCTCCCTGGGCGGGCGAAGAGATTGGCAGGTTTACCACGTTTCCCGTCTGGCCTGCCCGGAAAACAACCGCCGCCGTATCCCCCGCCGAAGTTTCCGCGTGGATATATTCAAATTGATTCAAGGGCGCTTTTATGGTCAGGGGAGCCTCCCCAAGATAAAGTGAACCCTGGTATATCGACGTACCCCTATGGGAAGGAAAATCAATGTCAAAGCTGGTCTCCGGTATGGGCTGCAGTTTAAATTCCATCTCCGTCAACTCTCCCTCCGTAATATCCACCGACGCGGCGGCGCCGGTATACCCATCCGCGAAAACCACCACGTCCGCCGGCCCCGGAGGATATTCCCTAATCCCCGTATCACCCTGCCCCGCATACCGTTCCTTAACCAAAATAACCGCGCTTTCAGGGTCCGTTTTAACGGATATCGCCGACGGAGCGGCGCCGGAAATTGCCGCCATCAGGCGCCCCGCCATCTCTTCCTCAATCAGCCCCATATCATTGGTAGAAAAAATAAACGTATCCTCATACTCAAAAGAACGGGTATACAGAGTATACATACGAATACGGAGGAAGATTCTGCCGTGGAATTCCGATATCTCCCCGGAAACAAAGGCATCCGCTTTTTTATTAACACAGTAATAATACTCGGCGCCCGCGGCGGGGGAAAGCGGAAAGGTCCCGGCGGCATTTTCCTCAGACAACTGAAAAACCGGTTCACCGGCAACCTTCATTACCGCTTCCTCCGCCTCTTTATACGCCTCTTCCAAGGTTTTTATTTCCCCCTCAAGGGTTTTTAATTCGCTCTTATACCGCCATCCCGGATACCCCTTATAGAGTAGCAAATCCCGCTCGGACCTCTTGTCGGACAGCTTTTTCCCTGCGTCCTCCAGATTGCGCACCCAGGCCAGATCTTTGTAGTAGCCGTACTCCACGGACGGCCGGATCCGGTGATGCACATCCATGATAGATTTTACAAGGTTCCGTATCAGGACATCCCCCACAATATGCTGCGCCGAAGGAAGGGAAGAAACGTCAAAGGAGGTAAGACAAAGAACCCAGCGGGGATTCAAATCCTCCTTTACCTCCTCCTCAGCCTTCCCCCTGCCAAAAACAGAAACGGAACAGGCAAGGAACAATACAAAGACCGTACTACTATACCTGAGCATTTTTCCACGCAAAACGCAAATACTCCTCGATAAAGGGATCTATGTCCCCATCCATGACAGCCTGGATATTACCCATCTCCGTTTTAGTCCGGTAATCCTTCACCATAGTGTAAGGCTGGAACACGTAGGACCGAATTTGGTTTCCCCAGGAGATATCCTTTTTTTCCTGGGCAAACTTTTCCTTTTCCTTTTCCTTTTCCTGACGATAGTATTCGTAGAGCCGGGATTTAAGTATGCTCATGCCGATAGCCCGGTTCATGGTCTGGCTCCGTTCACTCTGACAGGCCACCACAATTCCTGTGGGCAGGTGGGTAAAGCGCACCGCGCTGTCGGTCTTGTTTACATGCTGACCCCCGGCGCCGCCGGAACGGTAGGTGTCCACCCGGAGATCCTCCGGCCGTATATCCACCTCAATAGAATCGTCGATCACCGGGAACAGGTAAACCGAAGCGAAAGAGGTATGCCGCCGGGCATTGGCGTCAAAGGGGGAAATACGCACCAGCCGGTGCACCCCGGATTCGCCCTTGAGATAGCCGTAGGCGTAGTCCCCGTCAATACGGCAGGTGGCGGACTTAATCCCCCCTTCCGCTTCCAGGCGATCAAGTTCCTGCACCTTGAAACCCCGGCGTTCCGCCCAGCGGAGATACATACGGTAGAGCATCTGGGACCAATCACAGGCTTCGGTCCCCCCCGCGCCGGAGTGAATGGTAAGGAAACAGTTGTTCTTATCCACCTCCCCGCCCATAAGCTCATAGATAGTTTGTTTTTCATAGCGGGCCGTGAGAACCCTGAGAGTATCCTCGATTTCGCCGCCCTGGGATTCGTCCTTCGCTTCCCCCGCCAATTCCTGAAGCACCTCAAGGTCCTCAATATCCGCCGCCAGAGCTTTCCAGGGCTCGTACCGGGCTTTGAGGGCCTTGAGCTCCCCCATGATCCGCTCCGCCCGGGAGCTGTTGTTCCAGAAATCCGCCGCTCCTGTTTTTGCTTCCAGTTCCGCTATACGCTGGCTAAAAGAAGCCGTTCCCGGCGCCGGGTTTTCAAAGACGCCTCCAGGTATCGTAGATTTTAGCCTTGAGCTCCGTTATGGGGGCCCCTAATTCTGATAGTACCATGCTTTTAGGGTACGCAAATTACGGGAAATTGTAAATACCGCGCGTTGCCTCATAAAAAATCTTACCGAAAAGAGACTATGCCTCAAAATAAAAATCTTACCCATCTATACTTATCCGGGGAAGGGACCGGAGGGCATGATGGGGTTTACGATGAAAGAAAAACAGGTTTTGACCAGGGAGTACGCTCCCCGGTACCGAAAGGCAAACCGGAAAACAAAAAGCGGTATTCCGGATGAGTACG
>JAITBG010000137.1 GCA_031283725.1 Treponema sp. | reverse complement strand
TCGAAAAGAGAAGAACCCCGGGGGCCTTGATATACCGGCTTCCGGGGTATTCTTTGGCTATCACTGCTGTCCGGTTTAATCATAACAACCAAACAGGCACGGGCAAATTACCGAATACCCCTCATTATTTCCTCTGTCCGTGATGGTCCGTGGTTAAATTTGGAATTCCTGTGTAATGTTAAACCCCTATTCACACATCCCTCTTTTTGTAGTATGCTAAAGAGAGATGAATAAAGCAGCCACGGGGACATTTCAGATTGATCAGAGGGTAGTCTACCCCAGCCAAGGGGTCTGGATTATTCGTTCAATCGGAAAGAAAGAATTTAAGCACGAGCAAATTCCTTATTATATCATATATCTTGAAGTGTCGGATATGACCATCATGGTCCCGGTGGACAAGGCCGAAAAACTGGGAATTCGGGCTATTGTCCCCAAAGAAGAGGCCCAGAAGGCCCTGGAACTGATCAGCGAGGACTACGAACCCATACCTTCGGACTGGAAACTCCGATATCAGATGAACCTGGACCTTTTAAAGAAGGGCAGTGTTATGGATATTGCCTCCATAGTCCGCTCCCTCTACCACCGGAGTAAGGTTAAGGAACTACCTATCCTGGAACGAAAACTCTACGATTCCGCCCTGAAATTGCTGGAAGACGAGGTTTCTTTCTCCCTCCGCAAGCCCAAAGACGAGGTGGAAACCATGATCTTTGCCCGCCTGGAATCCAAGTAGCCTCCCATCGTGGATGGGGTTATCGCCCAAGCCGCCATAGCGGCAGTGATCACCGCCGCCGGTTCGTCAGACCGCATGGGGGGGGGTGTTAAAAAGGAATATCGTCCCCTTGGCGCCGGGATCAACGATGCTCAGGGACGGCCCCTAACCGTCTTGGGAGCGGCGGTAGGCGCTTTTGCCGCCAATCCCCGTATCGGGATAATCGTTATCACCATTCCTTCGGGCGCCGAATCCGGGGAAGCAGCGGCCCGTTCCGCCTTGCCCTCTTCCGTTCTCTTGAATGCGCGTCTCCAGCCTCGCCTTCTCTTTGCTTCCGGGGGGCTCACCCGCCGTTCCTCGGTCCATCGCGCTCTGGCTTTGCTTTCTGCCTATAATCCGGACTATGTGCTTATCCATGATGGCTGCCGGCCCTGGGTTGACGGCCTGATTATTGAGCGGACCATTGACGCGGTACTGCGGTATTCGGCGGTTGTTCCCCTGCTTCCCCTGACCGAGACCCCCAAGGAATTTGACAAAACCGGATTTGTAACCCGGCACCTGCGGCGTTCCTCCGTAGGCATCGCCCAGACCCCCCAGGGCTTTGCCTTCCGGGAAATACTTCGGGCCCACGAGTTGGCGGCAGAACGGGAAACCGGGGGAAACTGCGAATATACCGATGACGCCGAAATTTGGGGAGAATTTATCGGCCCGGTGGCGATGGTGGAAGGCTCCGTAAAAAATAGAAAAATTACCTTTCCGGAAGATCTTTCATAGGGAATTAGGGAAGGGGAGAGAAAAGACGGAGGTACGGTGATTAGAGTAGGTTTGGGGCGGGATTTGCATAGGCTTGTTGAAGGGCGGCGTTTTTTATTGGGCGGCGTGGAGATTCCCGCGGATAAAGGAGAACTGGGGCATTCCGATGGGGATGTTTTGATCCACGCGGTTATTGACGCCCTGCTGGGAGCCGCCGGGTTGGGAGACATTGGGGAGCTGTTTCCTTCCGCCGATCCGGTGTGGAAGGACGCTCCCTCCATGGAACTCCTGGGTGCGGCTTGGGAACAGGTACGGAGTGCGGGTTGGCGTCTGGTGAACCTGGACTGTGTGGTAAACGCGGAGAGGCCAAAGCTTCTTCCGTACCGCGAAAAGATACGGGCATCCCTGGCGGCGGTACTGGGAGTTTCCTCTGAGACAATCTTTGTGAAGGGTAAAACCGGCGAGGGTTTGGACAGTATTGGTGAAGGGCTTGCGGTGGAAGCCCTGGCAGTTTGTTTGCTGGAACAATAGGCGGAGAATATGGGGAAAAGTAAAACTACGGACTGGGACGGGATAGTTAAAGCCCTGGAAAAATGGCGGAAAGCGGCTCAGGCAGAGGAATTGCCGGTGGAAAAAGTAAGCCGAAAGCAGGCGCCCGAAACCCCGGCGGGGGACCCCTCGGTGACCACCGTGGCGGAACGGTATCGCCGGGATCCCTGGGCAGTATTAGCCTCCACCATCCTTAGCTTGCGTACCAAGGACGAGGTAACCTTGGTGCGTTCCCGGGTGCTTTTGAAAAAGGCCCCCACTCCAAGGGCGCTCCTGAAATTAACGGCGGAAGAAATCGAGAGACTCATCTATCCCGTGGGCTTCTACCGGACCAAGGCACAGAACCTGAAAAAAATTGCCGCCATCATCATGGAAAATTACCGCGGACAGGTTCCCGCGGATATAGACCTCCTTCTCGCTCTGCCCGGAGTAGGCCGCAAAACCGCCAACCTGGTGCTCACCGAGGCATTCGATATGGACGGCATCTGTGTTGATGTGCATGTACACAGGATTACTAACAGGCTTGGAGCGTTGCAGTCGAAGAATCCTGAGGAAACAGAAATGATACTGCGGGAAACACTGCCAAAAAAATACTGGAAGCGGATAAACATTCTGCTGGTGCTGTACGGACAGCGGATCTGCCGGCCTGTCAGCCCGTTTTGTTCACGCTGTGTTATGCGGGAGTACTGTGAGCAAGTCGGAGTGGAACGGAAACGGTAGGCATCTCTTTTGGTAATTCTACAATCATACTCTTTTTGAAACTATGAAAAACCGATGAAACTGGAAATAGAGGCCCGAGCGGGTTTGTACAGCTTCGCCGG
>JAITBG010000131.1 GCA_031283725.1 Treponema sp. | reverse complement strand
CTACGAAAACGAGAAGGGCGGCAAAGAGGGGGAAGGCCCTTTCGGGCCGATTTTTTCCGCGATAATACCGTGATGAAATCCGGCGTCCCTGCCGGGTTTCATCACCGGCGTTTACGGCGGCGGGGCGGTCATAGGCGATACGGCATTGGGGAAGGGGCCGGTAATTAAGTGGATTTATTCCGTGATTTTCGCGCAATGGCAAAACCCGGAGTATCATGATATAGAACGGGGAACACGATCAACGCTTCTCACCCCTCTTCTTCAACTTCGCGGGACATTTCCGGAGGATTAGTTTCTGAAACTGTGTATGGGGGCGGGAATCCTGCCGCCCCGGGTAACAAAGGCGTCGCTCCGGGCGCTGTTTACCGCCATCACGGGGGCGCCGCCCAGGAGGCCGCCGAACTCCGCCCAGTCGCCGGCTTTTTTCCCCGGCACGGGGATAACGCGGACCGCGGTAGTTTTATTGTTCACCATGCCGATGGCCATTTCGTCGGCGATGATGGCGGCGATGGTGGCGGCGGAGGTATCCCCGGGGAGGGCTATCATGTCCAGGCCCACGGAACAGACGCTGGTCATGGCCTCCAGTTTGTCCAGGCCGATGGTTCCGGCTTTAACGGCGGCGGCCATTCCCTCATCTTCCGAAACCGGGATAAAGGCGCCGGAGAAGCCCCCTACGTGGGTGGAGGCCATGACCCCGCCCTTTTTGACCATGTCCGTAAGCATGGCAAGGGCGGCGGTGGTACCGTGGGTTCCCGCGGATTCCAGGCCCATCTCTTCCAGGATGCGGGCCACCGAATCGCCTACCGCGGGAGTCGGCGCAAGGGACAGGTCCAGGATGCCGAAGGGGACTCCCAGGCGTTTGGCGGCTTCCATGCCTACCAGTTGGCCCATGCGGGTTATCTTGAAGGACGTTTTCTTGATGGCATCCGCCAGTTCGTCAAAGCTGGCCCCCCGGTGCGCTTCCAGGGCGGCCTTGACCACCCCGGGGCCGGAGACGCCGACGTTGAGGCAGCTCTCCCCTTCACCGGGGCCGTGGAAGGCGCCGGCCATAAAGGGGTTGTCCTCCGGGGCGTTGCAGAACACCACCAGCTTGGCGCAGCCCAGGCCGTCCCGATCCGCGGTTAGTTCCGCCGCGGCCTTCACAATTTCCCCCATGCGGCGTACGGCGTCCATGTTGATGCCGCTCTTGGTACTCGCCACGTTTACCGAGGCGCAGACCCGGTCGCTTACGGAAAGCGCCTCGGGGATAGAATCCACCAGGCGGCGGTCCCCGGCGGAGAAACCCTTCTGGACCAGGGCGGAAAAGCCGCCCACAAAATCAATGTTCAGTTCCTTGGCAACATCATCCAGCAGGGTTGCGTAGGGCGTGTAGTTTTCGTCATCCGAGGAGGCGGCGATATGCGCAATGGGGGTAACCGAAACCCTTTTATTGATGATAGGGATGCCGTACTCCGTTTCGATTTCCCGGCCCACCGTAACCAGGGGGCCGGCCACTTTGAGGAGCTTTTCCCGGATACGGCGGCGGGTTTCTGAACCGGTGGCCGCGGCGCAGTCCAGGAGGGAAACCCCCAGGGTGATGGCCCGGATGTCCAGCTTGTACCGCAGAAACATATCCAGGGTTTCTTTTATTTCGTAGGGGGTAAATACCATTGTTTATATCCGGTGCATTGCGGAGAATACTTTCTCGTGCATGATGCTGATGGAGACGTTCATGGCCTCCCCTTTTTTGGCGAGCTCTTCCTTTACCGTCTCCAGGGGCTTGCTGCAGGCGGAAAGATCCACCATCATCATCATCACAAAATTTCCCGACAGTATGGTTTGGGTAATATCCTCAATATTGATATTCCGTTCCGCTAAAAAGGCGCTCACAGCGGCAATGATGCCCACCTGATCCGTGCCTACCACGGTGATAATCGCGTTCATACACTCCTCTTGGCGTTCCAGCGTTGTCTACAGGCCGGAAAGCATGCGTTCCGCTTCGGCTCTGCCGGTGTAGTTAGGGTTACCCCGGATAAGTTCCTGGAGAGAACGTTTCGCCGAATCGGAATCCCCCAGGCTTATATAGGTTTTACCTAATTCCAAACGGGCATCCCAGTTTGACGTATCAAGCTTCAGATATTCAAGGTATGCGTCCCGGGCTTTTGGAAGATCCCCCGAGCCGGCAAGAGCCCGGGCTAGGTTTATCCTGACCGTGGGGTTATTCGGCTCCGATTGCAGCGCCTTGCTGTAGTGTTCCACGCTTTGGTCCCATTGTTCAAGACGGGCGTAAGCGGATCCCAGGTTGTTGTTTACTTCAAAAGACCCCGGCTCTTGATTATAGGCTGCGGTAAGGAGATTCACCGCCTGTTCGGCAAACCCGTTGGCCAGATACAGGCTGCCCAGGTTGATACGGGGCCGGATGTATGCGGCGTCCAGGGAAATCGCCCGGCCATAGGCGGCCACGGCCCCTTCAAAATCTCCCGCCGTTTCATTGGCAAGGCCCAGGGTATAGGCATATACGGTGTTTGACGGCGCCGACTCCGCGGCTTTCCCGGCGTATACAAGCGCCTCAGCGCCATTATCCAGGTTGATCTTAACCACCGCCATATTGTAATTGGTCTGATCGTCATTGGGGGAAACCCGGAGAGCTCTGTCAAAGGACGCCGCGGCGGAAACAAAATCACCGGAAGCCATTTGGACCACCCCCAGTTCTCTCACCGAAGCCAAATCATCCGGGGCATACCGCAGGGCCTTGGTAAAGGCGTCCGCCGCCCCCGGGTAATCCCCCTTGGAAGCGAGGATACGGCCGATTTCCCGGTGGGCGGTGGGGTAATCCTGCTTTACCCCCACTGCCCTGCGATATGCCGCAAGGGCGTCGTCGGGTCTCTCCAGGGCGCGGAAGGTGCCCCCCAGGTTGTACCAGGCGGATTCAAAGTTCCGGTTCAGGTTCGCGGCGCTTTCAAAAGACTGCCGGGCGCCGGCATAATCACGGCTGGTAAAAGAGGCCCTGCCTAAATCAAACGCATAAATGTAGTTGGCGGGATCCAGCCGTACCGCCTCTTTAAATGCGGCGATGGCGGCGCCGGTCTGACGGAGATCCCGGTTCACTTTACCCAGGGTATGGTGGGGCAATGCCTGGGCGGGATCACGCTGAATAGCCTGCCTGGCGTAAGACGCGGCTTCCTGGGCCGCTTCCCGGCCTTCGGGGGTATCCGGCTGTCTGGAGAAGGCTTCGTAGTAGGCTTCGGCAATTTCCGCCATTTCCTGGGCTTCAAAACGATTTTCGCCGGGGGGCATCTTTCCCAGGACTTCGTTAAAAGCCTCCCGGGCGGCGTTCAAATCATTCCGGGATACGGCTTCCCGTCCCTTGGCAACCAGGGCCTGAACTTCCCGCATCTGGGCCTGAAGGGCGGCGGATTTCCGGGCCATCTCCTCTTCCTGGGCTTTACGGCGCTCTGTCTCCGCGGCAATCCCCGCCTGACGTTCCGCCTCCGCGGCGGCCCGGGCGGCGGCGGCTTCCTCCTGCCGCGCCAATTCCGCGGGGCTTAGGGGCGGAGCTTCCACACCGGTATCCGCCGCCTGGACGTTTTCTGAACCGCTTTCGCCGCCGCTTTCGCCAAGGCGCAGGAACCGGAGAATCTCATTACGCAATTCCCGGGCATCCTGATCTCCGGCATATTCAATCAGTAGGCGGTCTAAAATATCCAGAGCCCGCTGGTATTCTCCCTGGGCTATATATTCATGAACCAGGGCAAGGGAATTTATACGGGCCGTATCGGCGCTTTCGGCGGGTTCACGGATAAAGACAAAATATGATACGGCTAAAAGGACAAGCGCCGCCGCCGAAATACCGATGAAAATTTTCTTCCTGCTGTGTTTCATAACCGATACAAACTCCCCTGAAAGAGACTTGTTCGACAACCAATCGGGTTATCGAACAAGTCCATTATTCCAATTCAAATTCACCCTCATACTCCAAAACATCCTCACTGCCCGAGGAAAGACCCTTGGTATCATCCGCAACGGATTGGAGAGAAGCGGTAACCTCGTCAAGGATACGTTTTTTCCGTTCCGCCTCTGCGGCGGCCTGGGCTTCCGCCTGGATGCGCTGCCGTTCTATGGCGGCGAATTCCGATCGGATTACCGAAATAAGCTGCTCGATCCGGCTCCGTTGGGCTGAGCCGGGCTCAAAGTTAAGGTAGGCTTCATAGTCATAGACAGCGTCCTGAAGGGCCTTTCTGGTCAGCCTGGCATTCCCCCGGTTAAGGTAGGCCGAAGCGTATGCCGGATTTGCCTCCAAAGCCTGGGTATAAAAATCTTCCGCCAGGGTGATGTTCCCCTTAGCATAGTAGGCATTGCCGAGGTTATAGGCGATGAGGGCGGTATCCGGCCCCGCCTGGGGAAGTATCTGACGATATAGAACGATAGCTTCATCCAGGCGATTAAGCTGCTGATAGGCAATTCCCAGGTAGAGGAAGGCCCGGATATTACCCGGATTTTCCGCCGCCGCCGATTCAAGGAAGACCAGGGCATCCTGGGGTTTATTCCGGAGGAAGAGCTCCTCACCCTGGGTAAAGGAACTCTGCCCGTAAACTGCTCCAAAGGACATACATACAATAACAAGAGCTAAAAACACCTTTTTTTCTGAAAACACCCGCAATTCCTCCCCGGCTCCTGCTCGCCATAGCCAACTTTTTCATATATACTTTGTTAATGTTATGGTAAAATATACTCCCATTTTATTGGAAAACGCAATGTCCCTTGTTAGTATCGGCATTTTGCAACGAAGTCCTCCGCACAATATTAAAGGGAGTTTATGAAAATCCTCTGCATTTCCGATCAAATTGATCCTCTGGTCTATTCATCCTCCATCAAGGAACGTTTTGAAGGTATCGATTTGGTCCTCTCCGCGGGGGATCTTCCCCTGGATTACCTGGATTTTGTTATTTCCGGCCTGAACAGACCCCTTCTTTTTGTATTTGGGAATCATAATCTGGAGGATTTTAAATTTTTTAAGAAAGGAACAGGGGTCTCCATGTCTTTACGGGCGCAAAAATTCTCCTCCCGCGGTTTTGGGGCTACCCATATCGGGTCCAGGATTGTTAGGGAAGAGGGAATCATTGTTGCCGGGCTGGGAGGTTCCTTACGATACAACCGGGGAGAGAATCAGTTTACCAATTTTCAAATGTACCTGGAAATAGCTAAGCTGATCCCGGCAATGCTTTTCAACCGCCTTTTCCAGGGGCGTTTTTTGGATGTGCTCCTGACCCACGCCTCACCAAAAGGTATCCATGACCGGGGAGATCCCTGCCATCGGGGGTTCGAAGCTTTTCTCTGGTTTATGCGGACCTTTAAGCCGAAATACCTCGTCCACGGCCATATTCATCTATACGATTTGTCCGAAGTGCGTATCACGGAGTATATTAAAACCAAAGTAATAAACGCCTACAATCATTACATTATTGATACAGAGGAAGTAAAAATATAATATGAATGACATCCATCAGCAAGCATCGGAAGATTTCTCAAAAGCCCGGGGAAAGGCTCTGTTTTCCCGTATACAACACTTTATGGATGTGGACAAGGATAACCTTTTGTCCTTCAACGATGTTAAAGAAATTCTAAGGCCTAAAAATGAAACCTACCGGGGTATGCAGACCATATCCGTCGATCTTATCGTGGGAAGCGAAGGACGCTACCGGGATTTTAACAAATACTTTCTCCCCCGGGCGGAACATCTCCGGTCACGGTGGGAGCGGGTGGATGTGGCCCGGCTTAAGGACATTATCCTGCCCCCCATTCAGTTATACGAAATCGGGGGGGTGTACTTTGTCCGGGACGGCAACCACCGGGTATCCGTGGCCCGATCCCAGGGGACGGAGTTTATCGATGCGGAAGTTACCAGCCTTTCCAGCGAAATCACTATTAGTCCCTCTATGACCAAGGATGAACTTAAGGTAAGCCTGATCGCTTATGAGAAAAAAATCTTTTATGAAAAGACAAAATTTGGGGAACTCACGGGGTGTAAGGATATGGATTTCAGCGCCGCCGGCCAGTACGATGTGATTTATAACCATATTCTGGTGCATAAGTATTATCTAAACCAGCAGGTATCCGGGGAAATCCCCTTTTTAGAATCCCTAGTCTCCTGGTATAATAATGTCTACAGTCCGATTATAAAAATCATCCGGGAAGAGCATCTCTATTTGCATTTTCCCGGCAGAACCCCCAGTGATCTCTATGTCTGGATCGTAAAGCATTGGGATTTTCTCAAAAAAAAATACGGAGGAGGGTTTTCCGTATCCGAGGCAGCCAGAGATTTTTCCCAAAAATACGGGACAACCCGAAAGGGGTCCCTTACATTTATTGCGCATCTGATTGACCATGTATTCAACCGCCTGTCGGAAAAGCAGCGGTAATTATTTTACAAAAAGGACGGTAGTTTTATGGCGATTCTGTCAATTCAGTCTCATGTGGTGTACGGGTATGCGGGAAACACCGCCGCGGTTTTTCCCCTCCAGCGCCTGGGCCGGGAGGCCTGGGCGGTAAACACCGTTGAATTTTCCAATCATACCGGTTACGGAGCCTGGCGCGGCAAGGTCCTCGAAGTAAGTCTGGCGGAAGAATTGGTCGCGGGTATTGAAGACCGCGGGGTTCTGGGGAATTGCGAGGCTGTTCTTTCAGGCTATATGGGAGACGCCGGGGTAGGTCATGCGGTAATCGGCGCGGTTCAAAAAGTCAAGGCGGCTTCTCCGAAGGCAATCTACTGCTGCGATCCTGTGATGGGAGATGTGGGCCGTGGTTTCTATGTCCATGCGGATATCCCTGTTATGTTTAAAAACGAAGTTATCCCTTGGGCGGATATAACTACCCCCAATCAATTTGAGTTGGAGGCCCTCACCGGGCTGGATACATCCACCCTGGTTAACGTGCGGAAGGCTATAGACCGGCTCCATGCTGCGGGCCCCAGGGTAGTGTTGGTAACCAGCTACAAGGAGAAGGGAGGCGTAGAAAATCATATCGAAATGCTGGCTTCGGACGGTAACTCTATCTACCGTATTCGTACCCCGGAACTTCCCATAGGCGCTGGGATGGCAGGCTCCGGGGACGTAACCGCCGCTCTTTTCCTCTCCCGCTATCTGGAAACCGGCAATGTCCGGGATACCCTTGAGCTGACCACGGGCTCCATATTTGGCGTCATGGATATTACCTATAAGGCGAAGAGCCGTGAATTACTGATAATCAAGGCCCAAATGGAATTGGTGAAGCCCAGCAATACTTTTAAGGCAGAAAAACTGTAGGGCTTGGAGTATCTTTCAATCATAAAAAAGGCATATTCCGTACACTTTTTCTACCCCGGCCCCCTTCAAAGCGGCGGCGCAGGTGTCCAGGGTTGCCCCGGTGGTGATCACATCGTCAAGGATGATGACCTCCCGGGGCGCCTGGGCTTTATTTCCGGTGAGTTTTTCCGGGGAACAGAGGATTTTCCCCTTAAGATTGGTTTTCCGGTTTGCCTTATTCAGCTCCTTTTGGCTTTTCGAAGGGAGCCGCTTCAGACAGGGACGGATACAGCAGCCCATGTTCCTAAGCCGGGAACTTAAATAGGCCACCTGATCCCATCCTGTTTTGCGTACCTTTCCCGGACGGGGAGGAACGGGGATAAAAACCCTTTCTTTGACGCTCAGGGGAAGCTGCTCCGCCGCTTCCAGAACCCGTTCCGCAAAGAAATTACCTATTGACAGCCACTTCTCGAATTTATAAGCCCCCAAAAGTTTCCGGTATTTACCCGTATAGGGAAAAATACTGAAGGCACCGTCAAAAACATGGGCCTTTTCGGGCGCAGTCTCCCCTTCCCGGCATTGCAGACATTGCCCCTGTTCAGAGATAAGGGGACGGCCGCAGGTAGAACAGCGTTTTTCATCGCTTAAGAAAAGTTCCGACATACAGGAACGGCACAAACCGTACCAGGCTTCACCGGTATCCAAAAGTTCCGCGCCGCAGACAGGGCAATCCGCGGGGAACAGGTACTCCCTGATATAAGCAGCCGTCAGGGCGGCTCTGCGGATAAATTTATTAGCCATAGCTTTCTCCTTTGAGGTTTTTCCTGTAGAGTCTTTTAATCGAATAAAGTCGGACCTATTGTTTTTCGGGGCAGCTTGCCGCCGGAATGGGGAGGTTCCTTCCCGTCGAAGAGGGCTTTCCAGGCGTGGATACGGGTCAAAGCTTCCAAGGGGGTCATGCGGTTCAGATCAAGGGCGGTGATATCTTCGGCGATGCGGTGAAGCCGGGCATCCGGGACCGCCGGTTCCCCGGGCCGGACCGCTACCGGGGCGGCCAATCCGGGAAGGGCTTTGTGGAGTATCTCTTCTCCCTCTTTTAGCCTGTCCATAATCTCCGCAGCCCGCTGTAGGACCCTTTCACTCAAGCCGGCCAGGCGGGCCACGTGGAGACCGTAGGATTCCGCTGCCGGACCTTCCTTAAGTTTTCGCAAAAACACTATTTCTTCCCCGCGATCCAGAACTTCCATGGAACGATTCGCCAAACCGGGATGGGCAAGCAGGGAAAGTTCATGATAATGGGTGGCAAAGAGGGTCCTGCATTTAACACGGTTCAAAAGCTCTTCGCACACCGCCCAAGCGATGGAAAGGCCGTCGTTGGTACCCGTACCCCGGCCCACCTCGTCCATGATTACAAGGCTCCTTTCGGTTGCGGTGTTGAGGATGTGGGCGGTCTCGTTCATCTCCACCAGAAAAGTAGACTCCCCCCGGGCAAGGTTGTCCGAAGCCCCTACCCGGCAGTAGATCCGGTCGGTAATACCGATTTTTGCATCCCGGGCGGGAACAAAACTGCCCGCCTGTGCCATGATGACGATCAAAGCGGCCTGGCGGAGATATGTGGACTTACCGGCCATGTTAGGACCGGTGATAAGGGCGAAGAGCACCCCCCCATCCTCCAGGATCACGTCGTTTGGGATGAATTCACCCCCGGGCAAATGGGCCTCTACCACCGGGTGACGGCCTTCGAGTATCTCCAGGTGATTTTCACAATTCACCGTGGGACGTACCCAGCCCCGGACCGTGGCGGCCCGTGACAGGGATTGTGCGGCATCCAACTCCGCGATTTTGGCGGCGGCGGCGGAAAGTTCCGGAATAAGCGCCTTGGCCTTATCCCGTATTTCCAGAAAGAGCTTTTTTTCCAGGTCTATCACCTTTTCCGATGCGCCGTTGATGTCCGATTCCAGCGCGGCAAGCCTGTCCGTGGTAAAACGCTCCCCTTGGACGATGCCCTGGCGGCGGATAAAACGGGCAGGTACTTTGGGAAGATGTACCTTGGTAACCTCGAAGAAGTACCCGATAAGCCGGTTATACCGTATCTTCAGGCTGGTAATACCCGTGGCTTGCCGCTCCTCCTCCAGATATCCCTCCAGGAGCGTACGACCGCCGTCCCGAAGTTTGCGGAGCCTATCCAGTTCCTTACTATACCCATCCCGAATCAGGTTCCCCTCGGTGAGCAGGATGGATGGGTCCTCGCAAAGCCCCTGTTCCAGAAGATCCCTAAGCTCCGTGAGCCGGGTAATTACGTCACCGGCCTGGGGCAGACCCTCTGCCAAGGATCCGGCCGCCTCTGTTTCAAACACACAACCCAGTTCCCCGCTGATTCCATGGATGATGCCGTAGGCGTTAAGGGAATTTTTAACCGCCAGCATATCCTTACCGTGGGCTCTATCCATGGCGAGCCGGGAACAGAGCCGCTCCAGGTCGGGGGTTTTCCCAAGGGTTTCCCGAATCGTGGTAAGCCGTCCCTGGTCGTGATAGAAAGCTTCTACCATGTCGAGCCGTTTGTTAATCCGGTCAATGTCCCTCAGAGGGTGGAGGATACGCCGCTTCAAAAGCCGGCGGCCCATGGCGGTCCGGGTTTCGTCCATCACTTCCAGGAGGGAGAACCGGGCTTCACCGTCCCGGAGGTTGTGTACCAGTTCCAGGTTCCGCTGGGAAGATTCGTCGATCCCCACAAATTCCGCATCCCCATAAAGACTGAGTGAGCGGACATGGGGGATAAGGCTCCGGGCGGTATCGCCCAGATAATCCAGGATAGCCCCGGCGGAAAGGATCTCCGGGGAATTATCCTCCAGGCCGAAACCCCGCAGGCTTGCGGTACCGAATTGCCGCTCCAGCCGTTCACGGCTCCGGCCTAAATCGAAGAGCCAATCCGCCCAGCGGTTCACCACCAGGCTTGGCCGGTCCAAAACAGCCGCGGCAATTTCGCCGAACTCTTCCAGGAGTGATTCCTGAGCGATCAACTCCCGGATCTGGAGACGCTCCAGTTCACCTCGAATCCGCTGCGCCGCCTCCTCATAGGGGAAAGACGTGGCGTAGAATTCGCCGGTGGAAAGATCGATATAGGCAAAGGAAACCAGTTTGGAGGTTCCAGAAAGGGCGCTCAGATAATTGGAGCTGCCCTTGTCCAGGAAATCTTCGTCCACCGTGGTTCCCGGGGTAATCACCTCCACCACCTTGCGTTCCACAAGACCCCGGCCTTTGGTAGGCTCCGAAAGCTGTTCGCAGATGGCAATTTTTTTCCCCAGCTTTAGTAATCGCGCAATATAGGAGCGAGCGGCATGGTAAGGAATCCCGCACATGGGAAACCCATTGCGGCTGGTAAGGGTGAGGTTTAATAGGGCGGACACTTCCAGAGCATCATCTGAAAACATTTCATAGAAATCACCCAGGCGAAAAAAAAGCACATCTCCCTGATGATCCCGTTTAATCCGCCGGTATTGGTCCAGCATCGGGCTCGATTCCACAGAGAATTAACCCCCTTTTTTAATTATCTTCCGGCTTTGCTTCGTAAATTGGTAATGAGTTTTTCCGTTATATCCACGGTCGGGCTGAACCAGAGTATACCCGTATTCTCCCGTTGATTGAGTACCATACTGTAGCCTTCACTTTCGGCGATAAAACGGATTTCGTCCCGGACCTGTTCCAAAAAGCTTCCGGATTGGGAAAGCTTTTTCATCTGATCCTCCAATTCGGCCTTCTTAACCTGGTAGTATTCCCGAAGAAAATCCTGCTTCCGATATATCTCATTCTGAATCCGCAATGCCCGTTCCTCATCCCCCCGGGCTTCCGCGTCAACAAGCGTACCATGCAGGGTCTGAATTTCCGCGGTCATCCTATCCACATCATTTTGAACCCTGGTACTCCGCTCTTCCCATTCCCGGACCGCCCGGGATTCCCGGAAAAACTGAGTATAAACCTTGGAAAGATCCACCACCGCAAAGCGGGTCAACTGCTGCGCTCCCAGGGGGTAAAGCACGGCAATCAAAAATATACATGTGGCTATTCCGCACTTTTTCATCATTATGTCCTCTTCTTAATAGGTTGACAGGGCAAAGGAGATTATAAAATCAAGTCCCGCATCCCCCATATTACCCTTCTGCCACTCCACTACCCCATCTTTAACCAGAAAACGTTTAGCAAAGATGAACCGGAAGGGGAATTGGGGAATTGCAAACCGTATCCCCCCGCCAAGGCTGAAACGCATATCTTCCATCCTAAAATCGCTGAAGAAACTATCCACGGTAGGCTTAACCGCAGCGGCATCAAAGAACCAGTCTATAGCAAGGATCCCCGGGACAACGGGCAAACGTATCTCCGCCCAGTTCTCCCAGAGCGCAAGACCCCGGTTAAGCCGTTCGCTGATCCATCCCCGGCCAACAAACATACCATCAATAAGCAGTTTATTCGCATTTTCGATCAAAGGCAATTCGTGATCAAAATAGCCGGGCTGCCGCAGGATAAAGGATACTCCGGTATGAATCCCAAAAACCGCCTTGAAACTATAGGTATCCGTTATGGGCAGATTAAAAAGGGTATGGAAATACTCCGCCTTAGTTTCGGACCTTATATAGTGTTCCCGTTCAAAGGGAAACACACCGTAATATCCGAAACGCTGGAACCCGTAGTATCCTTTTGAGGGATCATAATAAACATCCCGCTGATCCAGGGAAAGGCTGGTCCAGAGGGAATTTGTGTTAATCCATTCGTTATTTCCATCCCGGAGGACCGGATCAAAGGGCCGGAAAATACCGGCGTCATATTTATTCATAACCGCCCCTGTCCTTAACCCTCCGGCCACGCCCAGATTTCCGGCGGCGGTGGTAAAGCGGTAACCGGTGGAGAATCCCAGGGAGAGCCCCCACTGTTCATACTCCATAAGATAGGCGTCCGGAGGGTACTTACTTTCGTTGACGTACTCGTTGTAGGAATCAAAACCATCGGGGTAGGCCTGGGTCTCATCGCCGCGAAAGAAGGGAGCCATGTTATCCATGGCCGCCTGGCGAATCGTATGGCGCACTGTAAAATCAAAACCTCCGGATAAGGGCAGCCCAAAGATCCACCGTTTGGTATATTCCAGAGACGCGCTCTGGGTATCCGGGGAGGCGTTCAATTCCGCCCCAAGCATATCGCCGTACCCCAGGAAATTACGGTCGTTCCACCTGACTAACCCCGAAATGGGAAACGCGTCGGGGTCGGAGGAACCGGAAAAGGTCAATCCCAGTTGGACATCCGTAGTAGGTTGCTCTTCTACGGTAAATACCAGGTCCATCAGGCTGTCGTTGCTTCCCGGGACCATATCGGGGATAACACTGGAGAAATACTGCAGGTTCATAAGGTTACGCTGACCATCCATCAGTTTGGTTCTGGAAAACACATCCCCCGGCTCCAGGGGAATTTCCCTAGACAGAACATGGTCCTTGGTTTTCTCATTTCCCCGGATAATAATATTTTCAATATGGGCCCTTCCCCGTTCCACAATGGTAATTCTAAAAGACAAGACCCCGGCAACCCTATCCCGGTTTTCATTGGGAATTATGGAATTAAAGATATACCCGTTTTCCGCATAGAGTCCCATTATCCGCTGAAGGTCCGCTTCTACCCGCCGGGCATTAACAGATTCCCCGATCTTAGAATACACCAGGCCGGATAATTGTTCGGTAGAAAATATCTGATTCCCCTCAAAGGTAATACCTCCGAAGGTATAGATCCTTCCCTCATATATCCTGAAAGTGATAGTCAGCCTATTATTACCCTTCTCATCCCGCTTTTTCTCCCTGACTACGTCGATCACCTCGGCGTCAATGTATCCCCGGTCCCGGTAATACTGGGTAATAGCCGCTATATCCGCAGTAAGCTTAGCCTCTTGAAAGGCACCGTCATTGATGATCCCCTTGGCTTTTAAGCTCAGCTGACCCCGGAGGGTCCGGTTGGAAAAGAGACTGTTTCCCTCAAACAGTATCTCATCGATGGTTAATTTCTCTCCTTCGTTGATAAAGAAGGTAATCTGGACGGTACCATCCTTGGCCGGGCGGGTTTCGGAACTGACCCGTACATCAGGGAATCCCTTTTCCTGGTATCTCGTGACCACCGCCGACTCGTCCATCCGCAGCTTGGCCTGGTTAGCCACATCATTTATTTTAAGGGAAACCACATCCAGGAGCTCGCCCCGCCGTATGTTATTATTACCCGTAAAGGTGATACGAGAAACTGTGGGACGTTCAACCACCCTGAACCGGATTATCACGGCGCTCCCCGAAGCGTCGGCGGGAATCGCGCTGGGGGTTATGGACTCGAAGTATTCCAACGCATAGAGCCGTCCGTGGATTTCCCAAAAAACCTCATCATTAAAGACCTGGCCGATAAAGGGCGCTACTACCCCATCCAGCTCTGAAGCGCTGACATTGTGCAGCCCTTCGAATATAATATCATTTATGGGTTTCCCCTGGTACCATTCACCGGAAACTTGGAGAGTATCCTGTGCAAAGGCGGGGAAAACAAGCAGTAAAATCAAGGTACAGGCAACACCAACGCGCATCAAGGCTCCTTCCATAAATCGCTAAAGTTTCTGATCGATCGTTTCCACAACAAAGTAAGAGAAACTCCTTCCACAATCCTGGGGTCCAAATACCGGGGAGCGATATTAAACTGAATATCAAACAAAGGGCCGCTTATTTCAAGCCCAAGATCCGCCTCCAGAGATAATCCCGCGCCAAGGGTAAAACCGTACGGAGAGATTTCGCCAAAGTTGATCCTGTTTTCGTCATACCGGAATGAAAACATCGCCTGACCAAAAACGTCAGGCCCAAAGTATTTCCCCAAAAACACCGTGGTATTATCAAAATAGTTACCGACACCAATCCTGTCAACCGGTTCCTGAAGCCCCGTGGCTAGAAATAACATATTTTGCAGGGCCTGAGTACGGATCGAGAACATATCCATATGGATAAAATCCCGAACCGCCCGCTCAACCCGCCGAACTGCGTAAAATTGGGTCAAAAAGTCTCCACCCGCCATCACCATTTCCCGAATTGACTCATTGGGATCCTCCGGCGAGGCCGCTCCGGTTACATTTTGTCCTAAAAGCGAAAGAATTTCAAACTGAGAAAGGGGCGGATTTGATTCAAACCGTGAGGTAAAGGATATCAGGGGAGAACTGTCTACGATCATAGAAATTGTCACCGCTCCATCGGCGGTACGATCCCTGGCTTCCGCACGGGCGGAAATCTGGGGATCAAACCGTATATCGCTTTCGTTGAAGGATAAAATTCCTTCCTTGATGTAAAAACTCCGTTGAAAATAGAATATTTCCCCGCTGCGGATATCTACATCGCCTTCCACGGTAAAACGCCCCGACTGGGTATCGGCGGTTATCCCTATTCCCGTTCCCGCATCGATGTTTGCTCGAATCACCGGGAAGTCCCTGGAGGGATATACAAATTCAACCTTGGGCCCGGTGGTTATACGGAGATCCACCACCGTGGGAACACGTCTTGTTTCCAAGCTTCCTTGTAAACGCAGGAAAGACCGTTGGGTATCCTGGGTAAAAAAATCGCTTCCTTCCTGTCTTTTTAGGTTTATTTCCGCGTTATTACCCACTAAATCACCGGAAACCTTGAAAATCATGTCTTCCATGGAAAGAATAAGGTGGCCGGAAGCGTCGCCTTCCGCCCGGATACCCGCAATATCCACCCAAAAAGGGATGGGAGTTTCATCCGGCACCTGGATATCCAGGGTAAATATATTCGGTATCCACCGGTCAAAACGAAACCATCCGGTAGTCATACCAGCCCCGGAACCGACCCGGGACGGGATGGGGCCGAAATTCATTTCGTTGCCCTCCAGGGTTATGGTTGTCGGTACCGGCTCAATATCGGCACGCAAATATTGGGGTATATTAAGACGCAGGCTGTTTACCCTGGCGGTTCCGAAGAATTCCGGATCTCCCAGGCTGCCACGGATCTCCACCGAAGCCTCCACAAAGCCCCCGGGGACATTGACAATTTCCTTTCCAGGGATAAAACGCCAGAGAGAGGCCATATCAACATACAAGTCTGAAGTCTGGGCATCGATGGTATTACCAGTAATGGTACCCACCACGGAACCCCTGAACGGGGCAGGGCTTGAAAAAGCGACGTAAAACGCCCCTCGATCGGAAACCTGCAGCCGGAGCATATCCCCGGGACCGCCGGAAAGGGACATTTGGGTAAGGTTACGGGAAAATACAAAATTAAAGGGCTCTTGCGCCCGGATAGTATCCAGGCTGATATTCTGGACAAAGAGGGCGCCGTCGAAGGTATTCATGGCATCCCGCAGGGTAAACCAGGAATTGATGGGGGCGAAATTCAACTCCGTATTGAAGGCCATATCCAGATTCCGGCCTATGAAGTCACCGTGGACCCGGGCGGCGGCTACGGCGGAGGAATTTCGCCGGTCAATGTGAAGCAGATTCAGTTCCCCCTCAAGGTTGTTATACCGCAGCTGAAAATTATTGAGGGAGATTGTATCCTGATCCAATACGGCGGAGCCTGTAACGGTAATGTCGCTGTCTCCTATCCTGGCGCTAAGCTCATTCAGAGTAGCATTGACTGAATAAGCATTCAGGGAACGCCAATGAATCTCCAAGTTCCCCGACAGTACCGTATTATAGGTATTCCGCAGGAAGCGGCCCAACTGGACATCGGTTCCGGAGAAATTAACATCCACCTCTTCCCCGTGGTAGGACCCGTCTATCCGGACGATCTCCGTCCCCGCCTGATTTCGGATAACAAGCTCCCCCTCGGGATTGGAAAAACCCGATCCCCAGGAAGCGGCCGCCCTGCCCATTAGGGGTCCCTGGCCGTCGTCAAAAAGAATACGCCTGAACTGCAGCCCGCTCTGATTTATCTCGCCGGAAACATCCAGGGACGTAATCGCCGACACCGAAGTGATCATATCCTGTACTTCAAACCGGTCCACCGTAAGGGACCAGTAATCGGCATCGCTGTATCGCAATGATAAGAGAAAACTTAGCCGGGCAAACTGATCATTCAGAGGGATAGGAATGGAGGAAGCTTCCATGTATCCGGAATATCCTCCGTAATCAGTGGCGGCAACATATATCTGGAACCCATAGGAGCCACGGATGCTGAGTGAACGCCGATCCAAATATTCCCCGTCCAGAAAATAAAACATGTCTTTGTAGGATGCCTGGAGGGAAAAGACAATATCCTCGGGGTCTGAAAAATCGGCGTAACCCGCGGCTTCCGCACGCCCCTCAGCCCAGACAATCTGCCCTTCACTCAGCTCAAAGCGCCGGTCTGTTCCGGATACGGATACCAGGGTTAGGACGTCCTGTTTCCCCGAATAGGCCGCCACCAGCCGGGGGGCGTTGTAGAGGACATGCTTGAAATCGGTGGTAACAAATATCTCGGTGGTGATCGATATATCTTCGGTGACATACTTAGCCGCCTCCGAACCTGTGGCGATATCCGTAAAGGGCCGGATAATATCCAGCATATCCGATACGGAGAAAGAATCCAGGGCCAGGCTTCCCTGAAGATGCTGGGGATCCCGGTCATAGGACCCTTCCAATGAGAGTGTGGCAAGCTGCACATCCTCGTAGGACTCAATATTTCGGAAATGCAGTGCGGAAAGACTAAAGGAAAAACCCCCGTCCTCCCGGACCAGCCCTCCATCCAAGGCGGAAAGCTCCATCGTTCCCAGGGTAACCGCTTCCCCAAAAAGGTTCACCGTCCTCCCCGAGGTACTTATGACGAAATCACCGTCGATCTCCCCATCTCCGGTAAGGGAAAAATCCTTTACATGAAATATCCCGTTCGGCGCAAAAGGGTCCAATCCAAAACCGCCGGTGTAGGCGACTACTCCCCGGGGAAAATTGAAATCGCAACGGGTAAATCCGACGTATTTTTTATCCCCCTTTCCGGCAACGGTATAAGAAACCGATTCCGCCGCATCGCTTAGCTCCAGAGAACCGGATAGATCGATCTCATAGGAAGTATCTCCCTGGGGGGAATGGCTTATGGATACAAAACCGGAATTCCGTATATCCAGATAGGGGTTGTATTTCCGCCATGGACCGGTAAGGGTAATCAGATCCCTGGGGGCAAAATTTTCCGCCCGGAGGTTTAGATCGACAAGCTTGGTATCAAAAGCGTAGTTCAGAGAAAAATCAACCGGCAGATGATCGTTGATCTTTCGTATTTCTATTTCCTTTTCCGTCAGAGTAAGATTAACCGTCAGAGTTCTAAAAACAAAGAAATTCCCGGAAAAAGTGGGAATGCGGAAATTAATACTACCGTTTTTCAGATCCCGTGACAATTCCCCGTCAATCCTGCCGGACATGACGGCCTCAAGGTTTTGGTTTAAAAGCCCCGCCAGTTCAGCCTGAGCGGACCATTTACCGGAAAAGAGGAATCTCCCGGCTTCCACCAGGGTATTAAAATTTAGCCCTTCCGCGCTGATAGTATTTCCCGCTACCAGAATCCGAAATTCGCCTCCCCGTACCCAGAACAAAAGATCCTTCGGGATGAGAGATGCTATCTTCAGCATGGTATCGTTACGGAGATCGAGTCCGGGCCCGTTGGCTCCGCCGGCACTTCCCGGCTGAGGGGTAAAACGGTCTCTCAGATCCGCATCCCGCTCCAAATCTAGGGTTACCACCGGGCGGTCTATGCGGACCGAACGGATCGCGCCGATAACCCTTCCCCGTATCAGATCCCAGAACGAATAGGTAATGCGAAAACGGTCTATGGAGATCACCGGTTCAGTATCAGCGGCGTATACCCTGATATTCCGTATATCCAGGGTGCCGAATATGGATGGACCCATGGCGGCGTATTCGATCCGGCGGTCCAGGAAAATCTCCGCCTGAGACAGCAGATCGTCCCGAAGCTCGGTCATCCGGGCCTGCATCCCCAGATGAAGGGGCCTGAGCAAAAGGGTACTGATCATCACCAGAGCGAGAAAAAAAAGAAGTTGTATGCCAAAACGAACTAAACGGTAAACCGATTTGTTTCTAATTTTACCGGCCGCTGTTTTTGCTGAATCATTCACAAGTCACCCCTGTGACGCCCATTGGATATAGCACCTCATTATCAGTATCGGCCGAATTGTCACGTAATGTCCTATAGTATACTATAATAATTAATGATAATTATACCAAATTTTATTGTGTTTGAAGGAGGAGACGGAAGCGGAACCTCTACCCAAATGAACCTTCTCCGCCGCCGTTTCTCTCCGTCCATGCCGGTCCTTCACAGTACCGCGGAGCCCACAGAAGGTCCGGTGGGCAGGCTTATCCGGAAAGCCCTGGGGGGAAAACTACCCCTTAGGGCGGAAACTCTGGCCCGGCTTTTCTCCGCGGATCGCCAGGAACACCTCTACGGGCCCGGCGGGATCGCCGAACATTGCGGCCGGGGGGAGCTGGTCCTCTGCGACCGTTATGTCCTGTCCTCCCTGGTCTACCAGGGAATTACCTGCGGGGAGGAATTGCCCCTGGTATTAAACCGGGATTTTCCCGGGCCGGAACTGCTTTTTTTCTTCGACGTGGACCCGGATATCGCAGCAAAACGGCTGGAAAACCGGGCGGAAAAGGAAATTTTTGAACACCGTGACTTCCAGGTTCAGGTCCGTCGGCGATACCGGGAACTACTGCCATGGTACACCGGCGAAGGGGTCAAGACGGTAATTATAGACGCATCCCAAAGCCCGGAAAAAGTGGAGGAAGATGTTTGGAGATGGATTGAAAAAATGCCGATATTCAAGGAAGAAATGAAGAATTCGGAGAAAGAAATTTGAAGCGGATCAAATTTCTGATGCTCGGCATCGTCTTACTGACAACCCTAAATCCATCCCCCCTGGAAGCGTATTATGTTCAGTACAAAGAACAGTTCTACCGGCTCTACCATCTGCATTATATGCAGTACCCTGACGATACCATGGAAAACATCTACTGGCTGGAACAGGCCATCAAGGCGGATTTTGCCAACCCCCTCTTCGCTCTGGCCCTGATAGAAAACGAGCCTCAGTGGGAAAAGTACCGCTACCTCTTTATGATGCACGTCCATCTCAAACTGATAGAACAGTACCTTTATCTGGGAAACAAATGGAATAAACGGAATGCCTATTTCTACAACGCCCCCTGGAAGGAACAAAACCTGGAGAGCCTTGAAACCGCGGAAACCTGCTACCGCACCGCCCTCTACTACTGGCAGGCCGCCCGGGACTGGGCGGAAAAAGCCCTGGACCGGCGCTTCCGATTCATTAACCTGATCAGGGTTCAGTTTTGGGAAGACGAGGCGGGGCGTGTTGAAGACGGAACGCTGGATTACGGGAAGATTATCAACCGTGAGCTCTCTTTATTGCAGCAGGTCCGGAAACAGTTTCAAACCATGGATGAGAATACCTATTAGAACAACTCCTCTTGTCCTGTCTTTTTAACGCCAGCATTAACACTACCGGAGTTCTTCAACAAATCCAGAAACTGTTTCTCATCAATAATCGCCGCCCCCAGATCCCGGGCTTTCTTGTTTTTCGCCGACCCTGATTCGGGATTATTGGTTACAAGAAATGACAGATCCTTTACCACCGATGTCTTTACCGAAGCTCCCAGGGCCTTGATCTTTTCTTCAGCTTCACTGCGCTTCATCGAAACAAGCTCGCCGGTAAAACAGAATGACTTTCCCCGCAGAGGTGCGGCGTCCACAGCAAGCGGAGGAGCTATGCCGATAATTCCCGCGGAAAGAACCTTGTCCATTTCCGTCGCAGTTTCGTTAATACCCTCAGCAATGGTACGGGCGGTTATTTCTCCCAGACCGTAGACGGCGGAAAGCTCCTCCACAGAGGCGGAGCGGAGCTTTTCCAGGGTATCGAATCCGGCGGCGATAACCTTATCCATGATGGTCTCCCCTACCCCTTCAAGATCAAACCCCGCCACAAAAGCCGCCAGGGACAGGGACCGGGGGGTACGGATATGCCGAATCACCTTTGCAGCGGACAACTCCCCCATACGTTCGTACTCCGCAAGCTCCCGGGCTTCCAAGGTATAGAGGTCCGCTATTTGCCGGACCCGTCTTTTATCAAAGAGTTGACGGATCAGTTTTTCACCCAACTCCAGAATATCCAGAACGGACACCCATTTTTCCAGCCGGTGGAGGAGCCGCTTAGGACAGCCGGGGTTAGGGCAGTAAAGCCGGGTACCGCCGTCCACAAGCTCCGTGTTACAGGACGTACACCGGTCTGGAAACAGTATTTCTGTTTTTTCATCGAGTACTAATTCCGCGGGCAATGCCCCGCCGGGAGCCAGCCCTTCTATCTTGGGGATGATCTCTCCGCGCTTTACCACCGATACCGCGGAGCCGATCATAAGGCCCATGGAGCGTATCATTTGCGGATTATTGAGGTTGACCCGCTGTACCGTGGTTCCCGCCAGCCGAACCGGATCTACCACGCCGATGGGGGTATAGGTGGCGCCGCTCTCGCTCCATTCAACCGAGCGGAGTATGCTGAAGGCGGTTTCCAATTCAAACTTGAAGGCTATTTGTTTTTCCGGCCTGGGACGGCGCAGGTCCGCCATGTCTGTGACCGGGTCCTTTACCACAAGGCCGTCAATATCCACGGGCAGGTTCTCCCGCATGGCCGCCACCTCTTCCCGGTAATTAATAACCCCCTCGGGATCGGAAAATTCTTCGACCACCGTAACTTCAAAACCCTGTTTTTTCAACCAGTCGATTTTTTGTTTTTCGTCCTTAAAATACGCGTCGGCCCCCTGGGCTGCGGCATCGTAGGTGATAAGCCTAAGGTCCTCGCAGCCAACACCATCCTTGCGGCGCATGATCCCGTTGGCGGCATTCCGGCAATTTGCTTTTTCCGTGTATTTTGATCGCCAGATGCCGCGGGTCATCACTACTTCACCGCGGACCCCACCGGTAAACGGGGCATTCAGGGTGGAGACAACCCCGGTCATACGCCGGGCGTTTGCGGTGATTTCATCCCCGATAATCCCATCCCCCCGGGTAATGGCCCGGACCAGGTTCCCCTTTTCGTACTGGAGCTCCAGGCTTGCCCCGTCAAGTTTGTACTGGACAATAAAAGAACGGCCTGTACCCAGACCCGCCTTTGCGGCCCAGGCGTGGAACTCCTCCGGGTTAGCGGCTTTCTCCTGGCTCCCCATGGGGATGAGGTGTCTAGCCTTGGGAAAACCGTCGGTATTGTCCGCACCTACCTTAGCAAAAAGCGGATTAGCGGGATCAAGGGCCTTTAATTCATCCCAAAGAATATCAAATTCGGCGTCCCCAATTTCCGCTTCTCCGCTGTAATAGGATTTCTGATATTTCTGTATAAGCCCTTCAAGCGCAGTTATTCTGTCTCCATCACCCATGCTTCATCCTTCTTTTACAAAAAACAATTCCCTCACCTGGTGATTCTTTTCTATTCCTTTTTGTTCAAACTTCGTACGCGGCCGCCAGTCCTGCGGGGGGGCGAATCCGCCATGGGGGTTTACCAGACCGGCTGTGGCGGACAATTCCGTCAGGGCCCAGTCGCCGTAATCGGCCCAGTCGGTAACCATGTAAAGATAGCCGCCGGGACACAGCTTTTCCACAAGCAGGCCGGTAAAAGGCCGGACAATAAGACGCCGCTTATGGTGCCTTTTTTTCGGCCAGGGATCGGGGAAAAAAATATGAAGTGCCCCCAGAGAAGCGGCGCCTATCATCTTCCCCAGAACGTCCACAGCGTCATACTCAATGATGCGGATATTGGTAAGGCAGCGGTTTTTGATTTCCCAGAGAAGCCGGCCTATACCGGGACGGTGGACTTCTATGCCCAAATAGTTTTTCTCCGGATTTTCCTGGGCGATCACGGCGGTGGCCATGCCCATACCAAAACCAATCTCAGCCGTTACGGGATTTTCGTTGCCAAAGGTATGGGAAAAATCTAAAGGGGCTTCTACAAAGGGGACACAAAAATCAGGTGAAAGGGTTTCGTAGGAACGGCGCTGGGCAACGCTCATCCGGCCTGCGCGGAGAACATAGCTTTTAATACCGTATGCCATGTCTACAATACCCTATCGTACGGCAACCACATCGGTTAAGGCGGAGGTAAAATACTCACTTTCTTCAGCCCATAGGGCAATGGCCCGGGTATCTTGGGGAATATCCAGCGCCGAAAGATCCCCCACGGGATATTCAACGAAAACATTTTTCAAAAAAGCGCCGGTTCCGTCATAACAGATAAAATAATGTTCAGGATATTCCGACTCTATACGGTAATAGCCGTCCTCGATATATAAAAACGGAAAAGGATGCCGGGCCTCCTCCGGAGCATCAAAGGAAAATAAACGCTCCGCCTGCTCCCCCCCTTTGTCAACCAGAACCGCCCGGAACTGTCCCCGGGGAAGGCGCCCCTCATCAATCATGGCAATACTCCGGCTGCCTACCCAAGTTTGATCTTCATTCTGTACAACCATCCAATCATCGGATGTTAAATGCCAGCAAAGTCCCTCCCGATCATGGTACAGGTAGAGATCCGAAAGATCCTCAACGCCGTCCTCATCCTCGGGGATTACAAAAAAGGAAAACCGTTCTTCCGGGCCCTGGGGCCCCTGGAAATAGGCCAGCCTGAGGGTTCCAAAGGCAATGTTCGGTTCCGCCCGGGAACAGGACAGGGCGAAAAACAGGGAAAGGAAACCTAAAAGAAAAAGCCTCCGTACCGGAGAATACGCGATTTTGCCCATGAATAAATTATAACCCCGGTGCGGGATAAAAAACAAGAGAACGCGTTGCCTCATAAATAATCTAACCCAAATACACTGCTCCGGGAGAGGGACCGGAGGAGTACATGGGGTTACCCCCATGTGCGCTAATATAAATATAGAATCTATGCTATACTGACCAGATGGGAAGGGAAAATGATCTTTTCGAGCAATTGCTCAAACTGTTGCCGGAAGGCTGGGAAGCAAAGGCGCGGGAACTGAAGGCGTTTCAACGGGAGCGGGGAATACAATCACCGGAAGACCTGATACAGACGATACTGCTGTACCTGACGGAAGGACGATCCTTTCGGGGGACCAGCGCGATAAAA
>JAITBG010000113.1 GCA_031283725.1 Treponema sp. | reverse complement strand
CATCGCCAAGGAATCGCGGAGTGCGGTTAGTCGGGGTAGTTCAGGTTTTCCTTCCCGGCATTTTTTAGCACCGCCCCGTAACGCGCCGCTTCCCATTTGGCCATGTTCAGATTCTGCTCCGAATAATTCCCACATTCCGCCGGGTGGGCGCCGGGGATGGGACCGTCAAAAGCGGCGATCCAGTCCATCAGTTCCCGGATCAAGGGTAAAACCTCAGAGGATGTCCTCTTTCCCTCCAGGATCACATAGAACCCCGTACGGCATCCCATGGGTCCAAAGTAGACGGTCTTGTCCGCCCATTCCTTATGGGACCGCAGAAAAGTCGCCCCAAGATGCTCAATGGTATGCAGAGCCGGCATATCAATCACCGGTTCTTTATTAGGCTCCTTAAAGCGCATATCGAAAGTGGTAAGTACGGTATCCCCAAATTTATCCTGCCGGGACACGTAGAGCCCCGGTTTCAGCCGCAGATGGTCTATTTGAAAACTCGCAATCTTTTCCATAACAGTCTCCTGTATTTCTAGGAATAGTCTATTTATATCTCTTTATTAGCTTTGATTCCAGTCCCGCACGATACGCCGTACAATTTCCCCGGAGTGCTTTGACGCCATGGGCAGGAACTCGTTGTGGGTAACCGGCGATTCCGTGCCGGCCACATCCGAGACGGCCCGGATGATCAAGCTGGGGACCGAAAAGAGGTGACAAGCCTGGGCAATGGCGGCTCCTTCCATCTCTACCGCCCGGATGGCGGGGAAGATCTTGCGGATCGTATTGATCCGATCCGGTTCGTGCATAAACACATCCCCGGAACCGATAAGCCCCCGGAGGTGGTTAAACTCCGGCGGAAGGATACCCTCCTGTTTCAAGCTATCCACCGCCGCTTCTCCCCGGCGTATCAGGCCTTCGCCTACGGCAAACACCGGGGGCATACCCGGAAGCTGGCCCGGAGCATAGTTAAACGCGGTAAGGTCCACATCGTACTGGATCAGCCCGTCGGAGATGACAGCGTCCCCAAAGCTGAGTGAGGGGTCAATGCCTCCGGCGGAACCGGTGTTGATCACCAGTTCCGGCTTGTAGTGGTCTATAAGGATAGCGCAACCCACCGCCGCATTAACCTTGCCGATACCGCAGCGCAAAAGGGCCACGGGTTTCTTCTCCAATGTACCGGTGTAAAATTCGTATACTCCGATAGTTTCCGTGCGGATATTCTCCAGGGCGGAACGGAGCATGGTTACTTCGTCCTCCATGGCGCCTATAATGCCAATCATGATTACCTCAATTTTCAGCGGGTGTTGTTCAGAAACTAAAGTTTCCGAACAACCCTAATATATTTAGTATAAGAAAAGAACAGGCGGGAAAACAACTATTCTCAAACCGATTAGTACGGAGAAAGGGAGTCCGTAAATTTAATTAGTAAGCTAATTTCAAAATCCGCCATTTTGAAACCGCCGCTAGTTATTATTCCAGGTCCGCTCGGTTTCTTCGATGGTTTTTAAAATATCCCCGGAGGGAACCCGGTTCTCAAGCTGTACCCTGAAAGATTCCTGCCGGCAGAAAAAATTGATCCGCGAAAGGGTGTGAAGGTGCATTTTTGCCGAGGCGGAAACGATAAGGATAACCGTATACACCGGCTTGCCGTCCAGGGCTTTCCAGTCCAACCCCTGTTCCGTATAAGCAATGGTGACAAATTGCTCGGCAGGGTCCGTAATAAGGGGCTGGCGGGGATGCGGCAAGGCAATACCGCTTCCCACAGCGGTTGGCATCAGGGCTTCCCGTTCCAACACCGCGTTTAACAGGGCCGCCCTATCCATCGACGGGGGAAGATAGATTCCGCCTATCAGATTTGCCAGCAGTTCCTGGGGACCGGCGCCGGGAATAGTACGGAAACCCCCTCCCCGTTTAATTAGTTCGATTAGTCCCGGTTCTTTTATTGTATCCATCATTGTTCTCCAATTAATACCGATGCCAAATTACGGTTACAGGCATCTAAATCAAAGGCTTGGGAATCAAAATCCCGGCCAAGTTCACGGAACGCCAATTCCCGTTCGGCATCGGCCCCTTTCTCTAGAGCCGCAACATAGCGCCTAAACCGCATGGGGCCGTCAATATATTCAGGCGGAGCGGCCGCCGCCCCGGCCACACAATGAATACCCTGCAGTTCCCCGTTCTCATACCGGGAAAGAAGCAGTATCTTCACCGTCCATTTTGACCCGTATTCATACAAAAGGGAATTCCCCCCCCCAAGAGCAATCTCCCCCAGGGTTAAATCAGACTCCAGCCGTCCCGAAACACTCCGCAGCAGATTTCGGGAACCCTGCTCCTCCAGGGCAAAATGATAGCCGTACTCCCCTTTCCACCCCAACAAAGCCTGGACAATCCCGTGAAGTTCCCGTAAACGGCAGCTTTCCGGTACCACAAGACGGCGCCAGACATCGGTTCCCCCCAGACTTACCTGCAGGATGCGCCATTCAAGGCCCCCGCCGGTTTTTGCCGCCTTCACCACGGAAAGATTATTCTGCCTAAAACTGTCCAGGGCATCGTCTATCAATTCCTTAATATCTTCATAGGCTTCGATCATATTATCCAGAGAATTATCAATGGCGTTCAGTTCATCTTTACCGAGAGGCGTATCTGTATCCAGATCTTCCAAAACCCCCGCGGCATGCTCCTGAATCTGGGCGAGAATAATAAACGTATGTTTGGGCAGCCAGGACATGTTGATATCCCCTTTGCGAAGCCGGGCCGTCAGCTCGATCACCGCGGTATGCAGCTCCCCCATTCGTTGACGGATGGGGCCCATGGTAGAATCCTTAAAAGGGGAATAAGCCGGCTCAATTTCCGCCATCACCCCGGTGACAAATTCCGTAAGACACTCCCGGTCCCGTCCATCCATCACCACCGCGGGGGGAACGATTCGCTTCATCAGGGCAGCTATATCCCTATCCCTCCTGAAAAGAGCGTCGCAAACATAGGACTGTACCACGTATTCAGAAAAGGGCGCCCCGCTTCGGTTCAGAATTTCCTCAATAAACGATTGGATAGGAAGTTTCTCCAGCCTCTTTCTATCGGGGATATCCTTCCCGGCAAACCAGAACCGGGTCTCCATACCATAGGCGGTAGTCTCTATACGATCCGTCTGTTCGTAGAGAAAATCCTCCAGGGAATAAGCTGGTACATCCCGCATCCGTTTCCCCCCATACCAGTAAGCATAAGCGATCTGTTCTTCCGTACAACGGCCGGGCCCGAGTAACTTAAAGGAACCCTCAAATCCCTCCTCAGCGGCTTCCAGCCATGCGTAGAGATCCCCCTTGGACCACGCATCCTTCTTTACCTGCTCAAGTTCGAAGCAGCCTTGCCTCCAGTCCCGGGTACGGACTACAAAACGGTCCCCAGGTACAAAGGCCAGCTCCCGGTACAGGTTCCGCATATCCAGGGTCTGGATAGAAACTTCCGGCGGGTCCTCGTAGGGATCGCTGTTAAAGGCGCTTTCATTATCCGTATTATCCTTGGCAACGTACTCGGGGGCATATTCCTCCCCAAAAATCGTGTAATAGGGGTAAAATTCCTCCGGCGGTCCCTCAATAGAAGAGAAAGGAATCTGGTTCCCCTTATAGAAAAAACGATATTCCTGGGGCATCAGCACCGGGTTGGCAAAAGGCACACAACGGTGTCCGGGAATTAATATCCCGTTCAGTAGTTCCGGCCGGGTGGGGCTAATAACAAAGCGAAGGGGCTCAAAGCAACCCCTTCTGGATACCCAAGTTCCGGGGCCTAATCGAAAGGCAACATTCTGAGAATCGATAAAGGCGATAACTTCTTCGGCTAAACGGTTGTTCCGGGAAGAATCCAGAAGCCTGATGAAACTTACCACGTCATCAATGGTAAAGGGATCCCGGTTGTTTTCGAGAAATTCGTAGAGCGCATCTTCCTGGTTCTCAGTCATGGATAGTCTATACTATGCCCAAAAAGCCAGTATCTGGCAACCCGGCCCCCCCCTATGGACCCTTGTTGGGTTTCCGGGAACGCACGGGAACATGTACCGGGGTCCTGGCAGGGAAACACGCCCAGGGAACCCCCGGGGAGACTGTGTCAAAACTCTGTTTTCCACGTCTTTAAGGGGTTGCGATTATTACAGAAACAGGCATGGTTCTCCAGTGATCCACCGTCTGCGGGGAACTACCCGGCCAGATATGCCGGCAGGTTTTTGCAGCCCAGTATATTGATTACCCGCTTTAT